>CAZSRB010000029.1:3973-23665 GCA_964609065.1 uncultured Acidibacter sp. | reverse complement strand
GTCGGTCCTCAGTCAGCGGGTGCCGATCCGGGTCCTGCTGCCTACGATCGCGGCGGCACGGAGCCGACAGTGGCCGACGCCAATATCGTGCTCGGTTATTTGCCCGAGATGCAGAAGCTTGGCGGCGACATGGAGCTCAAGCGCGACCTGTCGCACGCAGCCGTCAAGAAAGTGGGCGACGCGCTGGGTCTCACGACCAAGGCTGCCGCACTGGGTATCTACAACATCGTCAATGAAAACATGGTGGGCGCCCTGCGCCTGGTGTCGGTCGAGCAGGGCTACGACCCGCGAGACTACGCACTCATCGCTTTCGGTGGCGCTGGCCCGATTCATGCGAATGCGCTCTCAAAGCTGCTCGGTTCATGGCCGTCGATCATCCCGCCGGGTCCGGGCGTGTTGTGTGCCTTGGGCGATGCGACAACAGCCGTTCGCGATGAGCGTGCCCGCACGTTCGTGGCAAAGTTCTCCGACACCAGCGCCAAGGAAGTCGAGAAGATTCTCAAGGAATTGGCTAAAGATGCTGCCAAGGCATTGATCGAAGAGGGCGTGCCGAAGGCCGAGATTCGCACCAGCTATCAGGTCGACCTGCGCTATCACGGCCAGGGTCTGCGTTTGACGGTTGAGCTCAGTCTCAAAGATTTGCAGGCGAAAGGCCTCAAATCGATTTCGGATCAGTTTGATGAAGAGCACAAGCGGCTCTTTACGTTTGCCCTACCGCTCGAGCACGAGCTCGTCACCTTGCGCGCCACGGTGCAAGGACAGGGCATCAAGATCAAGCGCCCACCTTTGGCGAAGGGCGGAAGCGATCCTAAGGCGGCCGCCGTCGGCAAGCAGAAGTGTTTCATGGAAGGCAAAGATGTCACGGCCATCGTCTATGACCGCGCGAAACTCAAGACGGGTAACAAGGTTGCCGGTCCTGCCATCGTGATGGAAATGGATTCGACCACAGTGGTGCTACCCAAGCATACGGCGGTGGTGGATGGTTCAAGCTGCCTGTTGATTTACCCCGATAACTACAAGCCAGCGAGCAAAAAACCGGCAGCCAAAAAGCCTGCCGTGAAAAAGGCGAAGCCGGCTGCGAAGGCCAAAGCGAGCAAAGCCAAAGTGGCTAAGCCCGCCAAAGGCAAAAAGGCCAAGAAGGCCCGCAAGTAAATCACGCTGACCTAACACGTATTTAACTAAAGGAAGTTCCCATGCCTGCAACAATCGTTCAGCGCAACAAGAAGGCCTTCAAAAAGACGAAGGTGGACACCGTCACAATCGATATCATTGAGAGCGCATTGCGTAATGCGCGCTATGAAATGGATACGGTGTTGTTTAGAACCGCGATGTCACCTGGCATTCGTGAACAGCACGACGAGTTCCCAATGATCGCCAACACCGACGGCAAAATGGTCGTCGGTCAGTTCGGTTCGTTCATCTGGGGCTTCATGCAAGGCTATGACGGTACGGTCGAAGAGGGCGATATCTTTTTGACGTCCGATCCGTACTCGGTCAATGGCGCCATCAGCCACGCCAACGACTGGCTGATGTTGATGCCCGTCTACCGGGATGGCCGTATCATCGCTTGGACCGCCATGTTTGGTCATATGACCGACGTGGGCGGTAAAGTGCCGGGTTCATTGCCGACCGATGGCACGACCATCTACGAAGATGGCATCGTGGTGCCGCCCGTCAAGATCTTCAAAGGCGGTCAGCTCAACGAAGATGTCTTGCGAGTGGTCCTACACAACTGCCGCCTGCCGCACTGGAACCTGTCGGACTTCAACGCCATCACCGCGGCGCTGCGTACCGCATCGACCCGTTGTATCGAGATTGCTGAGCGCTTTGGCGACGACGTGTTCTACTCCGCCATGGATGCAATGCTGGATCGTAACAAGCGCGCGATGCGTGCCTTGATTCGCCAGAACGTGCCGGAAACGAAGCAGCACTTCGAAGATTACATTTGCGATGACGGCCTCAACATGGGCCCTTACCGTATCAAGTGCAGCATGTGGCGTGAGGGCGATAAGTGCATCTTTGATTTTGAGGGCACCGATCCCCAGTCGATTTCTTCGATCAACTTCTTGTTGAACGAAGAAATGTTCAAGATGTTCGCGGGCATCTACATGATCATGGTGTTTGACCCGCAGATCCTCTTTAACGACGGCTTCTATGACCTTATGGAAGTGCGTATCCCGCCCGGAACGCTACTGAAACCCTTGAAGCCGGCGGCGCTCTCGTGCCGTACTCACGCCTTGGGTCGTATCTTTGACATCCTCGCGGGCTTACTGGGTCAGGGTAACCCCGACTTCATGTGTGGCGCTGGCTTCTCGGACAGCCCGCACTTCATGTACTCGGGTTACGACAAGAACGGCGAGTGGTATCAGCTTTACCAGATCACGTTCGGTGGTATCCCTGGCAAGCCCTTCGGTGACGGTCCCGATGGTCACTCGCTGTGGCCGTCGTTCACTAATGTCCCGAACGAGTTCCTCGAGAGCTACTTCCCGCTGCGGATCGATATCTACGAAACCATCGTGGATACCGGTGGCGCCGGTAAGCATCGCGGCGGTAATGGCCTGCGAATCGGCTATCGTTTCTTGGAGCCGGGCGAAATCTCGATCCACGATGATCGTTGGCTCACCTACCCGTGGGGCGCCAATGGCGGTGAGCCCGGTGCTCGTAGCCGCAAGCTCTTGCAGCGTGCGGATGGTACCGAGGAACTGCTCCCCTCAAAAATCGATCATGTGAAAGTGGAAGCCGGCGATCTGCTGATTGCAGACACTTGGGGCGGCGGCGGGTGGGGTGACCCCCTTGAGCGCGATGCCAGTCTCGTGGCCTTCGACGTGGTCGCGGGCCTCGTCTCGGTCGAGGGCGCACGTCGCTACGGCGTCGTAGTGGATGCCGACGGTAATGTCGACGAAACGGCGACGGCGAGCCTGCGTAAGAGTATGGCGAGCAAACGTGGTAAGAAGAAAATCTTTGACCGCGGCTTTGAGTCGATCGAAGAGCTCAAGGGTCGCTGTAAAGCCGAAACCGGCTTTGAGCCGCCGATGCAGCCGCGCTTCACGAAGTGGGCGAAGGTGGCTGCAGAAGCCATGGCCAAGAAGAAAGGCGCTAAGGCAGCCTAAGGGCTGCCGCGGCGACAGCGCGGGACGAACCGGCGCTGAAGTTGCTGATCAAAGTCCCCGTTCCTCGCGGATCGGGGACTTTTTTTTAAGCATTTTTTGATAAGGGATAGGCCATGACAGATCGATATGTGGATGTGGGATATTCGACTGGCGAAGTAGGGTTTGGTCGCAAGGCCGCGGTATTAGTCGTGGATTGGCAGCTTGCCTTTACCGACCCACGATTTGCACTGGGCGGGTTGCCTCGCTTGCATGCGGCGCGTGATCAAACGGCGGGTCTACTCGACGTAGCGCGTTCGAAGGGTCTGCCGGTCGCAGCCTGCTACACGGCGTACTGCAGTCAGAAAGACATGCCATTGTGGAAAGTCGACGCCGTACGCAAAGAATTCTTTTATGGCCATGAATGCACGCAGATGGATCCTAAAATCCACCATGCCAGTGACTTCACTTACTGCAAGAATGCACCGTCGATGTTTTTTCAGACACCACTGATTACTTTTTTAGTTCGCGAGAATGTGGATACCGTCATCGTAGCCGGGTGCACCACAAGCGGTTGCGTGCGGGCCACGATTGTCGACGCGTTTTCTTATGGGTTTAAGGTGCAAGTGGCTGCGGACTGTTGTGGTGACGCCGAACAAGGCCCACATGATGATACCCTGCGCGATGTGGGACGCCGTTACGCTGACGTCCGGCAACGTGCAGAGCTCGAGAATTGGATTCGGGGTAGCCAATAAGCGAGGACCACAGGCGATGGATCGACGATATTTTTTACGCGCAGGTGTCGGTACTGCAGGCGGGCTCGCGATTGCGTTGCACGCCTCACCGTGGGCGTTCGCCCATGAAGGCGCGGAGACCCCTCACCATGCCACTGCCGGTGTCTTTAACGCCTACCTCGAAATCAACGCAGACGGTGTGTTCATCACCTGCCCCCAATCTGAAATGGGGCAGGGCGTACATGATGGGCTCAGCAAAATTCTGGCTGACGAATTAGGCGCAGACTGGGCGCAAGTGCAAATACGCTTGGCGATGGCTGATGATGCGTACATCAATCCCATCACGCGTCGGCACCGCACGGCAAGTAGCGAATCCATCAAGATCTACTATGACTTACTGCGTCGGCTCGGTGCCGCGGCCAGAGAGATGCTGATCGCCACGGCTGCCGAGCGTTGGTCCGTCAGTCCAGAAGAGTGTGGCGCCTCGGCGTCCTTGGTCACGCACGCGCCAACGGGACGATCACTCAATTTCGCAGCCTTGGCGGCGGAGGCTGCGAAGCGCCCTGTTCCCGAATCACCGCGTCTGAAGGACCCCAAAGAATTCACTCTCATTGGGAGATCGTTGCCGCGTAAAGACACGGGCCCCAAAGTCGACGGCTCGGCGATCTTTGGCATCGATGTTAAGTTGCCAGGCATGTTGCATGCCGCGCTGCGTCGCGCGCCACAGGTGATCGCGAAACAAGTTCGTTTCTCCCCCGAGTCGGCGCTCAGTCTACCGGGGGTGGTGGATGTCTTTGCCGTACAAGATGGCGTCGCAGTGCTGGCGAAGAATAGCTGGCAGGCGAGACAAGCAGTCAACGCGTTGGACATTGACTTCGATATCAGTGACGTGTCGAGCCTAGATTCAGTCGGGATGCGCGAGCGTATGCTTCAGGCTCTCGACAACGATGCCGCCGCGCAAGCTGGGCGTCGCGCGGTGGACGGTCGCTTTGATCGCGACACGACGTTCCGCGCGATTGAGGGGGCAGAGCGTCAATTTTCGTGGATCTATGAGGTGCCATTTTTGGCCCACGCCGCTTTAGAACCGCTTTGCGCAACCGCGATCGTACGCGAGGATGAAGTCGAGGTTTGGGCACCAACGCAGCAGCCCGATCGAGCTCGCGATGCCATTGCCGAGGTCACAGGTCGCCCGCGTGAGCAGGTGCGCTTACATGTCACGTTTTTGGGCGGTGGCTTCGGGCGCAAATGGGAAAATGACTTTGTTCGCCAGGCCGCGGAGATCGCAAAATACCGACCCGGTGTGCCGATTAAGCTCACGTGGTCACGCGAGGAAGACACTCGACACGATCGTTTTCGCCCCGCGCATACGGTTCGGACCCGAGTTGGCGTCGATGCGAAAGGTCAGATCTTGGGGATGCACAGTCGAACAACCGGGATCAGTATGTGGCGATATCAAGGTCGCCGCCCGATTCCGGGGCGTGCCGATCCCTTTGTTGTCGGGATGCTGATCAATGAAAAATACGCGTTCGATAATCAGTATGTCGACTATGTCGAAACACCCGAGCCGATCCCCGTAGGCACGTGGCGTTCGGTGTCTCAGTCGCAGAACGGATTTTTCTCAGAGAGTGCGATTGATGATGTCGCGTACGCGACAGGGCAGGACCCTTTGGCCTTGCGTTTGCAGTTAGCCGATGGTGATCCTCGTGCGGTGCGCGTGTTACGCAAGGCGGCAGAGGCCGCTAACTGGGGCGACCCGCTCCCCAAGGGTCGCGGGCGAGGCATTGCCCTTTCGCTGGGATACGACTCTTATTGTGCTGAAGTGATCGAGGTCAGTGTCGATGACGCTAAGCGCGTCACCATTGAGCGCATTATCGCGACCTTTGATTGTGGCCAAATCATTGACCCGCACAACGTAGAGGCGCAGGTCTCAGGCGGTATCGTATGGGGCTTATCGGCCGCCATCCACGGTCAGATCCGCTTTGCAGAGGGCGCGGCGATCGAAAGTAATTTTCACGATGCGCCGATCCTGCGTTTAAACGAAATACCGCCTATTGAGGTCATCTTACTTGAAAGCGATGCAGCAAGTGGCGGGGCAGGCGAAGCGAGCGTGCCGGGCGTCGCACCTGCGCTCGCGAGCGCGATTCAAGCGGCTTGTGGCGAGCGACCGCGGCGCCTACCCATCATCGAATCAGGGTTTAGCTTAGGCGTTCCAGCCTAATCCAGGATTCCTCCATGATGCTGCAACGAGTCGGTTTTTGGTTGGGGCTCGGCCTATTTTCTTTGGTCATGCTGTCGCCTGCGCCAGAGGGACTCTCTGAGGCGGGCTGGCGGGTCGCTGCGTTAACCTTATTGATCGCATGTTGGTGGTTTACTGAGGCCGTCCCGGTCACGCTCACGGGTAGCCTACCGTTCTTAGCTTTGCCCTTACTTGATGTCGGCTCTGCCCAGAGTGTGGCCGGCCAATATATGTCACCGGTCCTATTTTTGATCCTCGGTGGGTCGTTGGTAGGGCTCGCCTTTGAGAAATGGAATCTGCACCGACGGGTTGCAGTCTATGTGGTCGCACGTGTGAGCCCCGAGCCTGCGAAATTATTGCTTGGTGTGATGTATGTGACCGCGTTGGTGTCGCTCTTTGTCAATAACTCTGCGACCACGGTCATGATGCTACCGATCGCAATGGCGACACTGGCAGCGGTCGTCACGACGGGGGAGGCGGATGCGGCGGGTGTCACGCGCTATCGCAATCGCAACGAAGCCCAATTTGCCGCGGCGATGATCTTATCAGTCTCGCTCGCCTCCAATATTGGAGGCTTCGCGACCCCGATTGGGACACCGGTTAATTCCATTGCAGTAGGGGTGCTCGATCGTACTTTTGATGTACAGATCAGCTTTGCGCATTGGATGGCTTATGGCGTTCCATTTATGTTGCTCGGAATCCCAGCGTGTTGGTGGGTTTTGACTCGGTGGACGCTACGCTTTGATCTACCGAGTCTTTCGCGAGAGCGCATTCGCGATGCCCTTGGCGATCCGGGGCCGCTCAGTGGCCCCGAATGGCGCGTATTGGCCGTCGTCGGTGTGGTGGCAGCGGCTTGGGTATTTCAGCCCGTGTTACAGACCGCATTTCCAAAAATTACCGACGCGGGGATCGCGGTTGCCGGCGCCCTGTTGGTATGCATTCTGCCGTCCGGTCGACGTGACGCACAGGGCCAAAGTATTCCACTCTTAGACTGGGGCGAGGCACGTCGCGCCCCGTGGTACCTCATTCTATTACTCGGTGGAGGGTTGGCGCTGGCCGATGCGGTGGTGAAATCGGGCCTCAGTGCATGGCTCGGGACGGCGCTTGAGGCGGTGAGTGGACTCCCCTTGTGGTCAATGATTTTGGCGATCGCCTTAATGTGCGCCTTGATTACGGAAGCCGCGAGCAACGTGGCGACGGCAACGATCTTTATGCCGATCGCCGCGAGCCTCGCATTGGGTGCGGGGTATGATCCCGTGATTGCCGCGCTCGCTGCAGCGATGGCTGCTAATCTCGGCTTTGCGAACCCCGCTGCGACGTCTTCAAACGCACTCGTATATTCAACGGGTCAAGTGCCTATTGCAGGAATGATCCGTACGGGGCTGATCTTTGATGTGATCGGTGCGGTGCTGATCACCGTCCTGGTGCTGACCGTCATTCCTTGGTTGAGTCTCAGCTAAGATTTTTGGGGTTGATCACGCAAAATGTGCTCGATACGCGTACCGAGGGTCATGCCACCATCGACGGCGATCTCCGAGCCACACAAATAGCTCGCCGCCTCGCAGGCCAAAAAGGCGCAGAGACGTGCGACCTCTTCGGGTCGACCAATACGGGGGAGGGCTTGGCCCGCATAGTCGGCATCCAGCTCTTCACGAGATCGACCGGTCGGGTTCGCCATCAGCGTATCGATGCCGCCCGGAAACACGGTATTCACACGCACCCCTGATGGACCGAGCTCCATAGCGGCGGTACGGGCGAGCCCGCGCAGCGCCCATTTACTGGCGCTATAGGCCGCGATGCCATTCATCCCCACAAGCGCGGCCGCTGAGGCGACATTGATAATGCTCCCGCGCCGGCGCCGCTGCATATCAGGACCTAGATACTTGATGCCAAGCCACGGACCGTAAAGGTTCACCGCGATGACCCGTTCGAACGCCTCGCGCTCGAGCTCGAGCGCCGAGGCAACATGCAGAATCCCAGCATTATTAACGAGGGTGTCGATGGGTCCCCAGTGCGCGCTTATACCCACCGCAAAATCGCGCCAAGCCGTCTCGTCGGTCACATCAAGATGTCGATAGATCACATGCTCACCCAAACGCTGGCAGAGCGCTTGACCCTCCTGATCGAGCACATCGACTGCGATCACACGCGCGCCCAATGCCAGGAATTCTTCAACCATCCTTGCGCCCATGCCGCGCGCGGCACCGGTAATTACGGCCACCTGACCGTCTAGACGAAATGCGGCGTGTCCAATTGTCATAGCGCACGAGCCTAGGGGCTACGGCATGGGATCGGCATCGTGGGATACCGGGAGGAGCGTAAGCACTGACCGCGCACGCATGGCGACCTAGTCTGACAACAGATCCATCAGTTAACATAATATACATTATGCGTAGTTATCAGGATTGAGGACGCCATCACCGAGAAGCCTTCCGGATGACGTACACTGGCCTCCGCTCGCAAAAGGAATTCGCGTTTGCGTCTTGTCGTTTACAACATTCGCTATGGCACTGGCACCGGACCGGCATTTCATTTGCCGCTACCGGGCGCAGGCTATTTGCGTTCCAGCCGACGAACGCTCGATCAGATCGCAGGCTTCCTACGCGCACAGGATCCCGACATCGTCGGCTTGATTGAGGTCGACACCGGCTCCGTGCGCAGTGGTCTCATCAATCAGGCTGAGTACCTTGCACGCCACCTCGGGCACTACACAGCGTATGAGTGCAAATACGGGACGGCATCCATCAACCAGCAACTGCCCATCATCCGTAAGCAAAGTAATGCGTTTTTGGCTGCGCCTCGCGTGACGGGCGAACGCTTTCATTACTTTCCAACCGGTATCAAACGCCTGATTATCGAAATTGAGCTCGATGATCTCTGTGTGTTTTTGGTGCATTTATCGTTGCGTTATCGCCAACGCCAAGACCAGTTACGTCATCTCCACGATCTCATCCTGCGCGCAGAAAAGCCCGTCATTGTGGCGGGTGACTTTAATACCTTTACCGGGACTAATGAGCTGGCGCTTTTCATGAGCGCCACGGGACTACGCAGCGCGAACACTGCGGGTCTCGCTTCGTTCCCAGCGCGAACGCCCCAGTTTGAGCTCGATTTTATTCTGGCGAGCGAAGAAATCACGATCAAAGATTTCCAGATCCCGGATATCCGGTATTCCGATCATCGGCCGATTATCTGTGACTTTGAAGTCATGGCGGCCAAGGCGAGCACCGCGGCCTAAGCGGTAAAGGCGATATTAATGAGTCAAGTCTTTTGGACACTCGGTCGTGAGAATGGCATTGTAGAACTTGTCTTAGAGGTGCCGGACGCCTCTGCAAATACCTTATCTCGAGCGGTTCTGCTTGAGCTTGAGCAGCACTTAAGCGCCCTCACCCAAGCGCGCTCTGAGCCCGTCAAAGGCCTGGTGATTCGCTCCAATAAGCCAAGTGGCTTTGCAGCAGGCGCAGATATTCGCGAATTTATTTCTTTGCGTGAGCCTGACGCTGTTCGTGCACAGGTCGAGCTCGGTCATCGTGTCTTCAACCTCATCGAGGCACTACCGTTTCCGACTGTCGCGGTCATTCACGGCTTTTGTCTCGGCGGCGGTTTGGAGTTGGCACTCGCCTGTTGCTATCGCGTGGGCTTCGGAGATCGCAAGCTCGCGATCGGTTTGCCAGAGGTGCTATTAGGCATTCATCCAGGCTATGGCGGAAGCGTGCGTAGCGTCCGTTGTGTTGGTGTCAGACAAGCCATGCCACTCATGCTGACCGGACGCAAGCTTAAAGGTAAAAAGGCCAAAGACATCGGTCTCCTAGATCGTTTGTGTGACGATGCCGACGCCGCCCTCAAGAGCGCACACGAGCTGATTCGTCGCCAGCCCGCCGCACACAAGGCACCAATCTTAGATCGCTTGTTGAGTACGCGGCCGTTCCGACCTTTCATTAAAAAGCAATTGTTAGCCAGCGTGAAGCGTAAGGTTCGTGCCGATCACTACCCTGCTCCCTATGCGCTGATCGACTTATGGGCGAACTTTGGCGTGCAAGGGGCAGAGGCTTTGCGCGCAGAGGTAGACTCGATCGTTCGACTAGCCGGGACGTCTACGGCCGCGAATCTCGTACGACTTTTTCTATTACAAGAGCGCCTTAAATCTTTGGGCGCCGCCGACACACAACCCGCGCAGCGTGTCCATGTCATTGGCGCCGGGGTGATGGGTGCGGATATCGCCGCATGGTGCGCGCAACGAGGGCTCGAGGTGAGCCTACAGGATCGCGATTCGGCCTGTCTTGCCCGCGGCATGCAGCGAGCGAAGAATTATTTTGATAAGAAAATTCGCGACCCTTCCGAGCGCGCGCAGGCGCTGCGTCGGTTGCGTAGCGATCCGACCGGGTCTGGGATCGCCGAAGCCGAGTGCGTCATCGAGGCGATCGTCGAGAATTTGGATGCCAAGCGCGCCCTGCTCGCGTCGATCGAACCGAAGCTCGCGGCCACAACGTTTATCGCGAGTAACACCTCGTCTATCCCACTTGAGGAAATGGCCACAGCGCTACGTGATCCCAGCCGTTTGGTCGGGCTACATTTCTTCAACCCTGTTTCTTTGATGCCGCTGGTGGAAATTATCCACGCGAGTGAGACTTCGGCGCAGACGCTTAATCAAGCGATCGCAGTCACCCAGGCCATCAGTAAATTACCCCTCCCCTGTCGTAGCGCGCCTGGATTCTTAGTGAACCGAGTGCTCGTTCCATACATGTTTGAAGCGATGCGAGCGGCGCGTGAAGGCCTAGACTTTGCGGTGATTGATCAAGCTGCGCTCGACTATGGAATGCCCGTGGGGCCGATTGAACTGGCCGACATGGTGGGCCTGGATGTCTGCCGCCACGTGGGCTCCATCGTTATGCAGGCTTTAGGGCGTCCGCTACCCGACTTAAGCGAGCTCGATGCGCTCATTGCACAAGGGAAATTAGGACGTAAAACCGGCGCTGGCCTCTATCGCTGGGAGAACGGCAAGGTCGTCAAGCCACCTGCAAAATCCGGTCGGGATTATCCCGCGGATCTACCCGACCGTCTCCTTCTTGCGATGGCCAATGAAGCGGTCGCGTGCTGGCGTGAAGGCATCGTCGAAGACGTTGATTTAATTGATGCGGGACTCGTCTTTGGTTCGGGATATGCGCCCTTCAGGGGTGGTCCCTTGCAGGCTGCGGCAGCGCGTGGCTATGACGAGTGCATCATTCGACTCGACGCCTTGGCAGATCGGTATGGCTCTGCATTCAAACCCGACCCAGGCTGGTCCTCGCTGCCGACAAGCGCCATAGCAGGCGCTGAATGATCAAAGATTTATTGATGGGGGTCTCCTCCCAGCGACGCGCCTCGGCGAGCTCCTCTAAGAGCTCAGACCAATAGCGAGTCGCCGGTGCCTCTGCCTGCAGACTACTTTGGCGCAGTAAGGCCTGTACCTCGCGCTCTAATGCGGCGATGTGCCATGGAAAATCGTCCTTGCCCCATCGCTCGGCGATCACAGGGGGATCTAAGGTTCCCCCCTTAGCCGCTCGCAACACCTCTGCAGCCGCCTTTCGCAAGCTAATGATTCTTTCGTGATCCACCTCCAGCGCCAGCAACGGTGCAGGACCCAAAATATCCAGCACAGACGCCCAGTCGATGCGGGTAGCCAAAGTCTGCCTTTCGTTGAGCCACTCAACGAGGTCACTGACGCGGGGCGGTGCCACCGCCAGCCGTAAACAACGACTCGCGATCGTAGCGGGTAAGCGGGCAGGCTTAGCGGTGACCAGCACGAGTAGTGAGTCTCCGCTCGGCTCCTCTAGGGTTTTCAGTAGGGCATTGGCCGCGTGTCGATTGAGCCGATCAGCGGGCGTCAAAATGGCAACCTTCCGCCCCGCGCCGTGGCGAGTCAATGAAAACTGTTCGATCAGCCCTCTCACCTGCTCGATGCGTATTTCACTGGAGCCTTCCGGTGTGAGCCATTGCAGATCCGGGTGCTCACGCGCAGCGATCCGCCGACACGACAAACACTGGCCACACACCGTCGGACAAAATATCCGCGCCGCTAACCAACTCGCGAGCCACTCCCCACCTAAGCCGGCACTGACCTGCAGCAAGACGGCATGGGGCAATCGGTCTTGGCTGACGGCCTGATCCAACGACGCGCGAGCCGTCTCTAGCCACGGCAAGCGTTCGGACAAGGCTAAGGTCACCGATTCGGTCATACGAGCCCTAACACGTCTTAAAACGCTCGGTAAGCGCCTGTAAAGCAGCGTCGGCCACAACCTCTGGCGCCTGGGCCCCGTCAATCCACACGATCACTGACCCAGCTCGAGTCGCCAAACGCAAATACTCGGCGCGAACTCGCTCGAAGAACTCGTGGGTTTCGCTTTCAAACCGATCATCGATGGTGTGTCCTGCGGCGATTCGCCGCGCTCTCGCGCGCTCAAGCCCCTGCTCTACCGGCAGGTCGAGTAGTAGCGTGAGATCGGGCTCGCAGTCGCCATGGACGCCTCGCGCCAACGCTTCGATCCAGTCTCGATCAACCCCGCGCCCGCCACCTTGGTAGGCTCGGGTGGCGTCTGTGAACCGATCGCAAATGACCCAGGTTCCAGCCTCGAGTGCAGGACGAATCCGATTGCTCACGTGCACCGCCCGAGCCGCAAACATGAGTAGTGTTTCGGCGGTAGCATCGAGCGTCTCCTCACCGCGATGCAGGATTTGCTCACGCAACTGCTCAGCGAAGGGCGTGCCGCCAGGTTCTCGCGTGAGGTCCACCGTGAGCCCCCTCGCCTCGAGTGATTCTTTGAGCGCGCGTGCGACTGTTGTTTTACCGGCCCCTTCGATCCCCTCTAAGGTAATGAACTTACCGCGTGTTGTCATGGGGACCGCGCTCCACCCGCACTGCGCGCCGCCCGTTGACGCGCTAGCATGGTTTGAACCGCTTCGCGATGTTCTGCATACGTTCGTGAAAATCGATGCGATCCGTCACCTAGACCCGTCGCAACAAAAAAGAGCGCTCCGGTTTCTTGAGGTTGTACGACAGCTCTTAACGAATCCGCGCCCGGCAAAGAAATCGGAGTGGGCGGTAAGCCGCCACGCGTGTAGGTGTTATAGGGCGTATCAGTGCGTAAGTCACGGGTACGAATGTCACCGTCAAAAGCCTCGCCCAGTCCATAGATGATTGTTGGATCTGACTGTAGACGCATACCGCGTTTCAGGCGCGAGATGAAGACGCCGGCGACTTGCGCCCGCTCGCTCGCAAGGCCTGTTTCTTTCTCAACGATCGATGCCAATACCAACGCCTCGTTGGGTGATTGAAGTGGTAGCCCCGGCACCCTTTGTTCCCAGGCGGCCGCAAGTTGTCGCTGCATCTTGGCATAACCGAGACGCAAAATATTGCGATCGGTGGTGCCTGCTGCAAACCGATAGGTATCGGGAAAGAACTGGCCCTCGGGATGTCCCTCAAGCTCAAGCGCCTGCATCACTTGGGCGTCAGTCAGGCCTTCTAAAGTCTTTCGAACATGGGGGTGCGCCTGCAGGGCACGACGGAAATCTGCGAAGGTGCTGCCTTCAATAATGGTCAAAGATTCCAGCACGACTCGTCCGCGCTGTAACTGTTCAAGCAGCGCGGCCACCGATGCCCCTTCAGCAAGCCGATAGCGACCAGTACGTACCTCGAGTGTGCCGTGCCGCCACCGCCACCACCACTCGGCATGGACGGCAGACTCTAATGCCCCGGCCGCTTGTAATCGGCGCAGCACATTACGCGTGCCTTCCCCTGGCTCCACCTCAAAGATGATTTCACGGGTAAGCGGACCCGCCGACTGCGCGCTACGATCGACCCAGAACAGTGCCATCGCCGCAATGAATACCAGGAGCAGCCCTAGGACGGCGATAATAATTCCACGGCGGGCGGGTCGGCTCATTCAGCCGCCCTTAATCCATGAATTTACGAAACACCAAAGTCCCGTTGGTGCCACCAAAACCGAAGGAATTGGACATGGCCGCATCGATACGCATGGATCGTGCCTGCAATGGCACATAGTCCAAATCACATTCGGGATCCGGGTCATGCAAGTTAATGGTCGGTGGCGCCACCTGATCTCGGATGGCGAGGATCGAGAATATCGCCTCCACCACACCGGCCGCTCCCAGCAAATGCCCCGTCATCGACTTGGTGGAACTTACCGCTAATTGCTTGGCATAATCACCGAAAGCATTTTTGATCGCAGTCGTTTCGGCTCGATCACCGAGTAGCGTCGAGGTGGCGTGCGCATTCAAATATTGCACGGCATCGGCTGCCAGTTGAGCGTCCTTCAGTGCATTGACCATCGCCGCTCGCGCGCCCTCACCATCAGCGGGCGGCGCCGTAATATGGTACGCATCGCCGCTCATTCCAAATCCAACTAACTCGGCGTAAATGCGCGCACCACGTCGTTTGGCATGCTCAAGTTCCTCGAGCATTAACGCGCCACCGCCATCGGCAGCCACGAATCCATCACGTTCACGATCCCAAGGACGCGAGGCGCCCTCGGGATCATCATTGCGAGCCGACAGGGCTTTGGCCTGCGAGAAGCCACCGATCCCAAGCCGTGTGGTTGACATCTCGCCACCGCCCGCCAGCATCACGTCCGCGTCCCCGTATTGAATGGTCCGTAGACCCAGGCCAATGGCATGGGTAGAGGTCGTGCAGGCCGTCACCACCGCCAGATTCGGACCTTTGAGCCCGTAGCGAATGGACAGATGCCCCGAGATCATGTTGATGATCGAGGACGGGATAAAAAAGGGAGAAATCTTCCTTGGGCTACCGGCGGCCAAAAACGCGTCGTATTCGCTTTCAATGGTCGACAGACCACCGATTCCCGCGCCACAAATGACACCGCAGCGTGTGGCATCGAGGCCCGTAAAGTCGACTCCAGCGTCTTGAACTGCTTGCACACCAGCCGCCACGCCATAATGGATGAACTCATCCATACGACGAGATTCTTTGGGCGGGAGATAATCGGCGATATCAAAGCCTTGTACCGCCCCGCCGATGCGGGTGGCAAAGCCTTCGGTATCGAAACGGGTAATAGGGCCGATCCCACTACGACCGGCCAAAATATTTTGCCACACGGTCGGGATCTCGCTGCCTAGCGGCGAAACGATACCGAGACCGGTTACGACGACACGCCGTTTGCTCACGGGCGCCTCACGTGCTGAAAAATGAAAAGGCGATCGGGCGAGAGGCTCGCCCGACCCCGATAGCCGTTCTTACGCCTTACGACGTGCTTCGACGTAATCAATAGCCTGTTGAACGGTAGTGATTTTCTCAGCGTCCTCATCAGGAATTTCTGTTTCGAATTCCTCTTCCAACGCCATCACGAGTTCCACGGTGTCAAGCGAATCGGCGCCAAGGTCATCGACGAAACTAGCATTGTTGGTGACTTGTTCCAGCTTCACCCCCAGCTGTTCGGCCACAATGGCTTTGACTTGCTGTTCAACAGTACTCATCGGTTTTTTGTCCTCTTGACGACCTGATTAGTGGCAACGAGATCATATGAACATCGTTGCAAGCGCGCATTGTAGGGGATGCCAATCGCCGAAGCCACTAAGCTCGTAAGGTCCTGTTTTTAAATACTATTTCGGACTGACTCGGTGATCTTTTGGGTTCAAGGCATCAACAGACCGCCGTTGACATGCAGGGTTTGCCCCGTGACGTAGGCACCTGCCGAGGAGGCCAAGTAGAGCACTGCAGAGGCGATATCCTCACTCGAGCCGAGTCGACCGAGTGCGATTCCCTGTTGCAGCGTCTCGCGCTGAGAATCGTCCAGCGCGCGAGTCATGTCGGTGTCGATAAACCCGGGCGCCACGGCGTTCACGGTAATGCCGCGACTACCGACTTCGCGTGCGAGCGACTTGGTGAAGCCCATCACACCGGCTTTGGCAGCTGCGTAATTAGTTTGCCCCGCGTTACCCATCGCCCCGACCACTGAGGTGATCGTAATGATGCGACCTTTGCGCTGTTTCATCATGTGACGCAAGCTCGCGCGGCTCACGCGAAACACCGAGGTCAGATCGGTGGCGATGACCTCATCCCAATCAACATCCTTCATGCGCAGCAGCAACCCATCGCGCGTGATACCGGCGTTATTGACCACAATACTCGGTAATTCCTCACGCGCGCTGAGATCAGTGAAAAGCGCCTCGACCGATGCCGCGCTACTCACATCGAGCATGGCGCCGCGACCCTTCCCGCCGAGCGAGTCGCCGATTCGAGCTGCGCCCTCGGCCGTAGTCGCCGTGCCGATGACCTTAGCGCCGGCGGCGGCCAGTAAGCCCGCGATCGCCGCACCAATCCCGCGTGATGCACCCGTCACGAGCGCGGTCTCGCCGCTGAGATCAAAATATTTCATGATGAAGAGGCCAAGGTCTGCGCGACGGTGTTCATGCTCGCGGCGTCATCCAAGGCGTAAACCGCGCGCGCGGCGCTACGATCAATCCGCTTTTGCAATCCTACTAATACCTTCCCCGGGCCGCATTCCACGGTCACAGACACTTCGTTCTCCATCAACGCCTCCATGGTCCTCACCCAGCGCACGGGACTCGCAAGCTGCCGATACAGAAGATCTCGGATACTTTCGGGCTCTTGATATTCTTTGGCATCGACCGAGCTCATGAACCGGATGCTCGGCGCTCGCAGCAACACCTTAGCGAGGCGTTCGCGTAGCTGTTCAGCCGCGCCCTGCATCAAGCTACTGTGACATGGCACGCTGATCGGCAGCATCAACGCCCGCTTCGCGCCCATGGATTTGGCGATCTCAGCCGCTCGCTGCAACGCGGTGCGATGACCCGCGATCACCACCTGGCTCGGGGCATTAAAGTTCACGGCTTCGACCACTTCTCCCGAAGCGGCCTGTTCGCAGGCCTTGACGACCTCCTCGTCGCTTAAGCCGAGTACAGCGGCCATCCCGCCCTCACCCGCTGGGACGGCATCGCGCATCACCTCGCCGCGAAACCGCACGATCTCGACGGCTTCGCTGAACGCCATCGTCCCTGCGGCCACTAAGGCCGTGAACTCGCCCAAGCTGTGACCAGCGACCCAGCGAGGTCTCAGCTCGGTAGTAGCCGACCACGCCCGCCAACAGGCGACCCCTGCGACCAACATCAAAGGCTGAGTGACCTCGGTCAAAGCGAGCTGCTCACTTGGGCCCTGCTCAGCGAGCGCCCAAAGATCGTAGCCGAGTACCGCCGAGGCTTCGGCAAATGTCTCGCGGACCACGGCCGTTTCGGCCCAAGAGGCCATCATCCCGACTGACTGGGACCCTTGCCCCGGAAACACAAATGCCACCGACATGTCATCGCTCCGTCATGAACTGCGCGCGATTATACGTCCCTTCGCGCCCCCTGCCCTTACCAGGCGGTTGCAACCTGATGGCTTTGATATGATCCGACCATGCCTCGCACCCACCAAACCCTAAATTTGATTCGGCCGATGTCACGCGCTGCCGAGCGCCACCGACGGCGCTCAGACGATGGCTTCACTTTGGTGGAAATCATGGTCGTGGTCGTGATCATTGGGCTGCTCGCCTCGTTCATTGTCCCTCGGGTCATGGGCCGCGTCGACGATGCGCGGGTGACGAAGGCTCGTGGCGACATTCAGGCCATCGAGACGGCGTTAACGCTTTATAGGCTTGATAACGGGCGCTACCCCCCGTCAGGAGATGGCCTCGCCGCCCTTTCGGAATCTGGCGACTATCTGGCGCGGGTCTCGGACGATCCTTGGGGCCAGGCGTACCAATACCGTTATCCCGGCACTCGCGGCGGCGATTATGATCTTTTTTCTTTGGGGCCGAATGGAGTCGAGGACGCCGGCGGCGGTGATGACATCGGCAACTGGAATCTGGCGGACTAACATCCGACCCGCCGAGTGTCGCTTGCCCGTGAGAGCTCGGCGTGAGCCTGGCTTCACGCTCCTTGAAATGCTCGTCGTGACCGCCGTCATCGGCTTGATGACCGCGGCGGCCGTCCTCTCTTTGCGCGTGCTGGCCGGTGACGATCCCGCTAAGCGCTCTGCTCAGCAATTACAGCAAAAGCTCTTAGCCGCGCGGGATCTTGCTGAGCTCGAGCAACGTGCGGTGGGTCTATACATCAACCATGATGGTTATGAATTCTTTGCCTACTCGGTGCGTTTTGGAGCATGGCGGCCCTTCAGAAATCGTACGTTAGCCGCCGACCGCTGGCCTGAGGGCGTCGAGGTCGATTTATTCATTGAGGGTCGTGTCGTCTTAATCGATGAGACTCCAGAGTCGACGCCGACAGATCGTGTTACGAGCGGGACACCGAGCGAACGTTTGCCTCAATTAGGTGTGGCAGCCAATGGTGAGTTCACAATCTTTGAAGTCAAGCTGCGCCCGAGCGGCTCAGTAACAGGGTGGGTTTTGCGACCGGATGCGAACTCCGAGCTGCAATTGATCGCCCCAACGACCTCATGACCGTTAACCGATGAAACACGCAGGCTTTACGTTGGTCGAGGTTCTCGTTGCGCTCGTGCTCGTCGCGTTGGGTGCCGGTGCGGTCATGAGCGCGCTAAGCACCGGTGCGCGCGCGATTTCTCGCCTCGAAGAGCGGAGTCTCGCCGAATGGGTCGCGCTCAATGTGCTCGCCGAAACCCGTCTTAATACCCAATCACTGAGTGTCGGTGAGCGCAGTGGCGAGCAGATGATGGCCGGTCAGTCTTGGCGCTGGCGTCAAACTATTGCCGAAACAGCGATCCCTGAGGTTCTGCAGATCACCGTGCGCGTTGAGCCAGCCTCTGAAGCGGGCAAGTCCTCTACGTTAAATGTTGAAGTCACGGGTGCTCGACTCGCCGAGCCAATGCGCGCGGACTCGCCCGACGCCATGTGGGATCGCGGTGCTGCGCCGTCCAGTAATGACCCCGCCACACCGACGGGTGGCTCATGAAACGCCGCCAAGCTTCGACGGGTTTCACGCTCCTTGAGCTATTGGTCGCCGTCTTTATATCGGCTGTGATGGTGACACTGGGCTACGGCGCGCTTAATCAAGCGGCCACGCAACGTGATCGCCTCGATGCAGCGCAGCAGTCACTGACCAAGTTACAACGTGCCGTACATCTACTGACGCAAGATTTTGCGCAAATGGCTCCGCGCCCCGTACGCGATGAGCTCGGGCGTAGCCTGGAGCCCGCACTGCAACTTGACCCTCGCCAAAGCATAGGTTTTTCTTTGACTCGCGGCGGTCAATCATTGACATTAGGGTCGCCGCGCAGCCGCTTGATACGCGTTCGCTATGTGCTCGAGGGTGATCAGCTATTGCGACTGTCCTCACCCATCTTAGATCGAACAGCAGCGTCGCCGCCGTGGCGCAGGCAGGTGATCCTGCAAGGCGTCGAGGCGCTGCAGATTCGCGCGCTCGGACACAATCGAACGCTGGATCAGTGGTCTGATACATGGCCGCTCGCCGCCGCAGGCAATAGTAATGCCGGTATCTCAATCCTACGAGAGCGTCCGCGGGCGATCGAGTTCCGTTTGCGAACAACTCGGTATGGCGAAATCCGTCGAGTCATTGAGGTCGCAGGATGAGCGGTCGCAAGATGAGCGGTCGCAAGATGAGCGATCGCAGTATCAGCGCTCCCCGCGCGATACGA
>CAZSRB010000029.1:0-3873 GCA_964609065.1 uncultured Acidibacter sp. | reverse complement strand
GATGAGCGGTCGCAAGATGAGCGATCGCAGTATCAGCGCTCCCCGCGCGATACGAGGGGTCGCCCTAGTCACCGCGCTCATTTTGCTTGCGCTCATGGCCGCGATCGCTGCCACCCTCAGTGTCAGCACGGGCTTTATGCTGCACCGGCAGCAATCCGTCAGCGCTCAAGATCAGGCCTGGCAGTTATTGGGCGCGACCGAGGCATTATCGAGTTGGGCGCTCAAAGATGAGCTGACTGAACCTGGCTTACGCGTACACCAAGGTCAACGCTGGCATCAGCCACTTGGGCCTATTGAACCCGTTGCAGGTGCGATCTTGGAAGCGCAGCTAGAGGACATGCAGGGTCGATTTAACCTCAACGCGTTACTGAATAACGACGGTAGTGTCGACCCGACCGCGCTCCAATTCTTTGAGCGCCTGTTACAATCGACGGGGATTGAGCCTGAATGGGCACCTCGCCTCGCCGACTGGATTGACGCCGATGATCGATCGTTACCCGGCGGCGCAGAGGAAGCCTTTCATTCCAGTGCGAACCCTTCGGCACGGCCGGGTAACCAGTGGCTTATCAGTCCAAGTGAAATTTTGTCATTACCGGGTTTCGGCTTAGAGCGGTATCAGCGACTCGCGCCACACATCACCGCACTCCCACCGGATGCTGGATTAAACGTGTGCACGGCGACCGCCGCCGTGCTCGACAGTCTGAGTGGCGAGCAGCAATGGTTGAATCAACCGGAGCGCTTACAACAAGCCCAAGCTGAGCAATGCTTCCCTGGCGAAGAGGCCGTTCGTAACAGTGTGCGCGATCCGAATGCGTATCTGGCGTTGAAACAGAGCCTTAAGTTAAGCGAAACCTCGCGTTATTTCGGCCTCAAAACCTGGGTGCAGATTGGCAGCGCGGAGTTCGCCTTGTACAGTGTGCTGCGCCTTGATGGCGACGGCGCCGCTCGCGCGCAGGTGCGCGTCCTGACTCGAGAATCCATGCAGTGACTAACTTGTCGACCACTTTGCACATTCGCCCTAATCATTGGGCTGCTGATGAACTTGAGGTCTGGCAGCATTCGACCGTTGGCGGACCGACAGGCGCGCAAACGGTTCGTATGGATGCGCTGGGCGCGTACCTTGAACAACTCACTGCGCCGCTCGATATCGTAATTTGGCTACCCGCGTATCTGGTGCTAGAGCTGCATCCGACGGTGCCCGCCAAATCGGCGAGTCAGTTGCCCGCGCTTTTACCCTTTGCAGTTGAGGATTCTTTGACGAGCGATGTCGAGGAAGAGCACTTCGCACTGGGCACTCCCGAACGTCAAGCCGATGGTCAGTGGCAAGTGCCGGTACGCGTGCTGCGCCGCGCGCGTCTACAACAACTATTGGGGGTATTAGAAAGCTCTGGCGTCCCTGCACCACGAGCGATCTATGCCGAGTCTGACGCCTTACCCGCGAAGCCCGGCGATATTCAAGTCTGGCTCGAGGGTGATGTCGCACGCCTTCGTCACCCAGACGGCCGTTGGCAAATGGTCGCACTCGATCAGCTTGATACGACCCTATCGGCGTGGGCTTCTAGCCAAGTCCATCAGCTAGGGCTCTGGGTGCTCGCGCGCGCAGCGGATCGGTCTCAATATGAACCGCGCCTTGCACCACACGGCGATCGTTTCGTTGCGATTCGATGGCAGGCGACTGACCCGCATCCGCTGGCGTGGCTGAGCGGCCGCGACCGATCGGCGAGTCTCATCAACCTCTTACAGGGCGCGTTTGCACCGACGCCGATCCCACGTTTGGAGTGGCGAGCGTGGCGCTGGCCGATTATCTGGACGGCGACGGCAGCCCTACTGTTACTCGCAATCGATGTCACCTTGAGCCTTCGCGATACTGCGCTCATTAAGGATTTGCAAAGCACGAGAGACGAGTGGCGAGAGGTTCTCGGAAGCGTGAGTGCCGATCGCGAGGCGGCAACCGCCCTCAGCCGCGGACTGAACGCTGCGATCGCGATTCAAAAATATTGGCCAGAGGCCTCACTCTCGGCGATCGACGCCAAGGGGACACAAGTGGAGCTCACCTTCTTGGACGACGGCACGGACCCGCCCCCTAAATTAGCGCAAGAACTCATCGCCGAAGCCTCCCTTAAGCTCGCATCACCGCCACTCATCAGCCGCGAGGAGACGGGGTGGCGTATCCAACTCTCCGAGGGGGGCAACCCATGACCGAGCGCGATTTACGCGCCCTTCGACTCGGGGCATGGGCGATCGGGATCCTAGTCGTGGTCTACGTCATTCTTTGGCGTGTAGAGACCCATCAGGGACGTCGTGCGCAGCTGACGGAGCTATCACAGCAACTGGTTGCCATGGAAACGCGTGCCACAGCCACAACCGCGCGTGCGCCAAGTTCGATAAGTCCGAGTGACGTCGGTCTTAGACTACAGCGGGCACTTGAAGAGTCCGCGCTCGATGCGCAACTCGTGTCGCTTGATGGCGCTTGGAGCGTCGAGTTCGAGACGGCGCCGATGAATGCCGTGATTGCGCTTGATCGGCGACTGACACGGGACGGGCTCAGTCTCTCGCAGTATCGGCTCGAACAAGCCGACACGCCGGGCTTTGTTACAGGGCGCCTGGAGTGGCAAGCGGACAGTCCGTAATCTTTGGTCGCCTCCTTGTTGGCTTACTGGTCGCCTGTTTCACGTTGGCGGGTTTAGTGGTCGTCGCGCCAGCACAGTGGTGGGCTCCGCTCTTGCTACGCTCTACCGACGGCGCGCTCGAATGCCGCCAATGGTTTGGCTCGCTATGGTCGGGCGGATGTTCGAGTCTCTATGCGTCACAGGGCCCCCTCGGGCGGGACTTAGGGCGCATAGCTTGGCAGCTTGAGCGTTCACGACCTTCGCTTCTACCCACTACAGTACGGCTCGGTTGGCTACGCGGCGAAGGCTGGCTGCAAGCGGGGATCTCCCCCTGGCGATCCGATGGTCTATTGCTCTCTCAGGTACGTTCTGAGGTGCCGATCGAGGAAGTGATGATGCTGCTACCGCCAAATTGGACGCGAGCGGCAGCCTCAGTACGTCAAGCACGTGGCTATGTGCGTACAGATATTGCGGAATTATTTTGGCCATACGATCGCCCGGACTCACCGACTGGTGACCTGTGCGCGCGCGGCACGGTCGAGCTCATCGGGCTGCAATTGCCGACCTGGCCAGAACCATTTGGTCCGCTCGAATTGACAGCGACCGAGCGCTGCGATGAGGGCTTCTTACTGCAAGATCGGGGGGGACCTGTGCAAATTCGACTCGTGCTGGACTCCGACGACAGTCAGCAATGGCGTCTCAGCGGAACGCTATCGCCGCGTCGAGATGCCCGCCCGGAGTGGAAGGCGCTATTGGGCCAACTCGGCCCCATGACGCCGGCGGGCGCGTACCCCGTGGATCTCACGATCGAACGACGTCCACCAGCTCGAGGTCGAGGTCCCTAAGGTTCACCTAAATCGATAAATCTTTGTAGCCAGGGAAAGTAAAGCCCAGCTCTTACAGGTTCAGGCCCGAGCGGCGCGACCAGCAGCCGATAACGTCTCAATTGTGGCGTATAGCGTCGAACCTGTTCGCTTAAGAAAAAATCGAGGTCACCGCCCTCATGGGTCGTCGTTTTGTAATCAACGACCCAACGGACCCCGTGCTCATCGACGAAACAGCGGTCTAAGACACCGTGTACGAGCGCCCCATCGACCCAGCCACTCACGGCAAACTCGACCTCATCAAACCGGTCGCGGCGCCGAAGCAGCCACCGACCTTGCTCATCTTCTAGGCAACGTTTGATCGCAGTGCTCACCCGCTGGGTCATGGACCCAAGCTGCGCTGCCTCCACCCCTGCCCGATGTAACGCCGCTCGCCATCG
>CAZSRB010000028.1:20546-24787 GCA_964609065.1 uncultured Acidibacter sp. | reverse complement strand
GGACAAGGCTACACCCTGGCCCTCGCCCCCACCGGCGGACTGATTGGTCACATCATTGGTATAGAAGCCGTCATTGTCGAAAATATAGGCACTCAAGCGATAGCCTGCCGTATCACCTAACGGGCCCGAGGCATTACCTTTGATTTCGTACTGGTTTTCGTTGTTCACATCCATCGAAAACCCAGAGGTGAAGCTGCTCGAAGGATCTTGGGTCGTGTAGGCGATCGCGCCCGCGAACGCGCTACGACCAAAGAGTGCACTCTGCGGACCTTTGACGATTTCAACCTGCGCGATATCGAGAAGGCGTGGGTTGATGAGCAAAGAGCCGCCAGCTACGCCGATGGCCTCACTCGACACGTCGATGCCATCCACCAACGTCGCCACGTTCGGACGACCTCGAGTAGGCGACAAACCACGAATCACGATGCGGGTGTCATAAGGAGCGAGACCCGTGTCAAAGTTCAAACTCGGGTCACGCGAGATGAGACCCGAGACATCTTTGACGCCTTGCCGTTCAAGTTGGGCATTCGTAACTGCCGTGATCGCCAGCGGAACCACGAGCAAATTTTCCTCGCGCTTACGCGCCGTCACCACAATTTCTTCTAGCGCGATACCCTCGTCAGGTGCTTGCGCAATAACCGGTGAGCCGATGGCCATCGTCAATGGCACAGCTAAAAACCGCGAGAGACCTCGATTCAGTCGATACATTCTTTGACCCCCGAATGTGAGCATTTTCCTCAAAGCGCTGTGGTATCAAGCCAACAACCCTTTGAAACCCATGCAGCATGTCCCTGCCGCTTATGTGGCTTTTCTAACATTAAGTTTTATGACAGTTCGTCCGATTACTCTTACGAATCCACCCAGCGGACAATAGGACACGCATCCAAGCCGCACATCCAAATGGAATTAATTGGTCAGCTTGACCGTGACCTTACCCTCGGCGTCCAGGTCAGACACTTCCCAACGAACCCCTAAGGCCTGCGCATAGCCCAGCAACCGGGGACGTAGCCAAATGTCATGAACCTCTTCGTCGGTCATATCGAACTGACCGATCCTTCTTGAAATCGCCAACACCGTACTAAAGGGAAACGTGAATCGTCGCTGCCCCGGGGCCTCTTCGAGATCGAGACAGAGTTGGTAAAAGGCGCTGCTACCGTCAAACACCCCCCTTAAAGACTCCTCGGGATCACCCGTGGCATCGATTCTGGTCTTGATCCTCTTGAGTGTGGGCCCCATCGTTTGGATGTCATGGGTGACGTACTCTTGGATGAGACCGGCATTTTTCGCGAATTGCACCGAATTTAAATGCATTTTGACGAGCGCATCGTTCAGTTCGTGCTGGTAGGGCATTGCATCTTTGAGGGTGCGGATCGCCAAGGCGACAGCCTCCCCTAAGCGCTGTTCTTGACCCTCAAAGCCACTTTTGACACGGTCACTGACACTCGACTGGGACACGGCGCTCTCCCCTGGTTTGTTATGCGCTGCACCACCTGAGCAGTGCTTAGTTAGGCCTCGAGGGTGGCGAGGTCGCCGCTGCAACGCAGCAAACAGCCCCCTTGCCGTCCAATAAGTGGACGAAACCACCCCGCTTCGCTAGGCTCGGCGCTTCGGTTGACGTAAAAAGCCCGATTAATCAAAGACACTGCTGCCAGCTCGCAGCGGTGGGCCAAACGTCCAGCAGGGAGTGCGCGCCATGTTTATGAATTTTTGGTATCCGGTAGTCCGGGCGGAAGACCTGGGTCAAACCCCTCAAAAGGTCCGTATCCTGTGCCACGACTTTGTGGTGTTTCGAGACGAGCAAGGTAACCCGGCGGTATTGTCAGATACCTGTATCCACCGCGGGGCCTCTCTCTCGGGTGGCAAGTGCAAAGAAGATGGCACGGTGCAATGCCCTTACCACGGCTGGCGCTTTGATCGCGATGGGGTCTGCACACGTATCCCTTCTATCGGTAAGACGACGAAACCCCCGCCGCGCGCGCGCGTGGATGCGTACCCGGTGCAAGAACGCTACGGTATCGTTTTCGCGTTCCTCGGTGATTTACCGGAAGAAGAGCGCCCGCCCATTATGCCGGTGGATGAACACGGCACGGATGACTGGCGCTCCACGGTGGTTACCTTTGACATCAACTATCACTACGAGCGCTCCATTGAAAATGGCCTGGACCCGGCGCACAACGAATATGTGCATCCGACGCATGGCTACCAAGGCGAGCGCGAGGATACGTACTTGATGACAGAGCTGCGGCCACACCAAAACAATCCGTGGGGCTACGGCTTCCTCTCGACTTTTGATGCGCCACCGCTGCGCAATCCCATCATGCGCTTCTTTAAGAAAGAAGCGGGCAAGATGGAAGCAGGCTCAGGCACGTACGGGCCGAACCACATGTGGACCTATATCCACTTCACGCCCACGACCGGCATGCACCAATACATGTTTGAGGCGCCGATCGATGAAAATCACACGCGCGTCTTCTTACTCAATCAGCGCAACGTAGGCTTTTTCCGAAATAGCAAGATGGGCGCTATCGGCAAGCTCATCAAGCCCCGCATCAATCTTTGGTTAGACAAAAAGATCAACGAGCGCAATATGTTTATTGCCTCGCAGGACATCAAGGTCATGGACCACGTGAAGCCTGCCTTGACCCCACCGTCGCGCGCCAAAGAACTCATGATGCCCGCGGACAAAGTCATCCTCCAATATCGCGACAAACTCGATGAGTTCGAAGCACGCGGTTGGCGAATTGATTTGGCGGCCTTGCGTGAGGCGCGCGAGCGTGCCGATGTCATCTTTGCGATTCCGAGCCCAGCTAGACGACAAACGAACGCGTGGGTGCTCGATGAGGTGCCACGTGTTCAGCCAAAAGAGCCCACTCGCACCGCAACCTTGCATGCTGCGGGTGGTAACTAAGCGTATTGAGAACCGCTTAGACTGGACTTAGATCTGGCTCTGATTGTGACTCCCTCACCTGCTACCCCGCAGGTCTTGGTGTTGGCCGCGGGTGCAGCGCGCCGGTTTGGCAGCCCCAAAGCGCTCGCCCCGTGGAAAGACCACTGCGTGCTTGCGGAGGTGATTCAGACTGCCACGACCGCCACAGGCGCGGCTCCATGGGTGGTCTTGGGTGCAGAGGCGGACTTAATTTCATGCCGCCTCAAGGAACTCGGCGTCCCTTGCAAACTGCTCGTTTATTCTGAGTGGCAAGAGGGCCTAAGCGGTTCGCTTCGTTATGCGCTTCGCGCAATCAAAGACTCTGAGCCGACGCCGACTGCGCTGCTCGTTATCTTAGGTGATCAGCCCTTACTGAGCGCCCATGAGCTGCAACAGCTGATTGATCTTTGGCGATTGGATCCTGAGCGAATTGTCGCCGCGCAGTATGGGGATGGTGCCGGTGCACCGTGCATCTTGCCCGCTCGTCTCTTCGCAGAGATCGACGCGTTACGCGGCGACCAGGGCGCCAAAGCCTTATTGCAAGCCGACCCCAATCGTCGCCTACTCCCCATGCCGTCGGCTGAATGGGATATTGATACCCCACACGATTTAGTCAATGCGCAAGCTCATCTCAAAGCACTAGGGTGAAACCAACGGTGGGCGCGACAGAGGTCGCCATGCGCGAGCCTCCGCACGAAGTGGGAATCCGCCCGTCGCAAAACAAAGCGCATCAAACGGGCCGAGATTTAACCAACCCGCCACCGCCCCGATAAATTGTTTGGCGGGCGGAAAATACATGGGCCGACACCAGCTCACCTGGAGGTGAATTTCTTGTGCACCCAACACTCCCTCGCCGCCGGCGATCCGACCTGACTGAAGACCTAAGCGAAGTTGATCGGGTCGTAATGCGAGAGCTTGTACGGCCAAGGCTGCACTGACCGTGCTCGTGGAACTATCGGGCGCTGGCGAGTCGGTCGATGCGGCCGGTAACAGGTGATGCGCGAGCACACGCCTCAAATGCAGCGATGTCGCACTGTCATCGCCGACTTCACTGCGTTCCGTTGCACGTGCCGTCTCAGCGAGCGCATGCTGCAAACCAAATCGCGCAACGGCTAACTGTGAATACTCTAAAAGAGCGGTACACAAGGGTCCAATGACTAAGACGAGGGCGATCAATACCTCGAGCATACTCGCACCCTGCTCTCGATCCTTGTGTATCCGTTTTCTTTGAAGACGCACGGATGTCACGCAAGGTTTTCTCGGCACCAACTGCTCGATACCTGGCACCACACCTGGCACCACACCTGGCACCACA
>CAZSRB010000028.1:13616-20446 GCA_964609065.1 uncultured Acidibacter sp. | reverse complement strand
ACCTGGCACCACACCTGGCACCACACCTGGCACCACATCTCGTACCACACTTGGCACCTGGCCTCCGACCCTGAAGCCCCGCTGTCGGGCCTCGCCAGCGCGCAGCTCCCAGACTTCCTCGGCCGCACCATTTCGCAGGACTCGCCAGGCGGGCACCGATTCACACACCTCCAATACGCGTCCGTTCTTGTCGATAAAAACAATGTCAATCGACACACGCATGGCGAAGGTATGAACGCAATTACATCGGGGTAGCCGCAACACATCCTCAGCTAAACATGGCGGCCTTGGCCACCAACCGCGAAGTCGATCAAAGAATGAGTCTGCCGTACGAAGTCTCATATTGCGTGGTGATCTAAGAGGTACATATGACTAGCCAACGTAATTTCATTGAAAAGCACTCAGGAACCGCAGCACAATCGGAAACGCCAATACCAAAACGGTGCATGGGAATATACAGAGCACCAAAGGTAACAACATTTTGACGGGCGCCTCCATGGCGAGCTTCTCAGCTAACGCATAACGCTCATTCAATCGCTGCTCAGACTGCGCTCTTAATACCGCCGCGAGCGAGCCGCCGCTCGCATCGGCTTGAATTAAGGCAGCGATCAACGGCGTCATCGACGCGATATCCAAGCGCTCCCCCAGCGCTCGTAAGGCCTCAGCTCGGCTACGCCCAGCGCGTAGATCCCCTTGCACGCGTAGCAGCGCTTGCTTGAGCGGGCTCTCGACTGCGCGATCTGTCGCCACCCGTAAGGCAACGCTGAGTGCACCCCCCGCCTCTAATGCCAGCGTCAACATATCGAGATACATCGGCAGGTCACGCAAGATTTCGTGTTCGCGTCGCCGCCGAGTATCGCGCAACCAAAGCCACGGCAGACTCGTCACCACCATAGCGCTTGCCCACCCAAAGATTCCAAAACGACTGAGAATAAGCGGCACCAGTCCCACTGAAACCGACCATACGAGCGATAACATCAACCACTCCTGTGATAGGAGCTCTTCATCAAGACCCGCTTGTCTCAGGATCGTTTGACAGCGAGCGCGCACCGCAACGGGCAAATGTGGCCCTACATGCACCGCAAGCACTCGCGCGATCGGCAGCCATAACCGCAGCCATCGTGGTAGCGCCGGACGAGCCACCAAAGCGATCGACTGACCTCGTTGCCACGAACGTAAAAGCTCCCTCGAACTGCCTAACAGCAGCAAAACGATGATCACCACCGCACCGGCTGCGCTGATCGCAATAAACTGAATCGAGGGCGTAGAGAGCATGGCTCACTCCACTCACTAAATCCGGATATCAATGATTTTTCGAATCAGCAAAAATCCGAGCAGCTCAAGCACTGCTACGGCGGCCAACGTCAGCCACCCGGAAAGAGTCGTAAATAGCGGCTGCATCCACAGGGGATCGACCACCATCAGCGCCACTGCCAAGATCACGGGCAGCAAACCCATCACGATCCCTTGTAAGCGCCCTTGTGCAGTCAGCGCACGTATCCGATCCTCCAGCGTCAAACGGCGTCTGACGCTTTGCGCATATCGCTCAAGCGCTTCAGCAAGCCCACTACCGAGGTCTCGAGCGATAGCCAAGGTTGAGACGAGTAAATCAAAATCACGCAGACGAATCCGATCAGCCATGGCCGCAAGCGCACGATCAAGCGGCACGCCAAGCCGATGCTCACGCATCATCAAAGAAAACTCTTGCGAGATCGGTTGCGGCTGATATCGCACCACTTGCTCAAGTGACTGGGATAAGGACAAACCGCCACGTAACGCGGTCGCGAGCGCCGAAGCGGCATCGGGTAACTGTCGCTGAAGACTTGTGCGACGGCGTCCGCTGAGTACTCGATAGCCAAAACTCGGCGCGACCAACACCAATGCGAAAGTGGCTAGCGCAGCACCCCAGCCCAACAGTATCCACACCAGCAGCGGCACGACCAAAGCCGCCAGCGCATTCAGACGCCAAAAGGTTTGTCGATCGAGAAACAAAAACATCCCAGCAAAACCGACCTCACTCAAGTGAGCGAGCCGCTGCTGATGCCGTCTTGAACCCCATCGCAAGCTCATCGTGATCGCGATCGCACCGGTCATCGCAGCGATCGCCGCCGCCAGCGCAATCCACGCGGGAAGACTATTCATCATGGGTGGGTGTCACTGACAGAGCTCACTCAGCGATTTCCGATCACAGCCGTATGAAACGGCGTGAGATCGAGCTCGACACCACTGCGCGCAAGCGTTTCGTAGAATTGCGGCATATGTCCGGTGGCCTCATAACACCCGGTACTGCGGCCCTTTGCATCAACGCCCACACTGTTATAGCGAAAAAGATCCTGCGTTTGGATGGTACCGGCAACGAGACCTGTGACTTCAGTGATACGAGTGATTCGACGGGCGCCACAGGGAAAGCGCGCCTGATGCACGATGACATGCACCGACGCAGCAATCTGCTCTCGGATGGCTGTAATGGGCAGATCCACCCCAGACATCAAGACCATGACCTCGAGACGTGACAAGAGCTCGCGCGGGCTATTGGCATGCACCGTACTCATCGACCCATCATGTCCCGTGTTCATGGCCTGCAACATGTCGAGCGTCTCCCCGCCGCGACACTCGCCCACAACGATTCGATCCGGACGCATGCGCAAGGCATTACGAACAAGGTCGCGCACTGAGATTTCACCGCGTCCCTCCAAGTTTGCGGGCCGAGTCTCAAGCGAGACGAGGTTTGGATGATCAAGCGACAGCTCGGCGGAGTCCTCAATTGTGACGACCCGCTCCTGACGGGGAATCAATGATGAAAGCACATTCAGCAGCGTCGTTTTCCCTGAACCTGTGCCGCCCGATACGATGATATTTTTTCGCTGCTCAACACATACCATCAAAAAATTAAGCATGAACTCATTGAGCGATTCATAATCAAGAAGCGTTTTTGCCGTCATTCGCTGTCGACCAAAACGTCGAATCGTTACCGACGTACCGTGGACGGCCAAGGGCGATAGCACCACATTGACCCGTGAACCATCCGGTAACCTCGCATCCACCATGGGTGAAGAGTCATCGACACGTCGCCCCAAAGGCGCAACGATACGCTCAATAATTCCCCGCAATGCGGCTTCGCCACTGAACCGAGCAGCGACACGCTCGATCTTTCCACGCCTTTCGACAAAGAGCGTGCCGGGGCCATTGATCATGATTTCGCGAATGGCATCATCAGCGAGGAGACTTTCTAAGGGTCCGAGACCGAGCGCCTCATGCAGTACAAATTCAAGTAGTTGCTCAGCCGAGCAACCGACCTCCGCAGCGCGTGCGGGGACTAAGGGCTCGAGTACACCGCGCGCCAATTGACGCAGCGCCTCATCGGTCATGTTCGCCACGTCCCGCCTTCGCAGATCCAATTGTGTGAGTAATTGGCGATGTAATGCGCTGGCGGCTTGTAAGAGTCGATCGCTTTGGATGGGTACCGTCGTAGGCTCGACCTCGTCGAAATTTTCGCGTTGTGTCTCGCTTTTCTTAGACTCCTCCTGATCGAGCAGAATCCGAAGCTCGCACTCCCCCAAATGCAACACATCGGTTCGACTAAGAGGGCCTGCTGTCACGATACGCTCGCCATTGACACGCGTGCCGCCCTGACCGCCAAGGTCAACAATGCCGAACTTGCCATCCCGCGCGAGGTCTAATCGCGCATGACGCTCGGCAATCCCAGCGCCACTGAGCGGAATGCTGCAGCTTGGATCACAACCGAGCCAATGAACACCCGGCTGCAGTGGGACCACCCGCGCTTCACCATTACCGTATCTCAACCAAGCCTGCATCTCACCGCTCCTTGCGCCATCGCTTACGCGGCAGGGGGGCAGACGCGGGTGACGCGGGCGGATGCGCAGTCTCCGTACCCAGCACTTCGGTTACTCGCGATACCGCTGTTTTGATCAACTGCTCATCTGCGGATCGGGTGCTCGTCGACTCAATCCGTGGTGTCAAAAAAATCACAAGCTCAGTTTGCTCATGACGCTCTCCTTTGACACCGAACAGACGTCCTAAGCCTGGCAAGCGAGAGACCCCCGGCAGTCCATTACGATCCTGCCCGCGTCGCTCACTCACCAGACCTGCGATCACCACGGTCTCACCGTTGCGTACATTGAGATCGGTACTGGAGCGCCGCTTCAGAAGACCGGGGACACCCGCTACGCGCTGTGCGTCATCCACTTGGCTCAGCTCCGTTTCGACTTTGACAAAGATTGAGCCCGAAGGATCAGCAATGGGTTTCACATCGAGGATCACCCCATACTCCCGATATTCCACATCAGCACCGCCTGCGCTATTTATCGCCGGGACTGGAATTTCCCCGCCGGCGACAAACCGTGCGGCACCCCCACTACGACAACTCAAGCGCGGTGCAGCAACCAGCACAGCATCCCCACTTTGCTCCAAGGCTCGAATTCGGGAATCCAGTACGGTCGCGATTCCCAAATATCCCCGCATCGATGTGCGCCCGGGGACAGGATCGAAGACAGCAGGATCAATGGGCGAATCGGGGAGCGATCGAAATCGATCGTTGGTCGCCCAATCGGCGATCACACCGGCGGTCGGACCATTAATCTCATCGCGCCAACGGATACCGAGCTCCTGCAGACCACCGCGACGAAACTCTACGATCCGTACATCGACGTGCACCATATCCTCCCAGCCCAAGCGCCCGACCAAGTCGACCACCTGCTGTGGATAGAGCGCCGCGACCGCCGCCGCGCGCTCACGCGAGGCCGCATCCACGGCAGAGCCCTCCAGAACGACGCGCTGACCAACGATTCGTGCTGACACTCGCTCAGCACCTTGCAGCAAACTTTTGACCTCTGAAAAAACGCTCTCTAACGTTTTGGAGAAAGTTTTCACCTGGATCGAGTGCAGCCCTCCATCACGGAGCCATAAATGAATTAGGGTCTCGCCGACTTGCTCAGCAATCACCACGACATGCCCCTCGCTCACGGGAGACACACTCACGACAGCGCCGCTACCGACAACGATTCTTTGAGTTTTTGCCGCGAGTACACGACTCTCGCCCACATGGAGCGTCAGCGTGTCAGGTAATGCGCCCTCAGTGACCAACCCATCTGCTCGCACGGGGCTTAGAGTGAATGAGCTCGAGCACAATAAAACAACGAGAAGGCTGAGTACTCTCCACCCACGACCGACCTCGATACGAGCCATCACGGATCCTCCGCTACCGAACGTTCCGCCGGCAGTTCAGTGCGGATGAACTCGTGCACCTTGTGTAGCGGTGGAACCTGCCCGCCCACCCAGAGCTCGACGCGTTGAGTCGGTCGCAATTTGCGTGGCGGCGCCGCATCGGCACTCTTAGCCTGCGTGCACTGCGGGAGCCCAGCAGAAAAGCTCGGCAAATTGCTGACACCGAGATCCCCTTGACCGCGCAACACCGGAATGAGATCACCAATTCGTAAGGCTGCGGCAATCTGTTGCGCCTGAACCGGTGTGACATCAAGCGTCAAGGTGGAGTACTGACTGTATCGATAGTCCTCACCTCGACGTTGCTCATCCGCGCCATTACGCCCCTCCCCCTGAGCTTGACCCGTCGCCAACACCTGTACGGCTTCAATCAGGGGGGTGACCTCGACGCAACGCGCGCCTTGCTCACTGCGCTCCTCGGCGAGCATCAGATCGACATGATCGTTGGGACGTACCAAGCCTGCTTGCGAGGTCACATCGTCCACCGGCACCGTCACTGCGCGCGACCCCGGTTGCAACCGCGCCGCCAGCGAACGTACCTCCTCACTTGCCAATGCAGCCCGCGAGACAGGCTCGCCCACTGCCATGGCCACTAATAATTGCTGACCGATCACCTGTTCGAGCTGCTCTACCGTCAAGGCGTGCGTAGTGATCATCGCCTCGGGTAACGCTCGCTTAGCCAAATCGTCTGTCGCGAGTCGATGACCTGCGGGTAAAGCACGCGCAGCTACGATCACTTCAATATTTTGAAAGCGCTCACTCCATTCACGTTCGAGCGCTGTCGCATTAGAGCTGAGGTAACGTTGCGCACCCCAAAAGGCAGCCACCCCACAGCCCAAGGCAATGATCACGCCCAAGACGGGCCACCAGGAAAGGCTCAAACCTTTGCGAGGTCTCGTTGCCTCCGGTTCCGAAGCAAGACCGGCCGAATCGACCTCCGCCATCAGAGCACCGCCAACCAGGCTGAAAAACTCATAAGACGCTTCTCCAATACGTGTATTAACTGCTGCGCGACGGACTCAGCGTTGGTCCAAGGAACAAAGAGCGCCATACCTAGCACGACACTGACCCACATGAATTCACTCATCACTTGCCCGCGCGAACGTCGACGCCGCTCATCGAGGATCACCGACCTGCAGGACGACTCGGGTCTGTGACCCAGAGGGAAACACGGCCGCACGCAGCCGGGCCTTGTCGCGCGCTGCAAAAAACACAAACGCCTGTCGAGACGCTTGCATGGCGGGTTGTCGCTCATCATCGGCCTCCACGTGCCACTCGGCGGCTATCAATGCCGCCCGCAAACGCTCTGCACCGAGTGCAGCATTACCGGCGAACGACAAAGTAAAAACGTACATCCGCTCCTCATCTGACTGTTCCAGCGAACTCGTCAACCGAATAAAGCCTGCTGGTAAAGACATGGGGAGGCGCGGCTCAATCTTTGAAGATCGTTGTAGATCTTGACGGGAATAGTTCATCAGACAGGACAACTCATCTGCAGCAGGGCGAAGACTGATTGCCTCGTGAAGTGACCCAGACCAATGAGAGAGCACCCAGCGCCCCTCCCCGAGCTCAACACGTTTCCACTCCCG
>CAZSRB010000028.1:8000-13516 GCA_964609065.1 uncultured Acidibacter sp. | reverse complement strand
GGCATCAAATCAAACAATTTTTGAGGGATCTCCGCGAGTACGGCGTACTCCGAAGGGTCTGCCGTAGGCGCTTCAAGCACGCAAGCCCATGATCCACTCGGGCTCACGAGGGCAAGCATCCATCCGTAGAGCGCAAACTGACGGCAGCGCCCGATCCCGCAGGTGTTACTCACGAGCATTGCAATCTTCCTGACGTAAATCGTTAGGCGGGAGCCGCGAGTTCGCCAATCGATCCTCGGGGACGATATCGAGCGCTTGTCGTCCGGGACAAAATCGCTCAAAGGAAGGCTCCACCACACTGAGAACATTTTTGATTATCGAAGTGGCGGTTGAGAGCTCAGCCAAACGACCCGAGACAGTGATAGCTGCGATGCGTTGGGCATAGATTTCTTTGTTGGCTACAACCCAGGTATCGGGTAACCACACCAAAGACTCGCGTAGCGTCCACGCATCCTGTTTGAGCCACTGGGCGATTCCCGAGGAGAGCTCGATCGGCCATTTCGCCTGCACGCTTGATGCGGGTGTCGCAGCCAGCCCAAAGGCCCCCGGGCCCAATGGTTCAAGCAAAGCCACCATTTCAAGCGCTAACGCAGCAGGAGACTCCACCTCCAGCGTTGGCTCATCGATGGAGCTCTCAGCTCTATCACTGACCGACTCCGCCCACTCGTACTGGATCGCCGGAGGAGCCTCACCGGCTAAAAGCAAGTGGGCATTGGCGATAACCATGGCATGCGGGTCAAGGATTTCTTCGCTCAGCGCCCTCGCTTCCTCCGGCGCGAAATACGCGAACATGGCGTGAGAGCGCAGCCTCCCCAATAGCTCATGCTGTAGCGACGATAATTGGGTTAACTGACCGATCGCAATCGCGAGCGGTACGAGCACGACCAAGAGTAGAAGCGACTCGATGAGCGCCTGACCTCGAGTCAGGGATGATCGCCCGCCGCAAGCGACGCGCCGACTCAAGGTGTCACCCCTGCCAGATCGACCGGTGTCTTATCGAGGGCCGCCATCATGAGCCGCTGCGATGGCGTCAATGATTGTAGGCGCGCTTGCCAGTAGGGACTAAACAAGTGGGGTAACTCCTGCTGACCATCTCGGCGTGCTTCAGGTTGCGCAAACCACACGGCTGCGGCGGCCTCCGCAAAGAAATCACTGGATGAATCTTGTATGGCTGCGCCACTAATTTTTTGTTGATCCATATCGGGCATGACAAAGCTCCGAGTACGCGAGGCGGCGGGAAGGCGAACTCGTACGGTGACAGGCTGCGGGTCAAACTTTCGGCGTTGTGCGACTGAAAGATCAAAAACCGACGGTAGGCCTAAGTAGCCTGATCGGCCGAGGGTCGTTCGCTCCGCCAAGCGCGCGGCACGCGGGTTAACCCGATAAGCTGCAGCAAAGCTATCTCGCCGCGGCGGACGGATACGTCGCGCTCCGAGCGCAGCGCCACCCCACGCCATCGGCACGCGCTCTCGCAGAGACCCAAACAGCACATAGCGACGTAAATGTAGGGATAAGGTATCGACCGCCTGCCAAGACTCGAAATTCACGAGCTCCGTGCCGCCGCGCCTTTCGATGCGAAACCCAAAGGCGCTACTTCCCGGCCAACGAAACTGACGCTCCGCACTGAACCCATCCATCGAGCGATACAACACATCTTGTTGCCGCCACCGGAATGCACCGCCGTAAAAGGATGCAAAGCGTGGCCATTGCAGTTGCCAGACGGTGAGTGCCGCCTCAGCGCCCTCGGTCAACTCAAAGCGAGGATCGATGGCTTTAACTTGTTGTCGAACTAACTTCGGTACATATTGCACTGCTCCTGCGTGCATCAGGCGCTGGGCAAACGCTAAATCATGATCGGCAAGGCTCGTCAGTACCTCGAGAGTCGTTAAGCCTGCGCTCAAACTTTGATCAATACCGCTCCAGACACGATCGATCACTCTTAAGGCCTGCCCCAAGAAAGGCACCCAGGTGGTCACCGCCGCCGAATTGAGCAATAACTGACTCATGTAGTCACTGAACGCTCGTAAACTCACGGACTGCGCGATCACAGCTTCATTGGCCATAATGGCGCGGTTCATATAGGCGTCAAAGTTCAGGGTTCGTGCCTGCCAAACGGCGCCACTCAAAGCGGCCATGTCTGCCGCCTGAGTGAGACGACGCTTCTCGCTAACTGCGAGCGCAGCGTCGCTCACCCACCATAGGCACATAGCTAGTAGCGCAAGCAATAACAGTCCGAGCGGTAGCACCTGCCCCCGTTCCGTGGCGTGCCACCTCATCAAACGTTGACTTCTTAAACGCGCCAAGAGCGCCTTACTCTTCGTAGTCTTCTAAGGATTTGGAACGAGACTGCGCATTGGCCTGACTACGCCCGGTTGACACGAGGCTGCGCCCAGTCGAGTTGTCCTCGCCCGACAGGGCCACCGCCGCCACAGCGGCTTGGCCGCGAACCACATCACCAAAGGCGCTATAGACACCAATCGCTGCCACAGCAACTAATGCCACAATCACGATGTACTCCGTCATACCTTGACCGCGACACCGAGCGCGATGCGGACGACCACGAGAATACCGACTGACCTGAACTCGAGGGGAAGCTAGCAACATGGGACATCTCCGGTGAAAACAACGACCGCTTGCCGTTACGGCGCATTCGACCCGCTGGAGTCCGGCGCGTCACTCGACAAAATCATGAGAATCGCGCCAAATACCCACCCTACTGAGGTCGATCCGCGATCAGGAGTTGTGAGATGAGAAACCGAATTGCCATCGTGCTACTGAGTGCCTTACTGAGCGCGGGCGCGCACGCTGATGAGGGAATGTGGACCTTTGATAATGTCCCCACTCAACGGATCGCTGAGCAGTATGGGGTGAAGATTGACCAGCCTTGGCTAGATCGAGTGCGTCTCGCGACGGTCAGGCTCGCCGGCTGCACCGCCTCGTTCGTCTCAGAGGAAGGCCTCATCCTCACCAATCACCACTGCATCACACGTTGCTTAGCCGAAAACTCCACCAAAGAAAAAAGCCTACTCGACGATGGCTTTATCGCCCGTAATCGCGACAATGAAATCAGCTGCCCGACCCAGGTAGCGGATGTTCTAGTCGCAATGACAGAGATCACCGCAAAGATTTCAGCTGCGACCGAGGGGCTCGATGAGAAAGCGGCTAACGAGGCGCGCAAGCAGGCACGCACCCGACTAGAGCAGGCTTGCGAAAACGAGACAGGTCTCAAGTGCCAAACCGTTTCTTTGTATAACGGCGGCCAATATTTTCTGTATCAGTACCGTCGCTACACCGACGTACGCTTGGTCTTCGCTCCTGAAGCAGGAATCGCGGCGTTTGGCGGCGACCCAGATAACTTCCAGTTCCCCCGCTGGTGTCTCGACATGGCCTTCCTACGTGCCTATGAAAATGGCGCACCCGTTGCCATTAGCGAACCGCTACGTATCAACTTCGCAGGCCCCGCCGCCGGTGAACTCGTATTCGTCTCGGGTCATCCTGGTTCTACCGATCGGCTGCTCACCGTCAGTCAACTGCAAGCGCTACGTGATACCGTCATGCCACAATCTTTGTTGCGTGCAAGCGAGCTACGTGGCCGGTATATCCAGTTTTCCAAGCAAGGTGAAGCCGAGCGTCGTATCGTCGCCGATACATTAAGCGGTCTTGAGAATGGCATCAAAGTGCGTCGTAAATTACTGGATGCGCTACTCAACGAAGACTTGATGCAAGCAAAACGCGAGGCGGAAGCCTCGCTACGCGCCGCCGCTGCCAAAGACCGGGCTTTGGCTAACTTAGGCGATCCTTGGGCGGAGATCACCGCGGCCTTGAAAGCTGCGAGCGATACCGAGCTTGACTACACCTTCCTCGAAGGTGGTGCAGGCTTTAATAGCCAACTCTTTCGTATGGCCCGGGCGATCTGGCGGGCCGCCGAAGAGCGCAGCAAACCGAACGAGCAACGGCTACGCGAATACACCGACGCTGCTCTGCCGCGACTACGCCAACAGTTAGCCGCCTCAGCGCCCATCTACCCCGAGCTCGAAACGCTCACCTTGAGCTTTGGATTTGAGCGCATGCGCGAGTGGTTAGGACCTGACCACCCGGTTGTCCGCCAGCTCCTGACGAGTGACTCACCGGACGGACTCGCCCAAAAGTTAGTCCAGAACACGCGTCTAACCGACCCAAATGAGCGCCTCAAATGGTGGGATGCGTCAATCGAAGAATTGCGCGCCTCCGATGAGCCTTTCATTCAACTGGCACGCGAAGTCGATCAAACAGCGCGCCGCTTACGCCAACAGCGCGAGGATGAAATCGACGCGGTGATTGCCGATGCCGAAGAGCGTATTGCCCGTGCCCGATTTGCGCTTTTTGGGACTGAGGTATACCCGGACGCCACGTTTACCCTTCGCCTAAACTTTGGCACGGTACAAGGCTGGCGCGAACGCGGCCAAGAGATTAAGCCATTTACCCGCCTCGAAACGGCCTTTGCGCGCGCGACTGGCGAAGCGCCGTTTGCGATTCCATCGAGCTGGCAGGAAAAGCGCGAACGCTTGAACCCCGATACACCCTTCAACCTCTCGACTAATAACGATATCGTCGGCGGGAACTCGGGAAGTCCATTGCTGAATGCACAAGGTGAGATCGTCGGTTTAATCTTTGATGGTAATATCCATTCGATCTCGGGCTCCTACGGGTTTGACCCAGTGATGAATCGCTCGGTTGCCGTGCATCCTGCGATTATGCAAGCCGCGCTCGATCAGGTTTATCAAGCACAATCTCTACTCAACGAAATCAACGCCCGTTAATGAGACAGCCCGACTGGCAAACATCGCGTATTTACTGCGTTGGGCGTAACTATGCGGACCATGCGCGCGAAATGGGCGCAGACCCGTCGCGTGAGGCGCCATTTTTTTTCTCTAAACCCGCTGACGCCTTAGTGTCCGGCAACGTGCCCTACCCCTCGCTGACTAGCGACTTTCAGCATGAGGTGGAGCTCGTAGTGGCCTTGGGTCGAGGCGGTGCAGATTTATCCCCGGCGGATGCAGCCGCCTGTATTGACGCCTATGCTGTGGGGATTGACTGGACGCGGCGCGATTTACAAGCGGAAGCAAAACGCCTCGGCCGACCATGGGATACAGCCAAGGGTTTTGATTATTCCGCTTCGATCGGACCTTTATGCCCTTGCGAGCTCGCCGGTGACATCAACGCCGCCGATATCGAACTCTTCGTCAATGGCGTTCGACGTCAATCCGGGAACACCCGCCAGATGATTTGGAGTGTGCCGGAAATCATTGCCGAGCTGTCGCGTTACTACTGCCTGAAGGCAGGCGATCTCATCTACACGGGAACCCCTGCGGGGGTCGCGGCTGTGAACATCGGCGACGACATCGTCGCTCGGGTGACAGGGCTTGAGCCACTTCAGCTCACCATTGTGCCCCGCTGATATCCAAGCGCTTACTCAGAAATCAAACAAAAAAGCCTCTGGCGCAGTGATCACCAATAGAGCGAGCAGACTCGACACG
>CAZSRB010000028.1:0-7900 GCA_964609065.1 uncultured Acidibacter sp. | reverse complement strand
TTTCGAATATTTGATCATTGGCAAATAGCCCTGTGATGGCCTGCGCCAGTAACAAACACAGCAACAGCACGATCATCACGGCCCCCAAGGGGTTGTGGCCTAAATCAGGCGCATCAGCACTGGACCCCGATATTTTTGATTTTTTTAAATAATTCCAGATTGCGCTGGGACCGCGAACGAAATGAGCAAACCGCGCGTAACGGGTTCCGACCACACCCCACACGACACGGGTCAATGCCAAGACCAAAACGGCATAGCCGAATCGGGTGTGCCAGGAGAACCAGTCGCCCTCGAGCTCTCGTGTCAGCCACGCTCCAAATACTGAGACCAGAAGCCCCCAGTGAATAATGCGTACCGGCAAATCCCAAACTAGAATTGAATCCTCTGTTTTTTGATCGTGATCACTCATGGCTCAGTCACGGCGGTTATATTCAATGAAATAATCATCAGGATCCCAAAAGCTCAGAGATGTCATGGCAACTTGCACGCCATCAGCGCCTCGCACCTCAAACCGGTGGGGCGCCGCATGAATACGCCCCCCGAGTTGCGGCACGCGCTCATGAACCCCTTCAATATCCTTACCCTGCATAACGAAGACGATATCGCCAATCCCCAGACGCTCGCGTCGCGCGGGTGGCGATAAGCTTGGCTCGGTAAATTGCAGTAGGCCGATCATGCCAATCACGGGGTCCTCTGCGCGCATGATGATCAACCGGGTTTGATCACCGCGCTTACCCGCAGCAAGACCCACACCCGAGAGTTCAATGACATCGTCATACCAGACGGTCAAACCCAATCCGTCCCGATAGAAGAACTTGGATCGCGCCGCGTCGCGCACGATGAGCGTGGTGCGCTTCACTAACGGCGCCGACTCGGCCGCCGAGGGTATCGCCGCATCGACGTTTGATATCGCAGCGCTCACCCGCGTACCCTACGAATGAGCCACCACGCCGCGATCGCCATCAGACTCGTCGGCAACCACGCAAATAGAATGGGATGTCCGCCAAATACTGTCACACCACTCTCCAACATTTTCTGCAGCAAAAAGAAACCAATACCGAGTGCGATACCGAGCGCTACCCGCGCACCCGCGCCGCTGTTGCGTAAAGCCCCAAACGCAAAGGGCAAGGCCAGCCACAATGCAGCAATGGGCGCCAAGGAACGCGCAATACGCGACCAGAAGGCAAAGACGGTTGATTCCACATCCAATTGATTGCGTGCTAAATGCTGCCAAAGTCGCCACAAGGCTAGTGTAGGCAGCTCGGAGGGCATGGCTGCTGCGATCCCAATGAATTCCGTACTGAGATTCGATTGTAGGGTGCGTGATTCTTTTTCCTCAGCCCGCACACGATCGGTTAAGAACCGCGACTCGTTGTACTGCTCGAGCGACCAGTCCCCGGACGAGCCCACCCGAGCGCTGGCCGCGCGCCCCAAGGCGGATAGCCGATGATCTTCGCTAATTTCATAGATCATCATGCCACCGTACAAACCGCTACCTGACTGTCGCTCGATATTAATAATCAATGAGCCGTCCCGAACCCATGCCTCGCCTCTTCCGGCAAAACTAACATCTTCAAACTTACTAAATAATTTTTGCTGGCGTGCGAGTTGCTGCAAGGGTGGCGCAAGCCACTCACCCAGCACACTACCCACTAGCACCAATATCAACCCAGCGATCGTGACTGGACGCATAAAGCGCATCACGGACCAACCGGATGCACGCATTACAATTAACTCACTGCCTTTGGCGAGCTGCCCTAAGGCCAACATGGCCCCGATCAAGGTGGAGATCGGCAGTAGCTCCCAGAACTGCTGCGGAAGATTCATGACGGCGAATGCCACAGCATCGGTAAACCCGTAGCTACCTTGACCGATGTCGTCCTGTTGACCCAAAAATAAAAATAAGAGTCCCAGTGACAATAAAACGAGGGCGACGAGACCCACCCCCTCGAGCACGCTGCGAACAATGTAGCGATCCAGTCGACTCATGCGCGCCCCCCCGCGAAGCCGCCTAATCCGATCAATCGTCGCGGTCGCGGTCCCAGCGTAATCACACCTAAGATTAAAAGTCCGTGCACCCACCATAGTCCAATGGGCGTCGGCACGACGCCACGCTCCAACCAGACCTGTGCGGCTGACAATAAGCTCATGTACACAAAATAGATCACGATGCCTTGCCAGAGTCTTGCGTAACGTCCCTGCCGCGGTTTTAGTTTAGACAAGGGAATTGCCATCCACGCCAGTAACCACACACTCAATGGCAAAGAAAGACGCCGCTGCAGTTCGGCCTCGGCATCGGGCGAAGAATCCCCGAGTAAATCCACCGTTGCTTTCGCCTCAAGTTCCAAGCCTCGGGGTGCGACCTCCGGCACTCTCACTGGAATCTGGTTCTCAGCGAATCGAATACGACGGAACTGTGCCGTTCCGGGTACCCCCTCATATCGCTCACCTGCATAAAGGGTGAGGGTGTGCAGCGAGCCATCGGCGGAGATCTCATGCCGGGCGCGATCTGCGAGCGCAATTTCATAGCGCTCCTCTCGGGCACGCTTAACAAACACATTACGCAGCGTGCCATCCGTATCCTTGGACTGCGCGTAAACAACGACCCCACTCGTTCCAAAGCTACGAAACCGCCCTGGCGTAATGACGGCGTAGTCACCCGCCTGAACGGCTGCACTTCGCACCTCACGTACCCGCTCGGCAGCCCAAGGTGAAATCCACAAAGACAGTAATGCCACCAAGAGCGCCACCGAGGATGCCACGATGAGAATGGGTCGGCTGACATGTAGAGGAGACACACCACACGCGGTTGCTGCGGTCATTTCACTGTCGTGATAAAGGCGCCCGAGTGCGAGCATGACGCCCAGCATGAGTCCAACTGGAAGGATGATCTCGGCTTGACGCAGCCCACCGAGCGCCACCAGTTCGCCCAAGACCTCCGCGGGAAAGCCATTGTCTGCGGCACGCTTGAGTACCTGAGCCAATTGATTGGTGATGAGGACCACCATCAGCACCGCCGAGACGCCCAGCGCCGCCACCAGCGTCTCTCGCAGAATGTATTGAGATAATCGCGCCAAGGCCAGAATTCCGAGAACCCGTTAGAATGCTACGTTAACTGAAATCGCTCAGGCGCGTCTGCGTGCCTGCGGCACCCCGACCCGCGGAGAACACACATGAAGTTCGATCTTTTTACCGGCAGCCTTGCGCAAAGCTCAGCCGAATGTCTCGTCGTTGGTGTCCACGAAGGCGGTCAGTTAACCGCCGCGGCGGCCTCGCTCGATCGTAAGTCGGGTGGCGCGCTGTCGCGTCTGATCAAACGCGGCGATTTTTCTGGGCGGCAAGGTGAAACCCTCTGGCTGACGGGGGTTCCTAAATTGAAGGCCGCGCGAGTGCTGCTTGTTGGCCAAGGCGCAAGCGCCGTTTCGCGCCGTCATTGGCGCAAACAGGTCATCGCCGCAGTGCAAAGCGTCGCTAAAACACGCGTCAAGACGCTCGCTATGGCTCTGACCCGCCCAGAAGGCCGTGACATGGACGATTACTTGCACGCCCGCTCGTGGGTGGAAGCGATCGAGCACGGGCTCTATCGGGTCAATCATTTGAAGTCTAAAGATCCGTCACCCGAGCTCGTACTCGAGAAGCTCAGCTTCGGTCCAATCGATCGTCGTCATGTCGCCAAGGCGCGTCGCGGCATCACCCATGGCCTTGCCTCTGCGCAGGGCAGTCAATTGATGCGCAATCTCGCAAACCTACCCGGGAATGTGTGCACGCCAAGTCACCTGGCCGAACAAGCCTTGCGTTTGGGACAGGACTACCCCGCCCTGAAAGTGCGCATCCTAGATGAAGCCGAGATTCGCGCGGAAAACATGGGCTGCTTTCTGTCGGTCACGCAAGGTAGTGCACAGCCGCCGAAGTTCATCATCATGGAATACCGCTCCCCCAAAGCCGCGCGAGCACCCGTGGTACTCGTCGGCAAGGGTATTACGTTTGATACCGGCGGGATTTCTTTGAAAGATCCGGGCGCGATGGATGAGATGAAGTTTGACATGTCGGGAGCGGCTGCCGTTTTTGGCGCAATCAAGGTGGTGGCCGAACTGAATCTCTCGCTCAATGTCACAGCCCTGATTCCCACCTGCGAGAACATGCCGGGTAGCCGAGCCACCAAGCCTGGCGATATCGTGACGAGTGCTGCGGGCTTAACCGTCGAGATCCTCAACACCGATGCCGAGGGACGGTTAATTCTCTGCGATGCGCTTCATTATGCGCGCCGCTACAAACCCCAAGCGGTGATTGATCTGGCAACACTCACCGGCGCCTGCGTCATTGCACTCGGCCATCATCACACCGGCGTCATGGCCAATGATGATGCGCTCGCCGAGGAGCTCGTGAGCTCGGGTCTGCGGGCCGACGATCGCGCCTGGCAGTTGCCACTCACCGAAGAATACGGTGAGCAGCTACGCAGTAATTTTGCGGACTTTGCCAACGTGGCCGGGCGTGATGGCGGGGCCATTACCGCCGCGGCGTTTTTGGCTAAGTTCACCGAGGGCTTACGCTGGGCGCATATGGACATTGCCGGGTCCACCTATGTCGGCGGCGCCCAGAAAGGCAGTACCGGTCGCCCGATCGCTTTGTTGACAGACTTTTTGATCCGCCGAGCTCGTAATCGTTGATCGCGAATGGATAAGGTTTACTCACCCGCCTCGATCGAACAGCGCCTTTACCAACAGTGGGAGCGTGCGGGTTATTTTGCCCCGCGCGAGTCCCAAGACGGTACGGATGCGGGTTATTGCATTGTCATCCCGCCGCCCAATGTCACCGGCACGCTGCACATGGGTCATGCCTTCCAAGACACGATCATGGATGCCTTGACTCGCTATCACCGGATGCGCGCTGAGCCGACCTTATGGCAGCCGGGTACAGATCATGCGGGTATCGCCACCCAGATGGTGGTGGAGCGTCAACTCGAAGCGCGCGGCGAAAGTCGAGCGGAGCTTGGACGTGAGGCTTTCATTGAGCGGGTCTGGGAATGGAAAGCGCAGTCGGGTGGCACCATCGCCAACCAAATGCGCCGACTCGGCGCATCGGTCGATTGGAGCCGCGATCGCTTCACCATGGATGAAGGCCTATCGCAGGCGGTCGTAGAGGTCTTTGTACGCTTGTATGAGGAAGGCCTCATTTACCGAGGCCAAAGATTAGTCAATTGGGATCCGGTTTTGCGAACCGCGGTCTCGGATCTCGAGGTTGCGAGCAGCGAAGAAGACGGCTCGTTATGGCATTTGCGTTATCCGCTGGCCGATGGCAGCGGTCATGTGGTGGTCGCGACCACTCGCCCTGAGACCTTGCTGGGCGATTCAGCTGTCGCGGTCAATCCAGCCGATGAGCGCTATCGTGCGCTGATTGGCCGTGAACTACGCTTACCGATCGCCGATCGACTGATCCCCATCATCGCTGATGATTACGTCGACCCTGAATTTGGATCCGGTTGCGTCAAAATCACCCCTGCTCACGACTTCAATGATTACGAGGTGGGTCAGCGCCATCACCTACCCTTGATCAATGTATTTACACCGGATGCGCACTTAAACGACAGCGCACCGGCCGATTACCGTGGACTCGAGCGCTTTGCGGCGCGTAAGAAAATTATTGCTGAGCTTGAATCGCTCGGCCTGCTAGAGCGAATTGACCCTCACAAGCTGATGGTCCCGCGCGGTGACCGATCAGGCGCAGTCATCGAGCCGTATTTGACGGATCAATGGTATGTCAGAGTCGAACCACTTGCCGAACCTGCCATTCGGGCGGTCGAAGACGGTCGCATACGATTTGTCCCTGAAAACTGGTCTAAAACCTACTTCGAGTGGATGCGCAATATCAAAGATTGGTGCATTAGCCGACAGCTTTGGTGGGGCCATCGGATTCCCGCCTGGTATGACGAGCAGGGTGCCGTTTACGTCGGACGCACTGAAGCAGAGGTACGAACGCGCCACGGTCTCTCCGATTCGATAGTGCTTCGCCAGGACGAAGATGTCCTCGACACCTGGTTTTCATCTGCGCTTTGGCCGTTCTCAACCTTAGGCTGGCCTGAGAAGACGCCTGAGCTCGCACGCTTCTATCCGACCTCGGTGCTGGTCACCGGCTTTGACATCATTTTCTTTTGGGTCGCCCGAATGATCATGATGGGCTTGAAGTTCATGGACGATGTCCCGTTTCGCGAGGTCTATGTGCACGGTTTGATTCGCGATGCCGAAGGACAAAAAATGTCCAAATCTAAAGGCAACGTGCTCGACCCGCTCGATATTGTGGATGGGATTACGCTCGAGGATCTGCTGCGCAAACGCACGACGGGCCTCATGCAACCGCAACTCGCACCCAAAATCGATAAAGCAACGCGTAAGAGCTTCCCCGAGGGGATCGATGCCTATGGCACCGACGCGTTGCGATTCACTTTTGCTTCGTTGGCCACACAAAGCGCAGACCTTCGTTTTGACCTCAGCCGTGTTGGCGGCTATCGGAATTTTTGTAACAAGCTATGGAACGCGGCCCGTTACGTCCTCATGACCGTCGAAGATGAGAATGGCCAGCTGTTAGACCCACATTTACTTGACGGTCCGAGCGAACCTGGGGTCGCGGATCGGTGGATCCGCTCACGTCTCGCTGAGACGCTGCGTGAGGTGGACACCGCGTTCGCCGAATACCGTTTCGATTATGCGGCGACCGCTCTCTACAACTTTACGTGGTATGAGTTTTGCGACTGGTACTTGGAACTCACCAAACCCATCTTGCAATCGGAGTCCAGCAGCGAGTCAGCTAAACGCGCAGCTCGGCGCGGATTACTCGATACCTTAGAAACCCTACTTCGGGCGCTACACCCCTTGATGCCTTTCATCACAGAGGAAATCTGGCAACGTATCCAAGTACACCGCGCCTCTTCAAATGTACCGAGCATTATGTTGGCGGCCTGGCCTCGCGCAGAGGATTTATCAACCGATCAGACGGCCGAGGCCGACGTGGATTGGATCAAATCCATCGTACTTGGCGTACGCCAAATTCGCGGCGAAATGGATATCAGTCCCTCACGAGGTTTGAACGCCCTACTAGAGGGCGCAAGCGCCACGGATCTTGAGCGCGCCGCGCGCTATGACACCTACTTAGGTCGTTTGGCGGGGCTTGAGAGTCTGCGTGCGCTCACCGCCACCGAAACACCCCCGCCTGCTGCAGCCGCGGTCATCGGCGACTTGCGTATTCTCGTGCCGATGCAAGGCTTGATCGACCCCAAAGCCGAGGCTGAGCGTCTACAGAAACGTCTACAAAAAATTGAATCGGAAATCCAACGCGCCACCCAAAAGCTTGCCAACGAAAACTTCGTACGTAATGCCCCCGCCGAAGTCGTCGAACAAGAGCAACAACGATTGCGAGAGTTTTCGGCCAGTGAAAAAAGCTTACGTGAGCAGCTCGAGCGAGTCTTGAGTCTGATTGAGGCCGCTTAGTCGGCCTCAGGACGGCGCGTCTCGGGTACTTGCCAGAGCACCCAGCCGCCGAGCACAAAGAGTATGACTAACGAAGTGATCGATAAGCGCGAGTCACCGGTCATAAGCGCCACAGCCGCGACGAGTAACGGCCCTAAGAAACTCGCGAACTTGCCCATCATGTTGTAAAAGCCGAAAAACTCACCACTCTTGTCCGCGGGTACGAGACGACCAAACATTGAGCGTGAGAGGCTTTGTACCCCGCCCTGCACCAAGCCCACCACAACGGCAAGCGCAAAGAATTCCACTACAGAGTCGAGCACATAGGCATACAGCGTCGCCGCCAAATACACGCTGATACAAATCAAAATACCCCGCTTGGCGCCGATGCGATTACCGAGCCAACCCAAGGCTAGCGCTGAGGGAAAGGCAACAAACTG
>CAZSRB010000027.1:6300-25604 GCA_964609065.1 uncultured Acidibacter sp. | reverse complement strand
AGCGGTCCCAGAGGAATGGTCACCCACGACAGAACCCGGCTTATCGGCCGACTCCCTTTCCTTGCGCCCCGTTCGCCTCCCATTTTGCTGTGAATAAGGGTGTTTTTGGGGGTCTTGATGTCAGCCTTGGGACTCTCGAAGACAGGTTTCCTGCGGCGCAGTATGAGCATTCGACGCCAAGCCACTGAAACCCTTAAAACTTTACTCGTTTTCTGCCCTTGAAAAGTCACCCAAGTGCTCGTAAGTTATTGGTAGTACATAAATTTTTCTCTGTCAGAGCGTTGACACCACCCCCTGGCGATTCCTATAGTGGCGGCAAGTGGTAAAAAGTGGGGTCAAGTGGGCGGCTTCCGCCCAAAAACGTCATGTTCCGTGGTGCCAGCAAGGTCACGCTCGATGAGAAAGGTCGGATGGTGTTACCCACCCGGCAGCGTCAGCGCTTGCTTGAGCGTAGTGATGGCCAGCTGGTCATTACCGTGGACCGTGATGCCTGTCTGTTGATCTATCCGCTGCCTGACTGGGAAATCATTGAGCGCAAATTGATGAGTTTGCCGGCCCTAAACGATCGCTCGCGCCGTTTGCAGCGATTGATGGTGGGGCATGCGACCGAGCTTGATTTGGATGGCCAAGGGCGTCTGCTCGTGCCGCCTGAGTTGCGCAAGTTTGCCAGTTTGACTCGGCACGCGATGTTGATCGGACAGGGTACTCGACTCGAGCTGTGGGACGAGACGCTGTGGAATGAGCGTCGCGAGTTCTGGCTCAAGAGCGAGGAGACCGCCACGGATTTATCGACGGAGCTTGAGTCGTTGTCGTTGTGACAGGGGTGGCTGCCGATGAGCACATTCCCGTGCTTGTCAATGAAGTACTGGAAGGTTTGGCGCCGAAGGTCGGAGGCTTCTACGTCGACGCGACTTTTGGGCGTGGCGGGCACAGTGCCGCGCTCTTGCAGGCGATCGGTTCTGATGGGCGCATTCTGGCGCTCGATCGTGATCCCGCTGCGATTCTCGCGGGAGAGCAAAGATTTCATAACGATCTCCGTATCGAGCTCGTGCAGGCACCGTTCGCAACCTTGGCGAAAATCTTGGGCGAACGAGCAGCGGGGCGTGCGCCAGATGGAATCTTGCTCGATATCGGTGTGTCATCCGCGCAGCTTGATCAAGCCGAACGGGGTTTTAGCTTCTCGCACGACGGACCTTTGGACATGCGTATGGATCCTACCGGCGGCCCATCTGCAGCCGATTGGTTGGCGGTCGCGAGTCTCGAGGAGATACAGCGCGTGATCGCAGAGCTCGGTGAAGAGCGCTTTTCACGACGGATCGCGCGCGCGATTGTCCGCGAGCGGGAAGTCTCGCCGTTGACGCGAACCGGCCAACTCGCCGAGCTCGTGCAGCGAGTCGTGCCGCGCGATGGGAAGCACCCGGCCACGCGAACCTTTCAAGCGTTGCGTATTTTTATCAATGACGAGCTGGGACAGCTGCGGGTGGCGTTGCAGGCCGCTTTAGAAGTACTGGCGGTTGGCGGGCGACTCGCCGTGATTAGCTTTCACTCGCTCGAAGATCGCATCGTCAAACATTTCATGCGCGAGCACGCTCAAGTAGACCCGGTGTATGCGGGGCTCCCCGTGATCCCGCCACAGGCGCAACCCGTGTTAGCCCTAGTGGGACGCAAGCGTCGCGCGGGAGACGAAGAGTTAGCGCGTAATCCTCGCGCACGCAGCGCGGTGCTTCGGGTCGCAGAGAAACTTCGTGAGCTGCCGCAGAACCCGCGGCGCAGGGGGCGCGCATGACCTTGCCCTCCGATCGCTTATTGCTTTGGTTGATGCCGCTCCTATGGTTGTTAGCGCTGGGATCCGCGGCAGGGGCAATCTTTGTTAAGCACAGCGCACGCGAGCAATTTGTCGAGCTTGAGCGCATCAATCGCGAGCGTGACCGCTTGGAGATTGAATGGGGTCGTCTGCAGCTTGAGCAAAGCGCTTGGTCCACGCACGCTTTTGTGGAAAACGTAGCCCGACGCGATCTCAAGATGTACACGCCAGCGGCTAAGCAAGTCGAGGTGATCGCGCCATGATGAGCTGGATCTCTCGCAGTGCAGGTAAGGCGGATAGACCGGTCGCGGGTCGTCGTCGCGGTAAATCGAATAGCACTTCGCGGAGTGGTTTAACGCGTAAGCCCGAGACGCCGGCCTCATCTTTTGTGCAGCGCAGCTGGATTTTTAGTGCGCTGATGTTAGTGGGTGCGGGGGCGCTCTTGTGGAAGGCGTATACCTTGCAGCTGGTTGATAGTGAATTTTTGAAAGGCCAAGGTGATGCGCGTGCGTTACGTGTGGCAACGGTTGCGGCGCATCGTGGTCGGATCAATGATCGAGCAGGAGACCCGCTTGCCGTCAGCACGCCCGTGGATTCAGTGTGGGTGAACCCCAAAGAAATTTCCCGCTCAGCTGAGCATATCCCGACCCTAGCGAAGGCGTTGGCACAGAGCCCTGAGGATTTGGCTCAGCGCATTACCAGTAATAGTCAAAGAAATTTCCTGTACGTGGCGCGACGACTGCAGCCCTCCGATGCGGCTCGCATTCGTAAGCTCGATATTCCGGGTGTTCACCTCGAGCGCGAATACCGTCGTTATTATCCCGCGGCCGAAGTGACCGGTCATTTGCTCGGCTTCACAGACATTGACGATAACGGTCAAGAGGGTCTCGAGCGAGCCTACAATCATTGGCTCGCTGGTGAGGACGGCGCCAAGCGTGTGATCCAAGATAACTTGGGCCGCACCGTGCAGACGGTGGAAAGTATTAAGCCGATGCGAGCGGGGCGTGACCTGGCGTTGTCGATCGACATGCGCGTGCAGTACCTCGCATATCGAGAGCTAAAAGCTGCGATTCAAACGAATCGAGCTCGCTCAGGCTCAGTGGTGGTGTTGGATGTTGATACGGGCGAAGTGTTGGCGATGGTCAACCAACCGACCTTCAATCCCAATGATCGTAGTCAACTGAAGCCTGCTGCCTACAAAAATCGCGCAGCGATGGATTTGCTTGAGCCCGGATCCACTATTAAGCCCTTCGTGATCGCTGCAGCTTTGAGCTCAGGGCAATACACGCGCGATAGCATCATTGATACCTCGCCCGGCATGATCAAAGTCGGCAATAAGCTAATTGAGGATAAACATCCGCTTGGGCAGATTAATCTGCACACCGCGTTGGCACGTAGCTCCAACGTGGCGATGACTCAACTTGCGATCAATCTTGGGCCACAGGTCTTGCACGATGCCTTGGTGGGTTTCGGCTTCGGGCGAGTAACGGGCAGCGGTTTTCCCGGTGAGTCAGCGGGTTTATTGAGTAAGGCGGCGCACTGGCGACCGATTACCACTGCGACGGTGTCATATGGCTACGGCCTCTCGGTCACGCCACTCCAGTTGGCGCACGCTTACGCGACACTGGGTGCATTAGGGGTACAACGGCCCGTCTCTTTTACGCGTACGGAGACGCCTGCCGGCGGACAACGTGTAATCGATACGGAGGTGGCGCGAGACATTATTGACATGCTGGAAGGGGTCGTCACCGAGGCCGGTACCGGCTTGCGTGCCGCGGTCCCTGGGTATCGCGTTGCGGGTAAGACCGGTACCGCGTGGAAGGCGAGTGCCGGCGGTTATGCCACGAACCGTTACATGTCCGTGTTTGCAGGTTTGGCGCCTGCGAGTGATCCGCGCTTGGCAGTCGTGGTCGTGATCGATGAGCCGAGCGCCGGTAAGTTTTACGGCGGCGATGTCGCCGCCCCCGTTTTCGCGACGGTCGTCGGTGATGCGCTGCGTTTGCTCGGTGAGGCGCCCGATGCGCCGCTGGATGATTTCAGTGATGAGCTACCGGAGATTACCCCTGCATTTGCGCGTAATGCGAATGGGCGTAGCGCGGTGCTGGCTGGAGATAGCGGATTGCCGTCTGGTGAGGTACGCCAATGAGTGTGGCTCCATCTCATTCCATACGTCGATCGCTCGCATCATTGGTGGATACGTGGATTCGCGTACCGGATTCAATTTACGTTGACGACCTAACGCTCGATAGTCGAAAGGTCAAAGAAAATAGTCTTTTTCTGGCTTGCCAGGGGCGACGTGCGCATGGCTTAGACACGGTCTCGCAGGCGCTCGCTCAGGGAGTTCGAGCGATTCTTTGGGAGCCTACAGAGGGAGTCGAAGCACCGGCTAGCGAGCTTTTAAAGCAGCATGGTGTCTTCGCGGCAGCATTGCCTGATTTATCACGTCATGCAGGCGATATTGCCGCCCGTTTCTTTGATAACCCCTCGCACGAATTGAAAGTCTGTGGCATTACCGGTACGAACGGTAAGACCACGACCGCATGGCTGTTGGCGAAATGGTTCGACGCGCTGGGTTTGAACGGGGCCTATATCGGCACATTGGGCGTGGGGCGCCTAACACAGTCTCTCGAGAGCGCGAGTCTGACAACGGCTGATGCGGTCCAAGTTCAGCGTCAGCTTGCGTCCTTACGAGCGCAAGGCGCCGAACATATCGCGATGGAAATATCCTCGCACGCTATCGATCAGGCGCGCGTCTCGGCCGTACATTTGCAAGTCGCTGTCTTCACGAATCTTAGTCGTGATCATCTGGATTATCACGGCAGTATGCAGGCTTATGCAGACTGTAAATCGCGGCTATTTGCTTGGCCAAACTTACGTGCGCGGGTCATCAATTTAGATGACGCATTAGGCCGTAAGTTGGCCGCTCACTATGCGACCCACAGCGATCTTGCGCGCATGTTTTTATATGCGCGAACCGTCGAGGGAGCCGAGCTAGGACGGCAGCTCGTATTGACAAACGCGGGTGTGCATATGTTGCACGCCACCGATTGGCAGGCGAGCCCTGAGGGCCTGCAGATTGGGTTACAAGCGCATACGCACGACGCAGTGAGCGACAGACAGTCAATGCGAGTGTCGCTGGTGGGTGACTTCAACGTCGATAATGTGCTGGCGGCGATGGCCGTGTTGTGCAGCTTTGATATTTCTTTGAAAGCAATCATTGCTCATGCCTCAGCGATCTCTGCACCTCCGGGGCGTATGGAAGCGCAGACTACCCCGGGTAAGCCGCTGGTGCTGGTTGACTATGCGCATACGCCAGACGCTTTAGGTAAGGCCTTGGCTGCTGCGCGCGCACATTGCCATGGCGCGCTGTATGTGGTGTTTGGTTGCGGCGGCGAGCGTGATCGCGGTAAGCGCGCTTTGATGGGCGAGGTGGCGGCACAAGCTGCTGATCACATCATCCTCACGGACGACAATCCTCGGGGTGAGTCAGCGCAAGCGATCGTCGACGATATTCTGCAAGGTGTGCACGCTGCCGGTGCACTCTCGCCACAAGTCATTCACGATCGTCGCACAGCGATCGTATCCGCACTCACGCAAGCACGCGAGGGTGATGTGGTGCTCGTGGCCGGTAAGGGTCACGAAGATTATCAGTGGGTAGGCGATGAACGCCTGGCTGCCAGCGATCGTCTTTGGGTGCGGGAGGCTTTGTCAGCATGAGCTCGACCCTCCAGCAGTTGGCCTTAGATACGGGTGGCACATTGCTTTTTGCCACAGAGTCTGCTGACCAAAAATATATGGGTGTCAGCAGTGATACACGGCAGCTACGTCCTGGTCAGTTGTATGTTGCGCTACGCGGCCCAAATTTCGACGGCGCAGCATTTTTACAGGAAGCCCGCGATAAGGGAGCAGTCGGCGCTTTAGCAGAACGAGCTGGCCCCGAGGGGTTTCCTGTCGTTCGGGTGGTTGATGCTCTGCAAGGCCTGCAGCGCGCGGCGCGTAGCTATCGCTTGCGTTGTCAGTTGCCCGTGATCGCGGTGGCCGGTAGCAATGGAAAGACCACGTGCAAAGAAATGCTCGCGGCGATCTTGCGGCAAAAAGCGCCAACGCTATCAACACGTGGCAATCTCAATAATCACATCGGTGTGCCTTTGACTTTATTGCACATCGAGCCCGAGCATGAGCATGCCGTGATTGAACTCGGCGCGAATCACCCCGGTGAGGTTGCGACGCTCGCGACGATGGTGATTCCTGATATCGGCATTGTCACGAATGCTGGCGCAGAACATCTCGAGGGGTTCGGGAGTATTGAAGGCGCAGCCCGCGCAGAGGGCGAATTATTTGCCGCCCTCGCTCCCGAAGGGGTCGCTGTACTCAACGCTGACGATACTTACGCCGACCTGTGGCGTGATATGACCGTCGCTCGAGTGGTGACTTTTGGTCTCGGAACCAAAGCAGATTATTTTGCCCGTGACGTTCAGACTGATTGGCGCGAAGGGCGTTTCGTTACCCGTTTCCGTTTATGCAGCCCTCACGGTGAAACACCGATCGTCTTAGGTCTCGCAGGTCAACATAACGTGATCAATGCACTCGGCGCGAGTGCCGCGGCGATCGCCGCTGGCGCGACGCTCGACCATGTAGCCGCGGGTCTTGCGCAGATGCGGGCCGTTGCCGGTCGCTTGCAGTTACGTCAGGCGATCTGTGGCGCTTGGGTGATCGACGACAGTTACAACGCCAATCCGAGCTCCATGGAAGCGGCGATTGATGTGCTCGAGTCCATGGAAGGTTCGCGCTGGATGGTGTTAGGTGCCATGGGTGAGCTCGGTACCTTTTCTCACGAGGCACATCGTGATCTCGGTCGCTATGCGCGTAGTCATGGCGTTTCCCGTCTATTTTGTTTTGGCTTAGATAGTCAGTTAGCAGTCAAAGAATTTGGTGACGGTGCAGAGTGGTTTTCTGATATCGATTCGCTCCTGAACAAACTATGTTCTGAACTTACGCGCGATATCTCTCTTTTGGTGAAGGGTTCACGCTCAAATCGGCTTGAGCGTGTAGTGAATGCCTTGTGTGGTGATGCCGCGGAAGGGGTGCACTGATGCTCTTGTGGTTAGCCGAGCAACTGACATCACGCGTGACTTTCTTCAACGCGTTCACCTATCTCACTCTGCGAGCGATTTTTGCAGCGGTCACTGCGTTAGCGATGTGTTTATTGGTAGGGCCCTGGATGATCGCGCGCTTGTCACGCTACCAGATCGGTCAGGTCATCCGTGAGGAGGGGCCGAGTAGTCATTTTCAAAAGGCCGGAACCCCCACTATGGGTGGCTTATTGATATTGGTCGCCATCATTACCAGTACGCTGCTCTGGGCAGATTGGACGAATCGCTATGTCTGGACTGTCGTCGGTGTCACCGCCATCTTTGGTTTAGTCGGATTTTGGGACGATTACCTCAAGCTTGTTAAGAAAAACTCGCGTGGACTCATCCCGCGATATAAGTATTTTTGGCAATCCGTCGGTGGCTTTGCAGCGGCATTTTTTCTGTGGTACTCGGCCATCACCTCCAATGAAACGACACTCTTTTTGCCGTTACTGAAAGACTTTGCCTTGCCCATGGCGATGCCTGTGTTCGTGATTTTCACGTATTTGATGATCGTAGGCATGAGTAATGCGGTCAATTTGACTGACGGCTTAGACGGTCTAGCGATTATGCCTGCGGTGATGGTGGCGGCAGCTTTGGGGGTATTCGCTTACGCAAGTGGTAATGCCGTGTTTGCCAGTTACCTGGCTATTCCTGCCATTCCCCAGGCGGGTGAGTTGCTGATTTTTTGTGCCGCTTTAGTCGGAGCCGGGCTCGGGTTTCTTTGGTTCAATACTTATCCCGCACAAGTGTTTATGGGTGATATTGGAGCGCTCGCGATTGGTGCGGCGCTAGGCACGATTGCGGTCATCGTGCGTCAAGAGATCGTGCTCTTGGTGATGGGCGGTATTTTTGTGCTGGAGACGGCATCGGTCATTTTGCAGGTGGCCTCCTTCAAGCTAACGGGTCGGCGCATTTTTCGGATGGCGCCCATTCATCACCACTTTGAGCTCAAGGGCTGGGCAGAGCCGAAAGTCATTGTGCGCTTTTGGATCATCACGTTTTTCTTGGTGTTGGCAGGGTTGGCCACCCTGAAGCTGCGATGATGGCGCCGGCAACCCCTTCTTTGGCCTCTAGCTTCGGTTTACCTCGAGGCGAAGCGCTGATTGTGGGTCTTGGGCAGACCGGCTTGTCGGTCGCACGTTTTTTAGCCAAGAACGGCTGGTCACTCTCCATTGTGGATGCTCGCGAGGATGCACCATCACTGGCAGAGCTCTCGAAAATCGATCCCGATGCCAAGTGTTACGTCGGTCAGACGGAGTATAGAAACGTCGGTGACTCCACTGGCTCTTCCACGACGGTCAATGCGCTAATGGATCGGTCGCAGCTTGTAGTCGCGTCGCCCGGCGTCGCGCCCAGTCACGCCTTGTTGCAGGCGGCTCGAGCGCTGGATGTACCTGTCGTTGGGGATATTGAAATCTTTGCCCGCGCTCATGAGGTCGCTGCGCAAGCGGTGCCGGTGGCAGGTATCACGGGTACCAATGGCAAGAGCACGGTGACCGCGTGGGTCGGTGACATGGCGCGCCGCGATGGGATTCAAGTCGCGGTGGGCGGCAATATCGGGACACCCGCGTTGGATTTATTGGACGACGCCGATGCTGAGCTCTTCGTGCTTGAGCTCTCAAGTTTTCAGTTAGATACGACAGAGTCCTTAGCTTTGCGAGTTGCTACGGTATTGAACGTTGCCGAGGATCACTTGGATCGCTATGGCGACATTGAAGCGTACGTCGACTCCAAGGCTCGTATATTCAAGCAAGCGGCGACCGCTGTGATGAATGCCGATGACCCGCGTGTGATGGCGATGCCCATTGCTACCAAGCAGGTGTTATTTTCTTTGGTGACTGAGGTCGATTACTGCCTGCGAATAGAGCAGGGTGAGGAGTGGTTAGTCGCACAGGGAGAGCGCGTGTTAGCGCTTCGCGAGATGCGCTTACTCGGCCGCCATAATGCGGCGAATGCCTTGGCGGCCATCGCGATGGCTGATGAGCTAGGGATATCGCGCACAGCGATTACTGAGAGCTTGCGCGCGTTTGCGGGACTCGCGCATCGCATGGAGTGGGTCGCAGAGCACGCCGGCATTCGCTATATCAATGATTCCAAGGGAACCAATGTCGGTGCGACATTGGCGGCGGTCGCGGGCCTCTCAGGTGGCTTGATATTGATCGCCGGTGGTGATGGCAAGGGTCAGGACTTCTCGCCACTGGCGGAGGCATTGCCCGGCAAAGTTAAGCAAGTTGTGCTCTTTGGTCGTGATGCTCAAAAGATTGCGACCGCCTTGGGTGACACGGTGCCTTGGCAATGCGTAACCGATATGAAGGCGGCCGTACGGGCGGCGAGCGCTGGGGCGATGGCAGGTGAGACGGTGTTGTTGTCGCCGGCGTGCTCCAGCCTCGATATGTTTCGTAACTATCTTCACCGCGGCGAAGTGTTTCGTCAGTGCGTCGAGGAGCTCGCCGGATGAGTAGCTTCAGCTTACCGACGGGCAAGGGCGGTCGCTCCGTACCGCTACACATCGATGGCGTTTTGATCGGCTTGGTGTTCGCGATCGTGTTGTTGGGCTTGGTGATCGTCACCTCCGCGTCGATCTCGATGGTAAGCCAAGAAGGGGGCGCTCCCTTCGCTTACCTCGAGCGACAGTTGCTGCTGGTTTTCGCCGGTTGCGTGGGAGCGATGGGTGCGTTTGCGATTCGGGGCGAGTTGTTAGAAAAGCTCGCGTTCCCTTTGCTTGTGCTCGCTGTGATTCTGCTTCTTTTGGTGCTGATTCCCGGCGTGGGTCACGTAGTCAACGGGAGCCGACGGTGGATTCGCCTTGCGGGGGTGAACTTTCAGGTCTCCGAAGCCACGCGGGTCATGGTGCTCGTATTCATTGCGAGCTACGCCGTACGCCGTGAAGAAGAGCTACGCAGTAGCTTTAGTGGCCTCATTAAGCCACTCGTTCTGTTGGGCGTTTTCTTTGTCTTACTATTACTCGAGCCTGACTTTGGCGCAGCCGTAGTACTTCTTTTTACCGCCTGTGGCGTGCTTTTTATGGCCGGTGCACGCTGGCGCGATATGTTGGTCCTCGCAGTCTTGGGTGGCGGCGGGTTGACCTTGATTGCGATGTCCTCGGAGTATCGTCTGCGTCGCTTAACGAGTTTTCGAAATCCTTGGTTAGATCCTTTTGATAGCGGCTTTCAGTTGACACAAAGCCTGATTGCGATTGGCCGCGGCGGCTGGACGGGTGTCGGCTTAGGTGAGAGCGTACAGAAGCTCTTTTATTTACCAGAGGCCCACACCGACTTTTTATTTGCCGTGCTGGCCGAAGAGCTCGGGCTGCTCGGGGTCTTACTCACCGTCGCACTCTTTGTTGCGCTTTCATGGCGTGCGCTTTACATCGCGCGTCTCGCCAGTGACGCGGGACTCAAATTCCAAGCCTACATTGCTGCAGGATTCGGGATTTGGGTGGGCTTGCAAAGCTTCATCAATATCGGCGTCAACATGGGGCTCTTACCCACCAAAGGCTTGACGCTTCCCTTCATGAGTTACGGGCGCTCCAGCATGCTCGTCGCTCTTGCCTGGGTAGGTTTGGTGTTACGTGTCTATCACGAAGCGGTCGTTGCAGCCAAAGGCCCTGCGGCCATCAGCTTACGCGGCAGTGCGGCGAAGCTCGATGATGAGCCAGCGCGGGCGGCGGGTTGGACGGCTCGTCGGATGGGTTCGACATGAAGCCGCGGATACTCATCATGGCTGGTGGCACTGGGGGGCATGTCTTTCCCGCCTTATCTTTGGCCATGGCGTTACGCGATCATGGTTACGAGCCGATTTGGCTCGGTACGCCCGCAGGGATCGAAGCCCGATTAGTGCCGGCGGCGGGTTTTACATTGGAAACGCTTGATATCGGCGGTCTGCGGGGCAAAGGCTTATCCAGTTGGCTGCTTGCACCCTGGCGACTATTACGCGCCCTGTGGTCAGCTTGTCGCTTGATGTGGCGAGTACGTCCTGCTGCCGTCGTGGGTCTGGGTGGCTATGTCACAGGTCCAGGGGGCTTAGCGGCTTGGCTTTGCCGCCGCCCCTTACTCATCCATGAGCAAAATGCGATTGCGGGGATGACCAATCGTATTTTGGCGCGGTTTGCGAGCGGCGTGTATGAAGCCTTCGCGGGTAGCTTTCCCTCGGCAATCAAAACACAGGCTATTGGGAATCCTGTTCGGCAAGAATTCTTTGACCTTGCTGATCCGGAAAGTCGTTATCGGGCGCGCGAAGGCGCGATCCAGGTCTTGATTGTCGGCGGTAGTCAGGGAGCGGCAAAGCTTAACGCGATCGTGCCCGAGGCATTGGCGCGCGTGCAGTCCAAGCTCGCGGTGACAGTCGTGCATCAATGTGGCAAACGCGGAGTTTCTGCAACCGAAGCAAAGTATACAGAGTTGGGCCTTCAAGCAGAGGTGGTGCCTTTCATTGACGATATTGCGAGTGCCTATACAGCAGCGGATATTTTAATCTGCCGCGCAGGGGCACTTACGGTCTCAGAGGTGGCTGCTGCTGGGGTTGCAGCAATCTTTGTCCCTTTCCCAGCGGCGGTAGATGATCACCAAACCCGTAATGCACAGACGCTCGAACAGGCTGGTGCAGCGGTGGTCATATCGGAGAAAACCCTAACCGCTGATGGTCTCGCTGCGGTTATCTTACGTTTGGCATCAGACCGCTCAGTCCTCGGCAAGATGGGCTTGCGGGCTCGACAATGCGCGATCCCGCAGGCTACAGAATCTTTGATGCAGGCCTGTCTACAGGCGGCGGGAGCGAGCGCATGAATAACACTCGCATGCGTCGCATCAACACCATCCACTTCGTCGGTATCGGCGGCAGTGGGATGGGCGGTATCGCTGAGGTATTACTCAACCTCGGCTACCATGTGCAGGGGAGTGACTTACGGCCGAGTCCAACCACCTTGCAGCTCGAGTCGCTCGGGGCCAAAGTGTTCTTTGGTCATGAGGGTCGTCATGTCGAGGGTGCCGATGTCATCGTAGTTTCCTCGGCAATCATTGAAGATAATCCGGAAGTCGTCGCAGCCCGCGAGGCGCGCATTCCGATCGTGCCGCGTGCACAAATGCTGGGTGAGTTAATGCGTTTGCGCTCAGCGGTCGCGGTTGCAGGCACCCATGGCAAAACGACGACCACAAGTCTCGTCGCGTCGGTACTTGCCGAGGGCGGATTAGATCCGACCTATGTGATCGGTGGTCGGCTGAAGAGTTCAGGTCGTAACGCTCGTTTGGGTGATGGCGAGTATTTGGTGGCTGAGGCCGATGAGAGCGATGCATCATTTTTACATCTACAGCCTTTGATGGCGATCGTCACCAATATTGACAACGATCATCTGTCCACTCACGACGGCGACTTCAATCGCTTACGTCAAAGTTTTATCGACTTTCTGCACAACTTGCCGTTCTATGGGTTGGCGGTGCTCTGTGTAGATGACGCTGAGGTACGCGGTATTTTGGAGCGCGTTGAGCGACCCTTGCTCACTTACGGTATCGAAACCGAGCAAGCCGATTTCCGAGCGCTCAATCTTCGTCGTGATGGGCTCTGCAGTCATTTTGACGTTCAGCGACCGCAGCGATCCTCGCTCTCGGTGACCTTGAATTTGCCGGGTCGGCATAACGTACTGAACGCGCTCGCGGCGATCACGGTGGCAACCGAGCTTGGAGTGCCGGATGAGGCAATTCAAAAGGCGCTCGCGACGTTCCAGGGTGTTGATCGTCGCTTACAGCGCCTTGGGCGAATCGAGCTCGAGCAGGGTCATGTGGAGGTGATTGACGATTACGGGCACCACCCCACTGAAATTCACGCCACGCTCGATGCGGTCCGCCAAATTTATCCGCAGGCACGACTCGTGCTCGCGTTCCAGCCGCATCGCTACAGTCGTACGCGCGATTTACTGGATGACTTTGCGCGGGTGCTAACCGAGGCCGATGTGCTTTTGGTGACAGAAGTGTATGCCGCTGGGGAGTCGCCGATTGCGGGGGCCGATGGTCGAGCGATTTGCCGAGCGATTCGCTCTTTAGGCGGCGTGGAGCCTGTATTCGTGCCGAACGTCGAGCACTTGCCTGAGGCACTGCGTCGAATCGTGCAGGCAGGTGATGTGGTGCTTGCGATGGGCGCGGGCAACATTAGTCAGGTTGCGCATGGTTTAGCCGCTTCGCTGAGTGCTCAGCCCCTTGCATTGAGAGGTGACGCGTGATGGCCGTGTCGCTCAATGCTCGCCCGCTTGTGGAGCGGTTTTCTGACCGGCTCCGTATCAATGAATCAATGGCACGCCATACCTCATGGCATGTTGGCGGTCCGGCGGACTATTTCTTCGAGCCAGAAGATCGCACGGATTTGGCAAATTTTTTACGCGCGCTACCGGTTGATGTACCTCTTATTTGGGTAGGACTCGGTAGTAATTTATTGGTCCGAGACGGTGGGATCCGAGGCGCGGTGATCTGTTTGCATCGTGCGCTCGGTGCACTTGAGCGTCGCGGTCCACATGAGGTCTGGTGCGAGGCGGGCGTACCGTGTGCGCGTCTCGCGCGCCAGTGCGTGCGTTGGCAACTGGGCCCTGCGGAATTCTTTGCGGGAATCCCCGGTACGCTGGGCGGTGCCTTGGCGATGAATGCGGGTGCCTTTGGGGGTGAGACCTGGCAACACGTCGTGGAAGTTGAAGTCATGGATCGCCAAGGTTGCGAGCGGGTACGCGCAGCAGCCGAATACCAGAGTCGCTATCGACACGTGACCGCTCCCGCCAATGATGAGGGGTTCCTGGCGGCGCGTTTGCGGTTTGAGCCGCAGGCGACCGCCAAACTCGACGATATCCGCGATTTATTGGTTGAGCGCAAAGCTAAGCAGCCGATTGGAGAATGGAGTTGCGGCTCTGTGTTCACCAATCCGCCGGGTCAGCATGCTGCGCAGCTAATTGAAGCCTGCGGCTTGAAAGGCTTACGTCAAGGCGGAGCTGTGGTGTCCGAGAAGCATGCCAACTTCATTCTCAATGAGGGTGAGGCCAGTGCAGCGGATCTAGAGCAATTGATCGCTCGCGTGCAAGCGACGGTGCATGCACGCTTTGGAATCGCACTCCAAACCGAGGTGCGTATTGTGGGAGAGGCGGCATGAGTCGCCTACGACACGATCCCGCGCAAGCACGGCGCGTGACAGACCCCGCAGACTTCGGGCGGGTCGCAGTGCTGCTTGGCGGTGATTCGGCTGAACGCGAGATTTCTTTGAAAAGCGGCACGGCGGTGCATGCTGCGCTCGCTCAGAGCGGTGTAGATGCGATCTGCTTTGATACTCGTGAGCAGTCGCTAGAGGAGCTGAGGACTCAAGCCATTGATCGGGTGTGGATTGCGCTGCATGGTCCAGGTGGCGAGGATGGCAGCGTACAGGGTGCACTCGACTATCTGGGCGTTCCCTACACCGGTAGTGGCGTACTTGGCTCGGCGCTATGCATGGATAAGTTACGCACCAAGCAGCTCGCCAGTGCAGTCGGTATCCCCACTGCGGCGAGCGTTTTGCTCCGAGGTCCCCAAGATTTGCCGCAGGCGCTCGAGAAGCTCGGTTTACCTTTGATCGTTAAGCCATCAACTCAAGGGTCATCCGTTGGTATGACCAAGGTCGAGCGTGAGGAGGAGTTACTCCCTGCGTGGCAGGCGGCAGTGGCGCACGATCCGCAGGTGTTTGCTGAAGCTTGGATTACCGGTGCGGAGTACACCGTCGCGATCTTGCAGGACGAGGCGCTGCCGGCGATCCGGATCGAAACCCCGCGTAGCTTCTATGATTACGACGCCAAATATTTTCGAGACGATACGCGTTATCACTGTCCTTGCGGGCTATCAGCCGAGGCCGAGCGTCACCTCGCAGCCTTAGCGCGCGGCGCGTTTGCCGCGGTGGGCGCTGAGGGTTGGGGTCGCGTGGATTTTATGATGGATGCGACAGGGCGACCGCTGCTGCTCGAGATCAACACGGTACCGGGCATGACGGATCATAGTCTGGTGCCGATGGCTGCTCAGGTCGCGGGTATCAATTTCGAGACGCTCGTGTGGCGGGTACTCGAAACGAGCCTGGTGCGTGACTCATGATGACGCTGGGGAAAACCCGCAATCGTCGGCGCAGCAATGAGCGCAGCTGGCGTTGGCCAAAGATTAACTGGCAGCGTGTACTGCCGAGCTTCGCGGCTTTGGTCGCGGTGGGCATTTTGGTGGCAGCCATCATTCAGGCTTTGGATCAGCCGATCGAGCAACTCAAGTTGCAGGGCCGATTTCAACGTGTGACACCGATGGAGGTTGAGCAGGTCGTTCGCGACGGTATCGCCGAGTCGGGCTTTGTGAGCGTCGATCTGCGCGACTTAAAAGCGCAGATCGAAAGCTTGCCTTGGGTGGATCAGGCCAGTGTGGCGCGTGTCTGGCCGCGAGGTCTTTCGATTGAAATCAAAGAACAGGTGGCCGTGGCGCGTTGGGGTGAGCGGGGGCTGCTAAACGCCCGCGCTGAGCTTTTCCTAGAAGAAGCGCGGTTTATTCCCCCGGAGTTGCCGCGTTTAGCCGGGCCCAACGGAACGGCAACGCTCGTCGGCCAAAGATATTTAGCAACGCAGGGTCGCCTCGTAGAGGGTGGCGTCCGCTTAGTCGCCCTGCGATTAGACGAGCGAGGCGCTTGGGAAATTGATCTTGATAACGGGATCAGCGTTCGACTCGGTCGGCGCGATGTGGATGAGCGCTTTGAGCGTTTTGTGACGGCGGCGATGCGTCTAGTCGTACAGCGCGTGAGCGAGCTGCAGTACGTCGATATGCGTTATTCCAATGGTTTTGCAATTGGCTGGCGTGACGGCAAGCGTGTCGCCACCCGCGATACGGAGGACGAGGGCCTGTAAATCGGCCTGAGGGAATTATGGCGAGGAAACCAGACAGACAACTCATTGTGGGCCTGGACATTGGTACATCTAAGGTGGTTGCGCTCGTAGGCGAGGTAGCCGCAGATCAAAGTATCGAAGTCATCGGCATTGGCTCGCATCCTTCGCGAGGGCTAAAGCGCGGCGTGGTGGTGAACATTGAATCCACCGTGCAATCGATCCAACGCGCCGTTGAGGAAGCCGAGCTAATGGCTGGCTGTGAGATTCATTCGGTGTTCGCTGGGATCGCGGGTAGTCACGTCCGTAGTTTGAATTCGCATGGTGTAGTCGCGATTCGCGATCGGGAAGTACAAGCGGCGGATGTGGAGCACGTAATTGATGCCGCCAAAGCCGTGGCGATCCCGGCTGATCAAAAAATTCTGCATGTGCTGCCGCAAGAATTCATCATCGATGGGCAGGAAGGGATTCGTGATCCGGTCGGAATGTCCGGTGTACGCCTAGAGGCTAAAGTCCACATTGTCACGGGTGCTGAGAGCGCTGCTCAGAACATCGAAAAATGTATTCAGCGCTGCGGCCTCGCGGTCGATGATGTGGTGCTTGAGCAGTTGGCGTCTAGCTATTCCGCGCTGACGGAAGATGAAAAAGATCTCGGTGTGTGCTTGGTCGACATCGGTGGGGGTACCACCGATATAGCGGTCTTCTCGCATGGCGCGATTCGTCACACGGCGGTGATCCCCATTGCGGGGGATCAGGTGACCAATGATATCGCCGTCTCCATGCGTACGCCGACTCAAAATGCAGAGGAGATCAAGCTTCGATACGCCTGTGCTTTATCGCAGCTGGCGAACCCCGATGAAACCATCGAAGTTCCGAGTGTCGGTGATCGCCCAGCGCGGCGTTTGGCGAGGCAGACCCTCGCCGAAATTGTCGAGCCACGTTACGAAGAATTATTTGGCTTGATTCACGAAGAACTGCGCCGTAGCGGCTTTGAAGAGGTCATCGCGGCAGGCATCGTACTCACGGGCGGTAGCTCAAAGATGGAAGGTGCGATTGAGCTCGCTGAAGAAGTGTTCCATGTGCCTGTGCGCTTAGGTATGCCGAGTGGTGTCCGCGGCCTCGCTGAAGTGGCGAATAACCCAATCCATTCGACCGGTGTCGGTCTTTTGCTCTACGGGCGCGATCACAGCGTGCCGAGTAGTCGAGGTCGAGTGTTGAGTGGCAATGCCCGCAGCATGCTCGATCGGATGCGCAATTGGTTTCAGGGAAATTTTTGAGCCTTTAGGAATTAGTTTTTTTCAAAGTGTTTATCGTTAGAGGAGTCTGCATATGTTTGAACTAATGGATGCCTACACGCAAAGTGCTGTCATCAAGGTCCTCGGTATCGGCGGCGGTGGCGGTAATGCCGTCTCGCATATGGCCCAAAGCGGTATCGAAGGCGTTGAATTCATGTGCATCAATACCGATGCGCAGGCGCTGAAGAACTCGAACGTCAAAACCGCGCTGCAGATTGGCACCAACCTGACTAAGGGGCTTGGGGCCGGCGCTAACCCTGACGTGGGTCGTCAGGCGGCGATGGAAGATCGCGATCGCATCATCGAGATGATCGAAGGCTGCGATATGTTGTTTTTGACGGCTGGTATGGGTGGTGGTACCGGCACGGGCGCCGCGCCCGTTGTCGCTCAAGTGGCACGCGAGATGGATATTTTGACGGTCGCAGTGGTGACACGTCCGTTTGTCATGGAAGGGGGTAAGCGTGCTGCGGTCGCTGCGCAGGGCATGCAGGAGCTTGCCAAGCACGTCGATTCACTGATCACGATCCCAAATCAAAAGTTGCTGACCGTGCTCGGTCCGAAGACGACACTGCTCGATGCGTTCAAGAGCGCAAACGGTGTGTTGCAAGGTGCCGTGCAGGGGATTGCGGAACTCATCACGCGCCCCGGTTTGATCAACGTGGACTTCGCTGACGTGCGTACAGTCATGAGCGAAACGGGTATGGCCATGATGGGCTCAGGTCATGCCAGTGGCGAGGATCGCGCTCGGGTAGCTGCGGAGATGGCGGTGTCATCGCCCTTACTGGAGGACGTCAATCTCTCAGGGGCGAGGGGTATCCTTGTCAACGTGACCGCTGGACTCGACTTAGGGATCGGCGAGTTTGAGGAAGTCGGTAATATCGTCAAAGAATTCGCATCGGATGACGCCACAGTTGTGGTGGGTACGGTGATCGATCCCGAGCTCAGCAATGAGCTGCGCGTGACGGTCGTTGCCACGGGCCTCGGCCAACCGCAGGCGGCGATGATGGCGCCCGCGCGCTCAGCGCCGATTGCGGTGGGTGCGTCAGCCGCCCGCGCGGTGATCGAGCCGGCCGCACGGATCCGTCGCCCGGTGGTCGTCCCGTCGGATTACGCCAAGTTGGACGAGCCGGCGGTGCACCGTCTCAAGACCGCAGTGGGTGATGGTTTCCGCCCTGATCCGGAACCTGCGGAGGACATCCTCGATATTCCCGCCTTTCTGCGCCGACAGGCTGACTGATAATCAGGCCCCGCCTTGAGCTTGCAGACCTCATGGCGGGGCCTGAAACAGGTACACTTACGCGTGATTGCGGCTGATCGCAGCCGATCGGAATATCGCTAACGGGCTCTGGGGGCTTGATGGTCGGGCAACGCACTCTAAAAAATACGATTCGTGCGAGTGGCGTCGGTCTGCACACGGGTAAGCGTGTGCTCATGACCGTGCGGCCGGCTGCACCGGATACGGGTATCGTCTTTCGGCGCACGGATCTGGCTACCCCGGTAGAGATCCCCGCGCGCGCAGATAACGTGGGAGAGACCATGCTCGGCACCTCATTGGTGGTGGGTGGTGCCCGCGTCTCGACGGTTGAGCATTTACTCTCTGCCTTTGCTGGGCTGGGTATTGATAACGCACTCGTTGAAGTGAGCGCGCCGGAAGTGCCCATCATGGACGGTAGCGCGGGTCCGTTTGTGTTTTTGCTGCAATCAGCAGGTATCGAGGAGCAGCGTGTTCCCAAACGCTTCATCCGTATCCGTAAGAGTGTGCAAGTCGATGATGGTGACAAATGGGCACGCTTCGATCCCTTTGATGGATTCAAAGTAAATTTTGAAATCGAATTTAATCACCCGATCTTTAAGCGTCGTGCGCAGCGCGCGACCATGGATTTTTCGACGACGTCATTCCTCAAAGAAATTAGTCGAGCCCGTACCTTTGGCTTCATGCGCGATCTGGAGTCCATGCGTGCGCGTAACTTAGCGCTTGGCGGGACGCTCGATAACGCGATTGTGCTCGATGACACGCGAGTGTTGAACGAGGGCGGCCTGCGCTATGAAGATGAGTTCGTCAAACACAAGATTCTCGATGCGATCGGTGATCTTTATCTGCTGGGCTACAGTTTGATTGGCGAGTTCAGTGGCTTTAAGTCGGGCCACGGACTCAATAATCGACTGTTACGGACCTTGCTCGCCGATCAAACGGCTTGGGAAGCGGTGGTCTTTGAGCGACC
>CAZSRB010000027.1:0-6200 GCA_964609065.1 uncultured Acidibacter sp. | reverse complement strand
GTGATCGGGCGAGAGTGTGGGTTGTCTCGCAGAGGCGGTTTCGGCATAGTTTCGCCTTTATATCAGGCGAGCGAGTATGTCACGGCCTCATATTGGTCCCGACTCGGAGATCCGGTCATGCGACTAACGGTGCTTTTGCGCCGCGCTAGCGGGGCTTCACGTTTTGAGATGTCGTGGCTGGCGGCGCTGAGCGTCGCGTCGGTGACACTGATTGGCTTACTCGGGGTTGCCTTTGTCGCAGGGCTCAGCTTAGGCGAGCGTGCTGCGGGTTTCCGTCAAGCGACGCCCTCGGATCTTGCGACTTTGTCGGCCGAACAAAAGGCTGAACTCGATCGTTTGCGCGCACGTGTCCAGGAGCGTATTGATTCTTTGGCGGCGCGCATGGGGCAGGTCAATGCCCACGTCATTCGCTTGGATGCACTCGGCAAACGTTTAGTCGAGATGGCGGATATCAACTCCCAAGAGTTTGATTTTGATACCGCGCCGGCGATCGGTGGCCCAGAGACCGACGGGCTGCCGGCAGAGGTCACAGATCTTGGGGCTTTGTTTGATGATCTTGAGAGTCGTCTCAGTCGTCGCGACACACAGTTCGGTGTGCTCGAACAGGTCATCATGCAGCGGGAACTGCGCGCGCAGATCATGCCGGAAGGTCGTCCCGTCCAGCGTGGCTTTTTGTCTTCTGCGTATGGCATGCGCACCGATCCTTTCACAGGGCGAAATGCGTTCCACCGGGGTATCGACTTCGCCGGGAACTTAGGCGATCCCGTCGTCGCGGTGGGTGCAGGCGTGGTGACCTATGTGGGTCGGCGCGTGGGCTATGGTTTCGTGGTTGACGTCAGTCACGGCGACGGTTTTGTGACTCGCTACGCACACAATTCTGCGGTCACCGTTAAGCTAGGTGAGACCGTCACACGCGGGCAACAGCTCGCGCTGATGGGCTCAACGGGCCGATCGACGGGGCCGCATGTGCACTTTGAAGTGTTGCGTAACGGACGTCCGGTCAATCCTCTGAGCTACCTCGGCGGTTAATGCTCCACTGACCGTTTCTTAGGAGCCGTCGACTGACCCCGAGTCGGCTCCACAATCTTAAACTAGCGCTCCTTTGATGGAAGCTTTGACGCAGGGCTAATCCCAGTGATGCAATTTTTGACGCGTATTTTCGGTAGCCGTAACGATCGGCTGTTGCGGGCGATGGGCAAAGATGTCCGTAAGTCTGCAGAATTTGAGCCCGCTCTTGAGGCCTTAGATGATGCCGCGCTTCGGCAAAAGACCGAAGAATTTAAGGCGAGACTCGGCTCGGGTGAGACCGTGGATAGCTTATTGCCCGAAGCCTTTGCTGTCGTTCGAGAAGCGGCGCGACGTGTCATGGGCATGCGCCACTTTGATGTGCAGTTGATCGGCGGGATGGCTTTGCATCGCGGCCGTATCGCTGAGATGCGCACCGGTGAAGGTAAAACCTTGGTCGCGACCTTACCTGCGTACCTCAATGCACTGACCGGTGAAGGCGTACACGTCGTCACCGTTAACGAATACCTCGCGCAGCGTGATGCGGAGTGGATGGGGCCGATTTATCGCTTCTTGGGGCTGACTGTAGGCGTGATCCGTAACGGTCAAAGCGCTGCGGATAAGCGCGCCGCCTATGCCTGCGATATTACTTACGGCACGAACAATGAATTCGGGTTCGATTATCTACGCGATAATCTGGCTTTCCGACTCGAGGATCGCGTGCAGCGACCCTTGGCTTACGCGATCGTCGATGAAGTGGATTCGATCCTGATCGATGAGGCTCGTACGCCGCTCATTATCTCGGGTCCAGCTGAGGAAACGACTGACACCTATCTCGCGATCAATAAATTGATCCCGCGGTTGGAACGTCAGACCGAAGAAGAAGGCCCTGGCGATTACAGTATCGATGAGAAGCAACGCCAAGCCATGCTGACGGAAGCGGGGCACGAGCGGGTCGAAGCATTGATGATCGAGGCGGGGCTATTGCGTGAGGGCGAGAGTCTTTATGACCCCGCCAATATCCGACTCATGCATCACTTGAATGCGGCGTTGCGAGCGCATGCGCTATACAAGCGTGACGTCGAATATATCGTTCGTGGCGGCGAAGTCGTCATTGTTGATGAATTTACGGGCCGCACCATGCCCGGCCGGCGCTGGTCGGAAGGCCTACATCAAGCCATCGAGGCCAAAGAAGGCGTGAGAGTGCGAGAGGAAAACCAGACCATCGCCTCGATTACCTTCCAGAACTATTTTCGTCTCTACAAAAAACTATCGGGTATGACCGGCACGGCCGATACGGAAGCGCCTGAGTTCCTACAGATTTATGGTCTTGAGGTGAATGTCATTCCGACCCATCGAGCGATGGTTCGCAAAGACTATTCTGATCTTGTGCACTTGACTCAAGCCGATAAGTTCAAGGCTATTGTCGAAGATATCAAAGAATGTGTTGAGCGACAGCAGCCGGTGCTGGTGGGTACCACCTCAATTGAAACCTCTGAGCTCATTTCCAATGTCCTTCAAAAAGAGGGGATTGGCCATGAGGTGTTGAACGCGAAGCAGCATGATCGTGAAGCGCAGATCATTGCCCAGGCGGGTCGTCCCGCTGCCGTCACTATCGCGACCAACATGGCCGGTCGCGGTACCGATATTGTGCTCGGCGGTAACTTAGAGGCAGAACTCGCCGCACTACCTGCAGATGCCGATGATTCGGTGCGCGAGAATGCACGATCTGCCTGGCAAGCACGTCACGAGCAGGTGTTGGCCGCAGGCGGCTTACACATCATCGGTACGGAGCGACACGAGTCACGTCGTATTGATAACCAGTTGCGCGGTCGTTCAGGCCGCCAAGGTGACCCAGGATCATCGCGCTTTTATTTGTCGATGGACGACAACTTGATGCGTATCTTTGGTGATCCTAATTTCACCAAGCGCTTGCTGTCGGCGGCGGGCATGAAAGAAGGCGAAGTCATCGAAAGCCGCATGTTAAGCAAGCGTATCGAGGCGGCGCAGCGTAAAGTCGAGTCACATAATTTTGATATTCGTAAGCAGCTATTGTTATTTGACGATGTCGCGAATGATCAGCGTAAGGTGATCTATCAGCAGCGTACCGAAATTATGGCCGCTGATGAAATGGCGACTGCGGTACGAGGCATTCAAGCCGATGTGCTCTCGAAGCTGCTCGATGAACATCTGCCTCGTAACGTGCCGCATGAAGATTGGGATTTGCAGGGCTTGCGAGAGTCTGTTCGGAAAGATTTCGCGACGGATGTTGATCCAGCCTCATGGTTAGAAGCTGACTCTGAGCTCGATGAGCAAACGTTGCGCGAGCGCGTAGTGGCAGAGGTTGCAGCACGCTACCAAGACAAGAGCGAGCGCTATGGCCCCGAGCTGATGCACCATCTGGAAAAAGACATCATGCTGCGCACGTTGGATCAGCATTGGCGTGAGCATTTGGCGGCAATGGACTACCTGCGTCAGGGTATTCATCTGCGTAGTTATGCGCAGAAAGATTACCGCTATGAATACAAGCGCGAGGCCTATGAACTCTTCAGCAATATGCTGGAGCGGGTGAAATTTGATACCGCTTCGTTGTTGATGCGGGTCGAAGTACGTAGCGAGGCGGACTTGCAGCGCGAGGAGGAGGAGCGTCAAAGACGTCTACTCGCGAAGCTGCAGGCGCAGCACTCGGCCGCGCAGTCTCCGCTTGACGCGGCTGATTTGGCGCAAGCGCCGGGTCAGCCTCCGGGCCAGGCGTCGGGTCAGATGGCAGGACAGCGCGCCGGTGCGGCCACGGCCGGTACGGCGACCGCCAGTGCGGCGGCCGGCATCATTGAGCGCAAGGTGGGTCGTAATGAACCCTGTCCCTGTGGTTCAGGTCGTAAGTACAAGCAGTGCCATGGTGCGCTCGATACGTGAACGTGATCGAGGTGGTCGCAGGCGCGTTGTTTGACGAGACGGGGCGCGTGTTGATTGCCCAACGCCCGCTCGGTAAGTCCTCAGCAGGTCGCTGGGAGTTCCCGGGGGGCAAGCGCGAGTCGGGTGAGAGCCACCTTGCTGCGCTAGCGCGCGAGTTATTTGAGGAACTCGGGATCACGGTCGTGACCGAGCACTGCGAACCGTTAATGCAGCTTGAGCATCGGCAGGATGATCGATGTATTCAGCTACATTTTTTTGCGGTTCGCGCGTGGCGCGGGGAGCTCACGGCACGCGAAGGGCAAGACCTCCTCTGGCGGAGTCCCGATGAATTAAGCGACTGCGATATCCTCGAGGCGGATCAACCTTTCATCCTTTTCTTGCAAGAGCTCAGCCGCGCCATGAATGGGGGTAAAGTGGTTGAGGGGTGAGCCCAGATGAGGGATGAATCAAGATGACGACGGCCAATACAACCGGTGAATTGTTTGAAGTGCGCAATCCACGTACGGGAGAGGTGGATTACCGGTTTCATGCTCCAGCGCCCGATGAGTTAACGGCGACCCTGACGCGCTTGCGCGCTGGGCAGCGCGAGTGGCTCGCGATAGGACTAGAGGCGAGGATCGAGATTCTGCGTCGCTGGCGAGCCGAATTTGCTCAACGCCAAAGCGAGATCACTGATGCATTGGCCGCAGACACGGGGCGCTATTTGATCGCAACCAGCGAGGTACGCTCGGTCTTGGGTATGGTCGATCGGTGGAGCGCGATAGCGCCCGCCTTAGCGCAAGAGCAGGAGATGCCATCGGCGAGTTTGCCGCATATCAGCTATCGCTCGCAGTATGTACCTTATTCTTTGGTGGGCATCATCAGTCCTTGGAATTTTCCAGTCTCCCTCTGTTTTATTGATGCGATACCTGCTCTCTTGGCAGGTTGTGCCGTCTTCATCAAACCGAGCGAAGTGACCCCACGTTTTGCTGAGCCTGCGATGCGCGCCATTGAGGCGATCCCTGAGTTAGCTTCGGTGTGGGCGATCCAACCGGGTGGGCGAGAAACCGGTGAGGCGCTCGTGGCTGCAAGCGATGTGGTGTGCTTTACGGGAAGTGTCGCCACAGGTCGGCAGGTGGCCGAAAACGCGGCGCGCCACTTTATCCCCTCGTTTTTGGAGTTAGGCGGCAATGATCCTCTGATCATCACGGCGTCGGCGGATATTGAGCGTGCGAGCGATGTCGCTTTACGTTCCACTTGCTTGGCGACGGGTCAGGCCTGTCAGAGTATCGAGCGGGTGTACGTGCATCGCAGTATCTACCCTGCATTTGTGGAGCGTTTGGTTGCCAAGGCAAGTCAAGTTGAACCGAACTGGCCAGATATTCATCAAGGCACGATAGGCCCATTTATTTTTGCGAAACAAGCCGAGGTCGTCGCGCGACAGCTCGCCGATGCCGTACAAAAAGGTGCTCGCGTGTTAACCGGCGGTGAGATCGAAGATCACGGCGGTAAGTGGCTGCGTCCCACGGTACTCGTAGATGTCACTCATGAGATGGCGATCATGCGCGAAGAAACTTTTGGTCCTGTGATTCCTGTCATGGCTTATGACGACGTTGAACAGGTGATCGCGTGGGCAAACGAAGGCGTTTACGGCCTGTCAGCGGGGGTGATTGCGGGATCTTTAGAAGAGGCCGAGCAGATGGGTCGCGAGATTGACGCGGGGGGAATCAGTCTCAACGACGGCTCGTTGACCGCAATGTGTCACGAGATGGAAAAACACAGCTTCAAATTATCGGGTATGGGTGGGTCGCGTATGGGCCCTGCAGGCTACACCCGCTTTTTCCGTCGCAAGGTTTTGATTCGTCAGCACGGTGAGCCTGCTACCATGGCCCACATGGCCGAAGCCAATGCAGTACAGAAAGGATCAGCGTCATGAACATGCCCAGCGGATTACCGGAAATCAAACTCGACACCACCGCCTTGTATCGCGAAGAGGTCTTTACCGATCGTCAGGCGGGTTCCGTTCGACGCCTGACACCCGTGACGGTGGAGGGCACCGATGACGCCACGCGGCCCGTGCTCTATCTGGGACAGACGCAGCTCATGACGCCAGGGGGTGTGTTGCCCTTGGGTTTTGAGATCGAGGCGAGCTCGCTGCAAGAAGCGCTCGATAAGTTTCCCGATGCGGTCAAACAAGCCCTCGAGCAAGCGATCGAGGAAGCTCAGCAAATGCGTCGCGAAGCGGCGTCGCGCATCGTGGTGCCAGAGGGTGGCGCCGCTTTGGGTCAGGCGATGTCCGG
>CAZSRB010000026.1:5750-26011 GCA_964609065.1 uncultured Acidibacter sp. | reverse complement strand
AATGGTCAAATTCGTGCGGTCTCGCCCTCGCTCGATCCACAAACGCGTACCGCCTTAATCTTTGCGGATTTACCCGAACCGGGGCGACTTCGCGCCGGTATGTTTGCCGAAGGTCGCTTACGCGTGGGGCTTGCGCGTGTGGCCGTGGTGCCGCGCCAGTCGGTGGTATTTCGTGATGGCTTCCCCTATGTGTTTGTACTCGAAGAGGGCAATCGTGTTCGCCAGCAGCGTATTGAGATGGGTGCGTCACAAGGCGAATTCATTGAGATTCGTGCGGGTTTAGATTCCAATGCGGTGATCGTGGTACGCGGTGCGGGTTTTTTGGGTGACGGGGAGTTTGTACGTCTTGTGACGGATAGCGCCGCATGAACCTCTCGCGCTGGGGTATTCAGTACCCCTTACCGTCTTTGATGCTATTTGTCGGTTTGGTACTGGCAGGCTTTTGGGGCTGGCGTCAGCTACCGATTTCCCAGTTGCCTGATATTGCGCTACCGAGTGTGCAAGTGTCGGTCGGGCTGACGGGTGCGACGCCGTCACAAATTGAGACCGACATCACCCGCAAAGTTGAAGATGCTGTCTCCAGCATCGCCGATATCAATCGGATGACCTCGGCGATCAGCGAAGGCTCATCGATCACCAAAATTGAGTTTGAACTTGGTCGCGACATGGATCAGGCGCTCGATGAGGTACGCGATGCGGTCACACGAATTCGTCGCGAGTTGCCCGCCGATATTGATGAGCCATTGGTTCAGCGACTCAGTTTGGTCGGCGGCACCTTGCTCGCTTATTCGGTCGAATCGGATCGCCTTGCACCCGACGAATTATCTTGGTTTGTGGATGATACGGTCACCAAGGCGATGTACGGCGTCTCGGGGGTCGGCTCGGTCAGTCGGGTCGGTGGGATCGAACGGGAGGTGCGAGTCGATTTACGACCTGAAGCCTTACAAGCCTTGGGTGTCTCGGCAGGTTCGGTATCGGATCAATTGGCGCGCTTACAGTTGGAGCGGCCGGGTGGACGTACCGAGGCGGGCGGTGCTGAGCAGTCGGTTCGTACGGTTGCGGTCGTTCGTACGGCCAATGATTTAGCGAACTACCCGATTTATTTGCCCGATGGACGTAGCGTACGCCTATCTTCAATCGCGACGGTGACCGATGGGGCGGCTGAACCGCGTAGCGCCGCTTTCCTTGATGAGAAGGCCGTCATCGGCTTTTCTTTGCGTCGGACTCGTGGCTCCAGCGAAGTCGCAGTGGGCGAGGCTGTGCGCGAGGAGCTTGCTCGACTCGCCGAACGTCATCCTGAAGTCCGCTTCACCGAGGTACAAGCCACCATTGAGGATGCCAAAGCGTCCTACGATGCCTCGATGGCGATGTTGCTGGAGGGCGCTATTCTGGCGGTGATCGTCGTGTGGTTCTTCTTGCGCGACAGTCGAGCGACCTGGATCTCTGCGACCGCTCTGCCGTTATCAGTGATCCCGACCTTTGCAGTGATGTACTGGCTCGATTTTTCGCTCAATCTTTTGACGCTACTCGCTCTGGCGGTAGTGATTGGCGTCCTGGTGGACGACGCGATCGTTGAAGTCGAGAACGTGGCGCGTCATCGCGCCATGGGTAAATCGCCGCGACAAGCGGCGATCGATGCGGCGGATGAAATCGGCGTCGCGGTGATTGCAACCTCGGCCACTTTGGCGGCGGTGTTTGTACCGGTGGCGTTCATGCCAGGCGTCACAGGGAAGTTCTTTCGGGAATTTGGCTGGACGGCGGCTGCTGCAGTGCTATTTTCATTGCTCGTCGCCCGACTTCTAACGCCGATGCTTGCGGCAACCTTTATGCAGGGAGAGCCAAAGTCCACTGCGGACTCCAAACTTTTGAAACGTTATCTCGGTTGGGTTGACCTCGCTTTACATCATCGACGTTTAACTTTGGTGGGGGCGCTCGTCATCTTTGTGCTGTCGATGGCGCTGATTCCCTTAATTCCTAAAACATTTGTACCGACCACCGACGCGTCTCGCGCACAGCTGCAAGTGGAGTTACCGCCTGGAGCACGCCTGAGCGATTCATTGGAGATCGGACGTGAGGTGCGATCACGCTTGCGCTCGGGGGTCCCCGAGATTGAGCGTATCTTTACGACCGTGGGCGGTGAAGCGGGCGAGACGATGAGTGGCGGCGTGAGCTTTGCCGAGGTGCGACGACTCAATCTGACGCTGCAGTTTGTCAAAGACCGAGAGCGTAGTAGTTCTGAGCTGGAAGATGCCATTCGAGCAACCTTGGTGGATTTGCCGGGTGTTCGGGTTGGCTTTGCGGCGGGGGGACCCGGCGATCGCTTAAGTCTGGTACTGGCGGGGCGAGACTTGGATGCGCTTGGGAAGTCTTCGCGTGAACTCGCCGCCGCGATTCGCGATATTCCCGGACTCGGGTCGGTGACCACCACCGCCGCCTTACTCAGGCCAGAAATCATTATTAGGCCGGATCCTGCGCGCGCCGCCGATTTAGGGGTCTCGACGGTGGCGATCGCCGATGCCGCACGCATTGCAACGAGCGGTGACATTCGCCAACGCTTGGCCAAACTGAATCTCGCAGATCGGCAGATTCCAATACGCGTGCAACTTGCGGGGACGTCTTTGACGGATCCCTCTGTATTGCGACAGTTACGCGTGCCAGGTAGCCGTGGGCCGGTGCCACTTGCGGCCGTCGCAGAGATTACCGAGGGAAGTGGTCCTGCGCGAATCGATCGACTGAATCGTGAACGCAATGTCACCGTCTCCGCCGAGCTCAATGGTCGACCGCTCGGTGATGTCATGGCGCAGGTAATGCGTATGCCAGAGGCAAGCAATTTGCCGCCTGGCGTGCGCATTGTGCCAGCCGGGGACTCCGAAGCATTCGTTGAATTATTTTTAGGCTTTGTGTTGGCGTTGCTAGCAGGTGTGGTTGCGGTTTACGTGGTTCTACTGCTGCTATTTCACAGTGCGACTCAGCCGTTTGTGATTTTGGCGGCGGTGCCGCTCTGTGGCGGCGGTGCTTTCGGAGCGCTACTGTTGACACAGAATGCATTGTCGCTCCCGTCTTTGATCGGGCTCTTATTGTTGACGGGTATTGCGACTAAGAACTCGATCCTGATTGTCGATTACGCCATCATCGGTGAGCGCGCAGGAATGCCGCGCTATGACGCGCTCATTGAGGCCTGCCGCAAGCGAGCGCGGCCCGTCATCATGACTACACTCGCGATGGGTGCGGGCATGCTGCCCTTAGCGCTTGGGCTTGGTGCGGATGGTAATTTCCGCACGCCACTCGGTATTTCCGTGATCGGCGGATTGATGACATCCACGCTCTTATCGTTGGTAGTCGTGCCAGCAGCCTATTCTTTGGTGGCTGAAGTCACTGAGCGTTTTGTTCGGCCTACGCTGCGACGTTGGTTAGGACTTCGCGGCGAGGCTGGTTCGTCAGCGGCCTCAGCGTAGCGCGCCACAGAGCCGAGAGCGCGCCCGCTCAACCCATCCGCGTATTTTACGCGGCCAGCGTCGGATGGGCGTCCCATCAAGATCGACTGGCGCGTACGGCAGCAGAAACATCAAAAATAGATAGAGGCCGATCGCAAGACCCGCGCTGATCAGCGTGAGCACAACCATAGCGATTCGGATCAGTGAGACTTCGATTCCAAAATATCGCGAAAGCCCCATGCAGACCCCGCTCAATAGCGCGCCCTCGCTGATTTGCTCAAGCGGCGGGCGGACATACTCAGCACGATGTTGGCGGTGTTTTTGGGCGGTATCGGCTTTTCCGGTGTGCGCAGTGTGCTCAGCATGAGCTGAGTCTTTCTCTGGCTCGCCGCCTACATGCTCTTGGGATTGTGCGGAGGGATCGGTGACGGGGCCCATCTCGGTCAAGATCGGCGCGAGTTCCGCTAGGGTGATTACTGCGGACGCGGTGCGCGCGCGGGCAGGGCAGCGCTCAGCGATGGCTTGCTCAAGATCACGCAAGATTTCCTCACGGTCGGGGTTGTGCGCGAGCACGCGATTGGCATTGCGTAGGTAGTCTTCAAGACGTACAAAGGCATCTTGCTCAAAGAAATAGGCCTGTTGATTAAGGCTTGCGGTAACGACAGGTTTCATTCGCAATGTCCTAAGTTGGCGATCGTGTGATTGAGTCGGTCCCAGTAATGATCCAGCGCGCTGACTTGCTCGCGGCCGCTGTCAGTGAGTCGGTAATACTTGCGTGGCGGACCCGTGTCTGATTCCTGCCACTCGTAGGCGAGTAGTCCCTCGCGTCGTAACCGGCTAAGGAGGGGATAAAGCGTACCCTCCTGAGTCGCGAACTCGGTTTCGGCCAGTCGTCGCAGGATGTCGGCAGAGTAAACACTGCGCGCACTGCAAATCTTGAGTACCAAGAACTCAAGCAAGCCTTTGCGCAGTGGTGCAAGTTTGTTGTCTCTAAGCATTTAACTAGTACCTTTATTGGAAAAGGTACTGATGTGAAAAACAGCTGTCAAGGGGTTCGGCAACGGTCCTAGCTCGTGAGCGATCCCAATGAGTCGCGCAGGCGATACCAAAGCATGGCTAATACCAGGGCAGGTCGCCTGAGCCAGGGGCCACCGGGGAAGTCGGCATGCCGCAGGCGCGCAAACACATCAAAACGCTCATGGGTGCCCGCGACGGCTTCCGCGAGCAGTTTTCCGGCGATACCGGCGAGTGCGAGACCATGCCCCGAAAAGCCTTGTACAAAGTAGACACCGGGTTCAAGCCGCCCAAAGTGGGGGGCTCGATTGACCGTAATATCGAGCCACCCGCCCCAGTGATGGGTAATGAGCGTATTTGAGAGCTCGGGAAACACGCGCTGCATGCGTTTCTGCAACGCCCCCGCGTAGTGTGCGGGATAGAGGCCGCCATAACTCACTTCACCGCCAAATAAGAGTCGTCGGTCCGCCGAGAGACGAAAGTAATCGATGATCCAGTTCATATCGGAGACGGCAATATTGTGAGGGATCAGCTGCTGAGCCTGTTCCTCGCTCAAAGCTTGGGTTGCAATCATGTAGGTGCCTACGCCTAAGATTTTGCGTTGCAGCGCAGGCTCCCAGTCACCCAAGGTGGCATTACCCGCAAGTACCACCTCGCGACAGGACACCGTGCCCTCGCGGGTCAACAATTGCCAGCCTCGTGCGTTTCGTTGACGCCCGAGTACGCGACTTCCTTCATAGATACTTGCGCCTGCACTGACCGCCGCGCGCGCGAGACCTTGGGTGTATTTCAAGGGGTGTAGATGTCCCGCCCGACGATCGAGTGCGCCACTGACGTAGCGGCGACTTCCTACCTGTTCGGCGATGGCAGATCGGTCGATCCACTCGAGGGAGTGGTAGTCGTATCGTCGTTGCAGATACTCAAGCTCAGCCTGTAGCTCACGCTCGTGGCCGCGATGGCAGCAGACCTGCAAGTGTCCCGCTTGCCAATCACAGTCGATGTCATGGCGCGCAATCAGCTCCTGCTGTAATGCGAGACCCTCCACTGTGAGGTCCCACGCTGCACGGGCGAGCGCAGGATCGAGCAGTTTTTCAAGCTGGCTTTGGCCACATGAGACGCCAGGTAGGCACTGGCCCCCGCTGCGGCCCGAGGCGCCATAGCCGATAGAGTCTGCCTCGAGCAGAGCGACTTGGTAGCCCCGCTCAGCTAAGTGCAGCGCAGCTGAGCAGCCGGCGATACCGCCCCCCACCACACACACATCGACCGCGATCTCACCCTGTAGTTTGGCGAAGCGCCGACCCGGACTGCTCGTTGCGTACCAGTTCAAAGCGTGCGGCGGGGGGGGAGTGTCGGTCATAATGAGGGTGCTCAATTAGCTGAGCCTCGTAGATTGTACCCATGTCTCGTCCACCCATAATTCTGGTTCCTGCCGATCGGCGTCGCAAAGGGCCGCACGGGTGGCAGTCGGTGGGTGAAAAGTATCTGGAGGCCCTTATCCACTGCAGTGGGGCGTTACCTTGGATTTGGCCTTGCTTGCCCGAGCCTTTGCCTATCGAGGTAGTGCTCTCTCAGGTCGATGGCATTTTATTGACGGGCAGTGTCAGTAATGTCAGCGCAGCGCTCTATGGACAGGTAACCCTCGATCCGAGCCTGCCGACTGATGAAGCGCGCGATCGCACAAACCTTGGATTGATTCATCAATCTTTGGCACAGGGGATCCCTCTGTTCGGGATCTGCCGAGGGTTACAGGAGCTGAATGTCGCACTCGGTGGCACACTGCACCAACGGGTGCATGAGGTCGCCGGCATGATAGATCATCGGGATGATCCGCAAGCCGACGTCGCCGTACAGTACGGTCCCGCCCATACGGTTGAATTTGAGCCGGCGAGTCGCTTACGCGAATGGTCAGGTGGTCGCGCAAGCTATCAAGTGAATTCTTTGCATGGCCAAGGGATCGCCCGATTGGCCGAGCGCTTGCAGGTGGAGGCGAGGGCCACGGATGGGCTGATTGAAGCGGTCAGCGTCCGAGATGCTGTCGATTTCGCTTGGGCGGTGCAGTGGCATCCGGAGTGGCGAGCAGCCGAAGATGAGCTCTCGCGTACCCTATTTACACAGTTTGGTTTAGCTGCTCGACAGCGTCAGAGTCAAAGAAAATAAATTAGGTGTCTTATGCGAAATTCAATTGCCGATTTCTTTCGTGAGCATGCGATACAAGAAGTCGAGGCCATCGTGCCGGATATGGCCGGTGTGGCGCGTGGCAAGTTGATGCCTGCTGAAAAATTCCAAACTGAGCAGGGGATGCGTCTTCCTGAGAGTATCTTTCTGCAGACGGTGACCGGCGATTATCCGGAAGACCCAGGGACGGCGATGAGTCCCGCCGAGAGCGATATCGTGTTGAAGCCAGATCCGCGCACGGTACGCAAAGTGCCTTGGGCGGCAGAGCCCACGGCGCAGGTCATCCACGACTGTTTTTATGGGGATGGACGCCGGGTGATGATGTCGCCCCGAGAAGTCCTCAAGCATGTCCTTGACCTATACGCGCAGCGTGGCTGGGAGCCTTTGGTTGCCCCGGAACTCGAGTTTTATCTGGTTGAGCCGAATATCGATGCGGATTACCCGTTGAAGCCGCCGATTGGTCGCTCTGGGCGAGCCGAGCCGGGGAGGCAGTCCTATAGCATCGCAGCGGTCAATGAATTCGACCCTCTATTTGATGAGATGTATCAATTTTGCGAGGATCAGGATATCAACATCGATACGCTGATCCATGAGGATGGGCCAGCGCAGATGGAGATTAATCTGCTGCATGGCAATGCCTTAGATTTGGCGGATCAGGCTTTCATGTTCAAGCGTACCGCGCGCGAAGCGGCCTTGCGTCACAAGATGTACGCGACTTTTATGGCTAAACCACATGCGATGGAGCCCGGCAGCTCCATGCATATTCACCAAAGTATTGTGGATTCTCAATCGGGGCGGAACGTATTTTCCGGTGAGGGGGATCAGCCCTCCGAGCTTTTCTTTGCTCATATCGCAGGCTTACAGCGTTATTTGCCAGCAGCGATGGCGCTTTTGGCGCCCAATGTAAATTCCTATCGTCGCATCACGCGCACTCAGCTCGCGCCGATCAACGTGCAGTGGGGTTATGACAATCGCACCGCGGGCTTACGTGTGCCGATGTCCGATGCCAATTCGCGACGAATTGAGAATCGAATTTCCGGGGCGGACGCGAACCCGTATTTGGCGATTGCCGCCTCGCTTGCCTGTGGCTATCTCGGGATGGTGCAGGGCTTGAGTCCGACCGACCCGATCAGTGGTAGTGCGCATGATTTACCGTTCGCGCTACCGCGCAATCTGGATGAGGCGATTCGAGGCCTTCGAGAGTGCCAGGAGTTGATCGAGGTACTGGGCGAATCGTTCGTGCAGGCTTTCGCGGTGGTCAAGCAAGCTGAGTACGAGGTCTTCTTGCAGGTCATCAGCTCTTGGGAGCGGGAGCACCTGCTGTTGAACGTATAGGGTCTTTAATCCCTTCTGTCGCTGCGCTATAACGTCGCCCGCGTGCGTCGGGCGCGCGTGCGTAGATCTTCGCGGAGTACCCCCATCATGATGAGTCGAATCCGAGCGGCCTTGGGCGGCTCGTTGCTGATCTTGTTGACGGCCTGCGGGTCAGGTTCACCCCCTGAGGAGCGGACGGACTCGAGCGAGGGGTTCGACCGTGAGCCCCCTCTGTTGAACGTTTATAACTGGTCGGATTACATCGATCCGAGCGTCATTGAGGCGTTCACCGAAGAGACCGGTATCCGCGTGACCTACGACGTTTTCGACTCAAATGAAATCCTTGAGACGAAATTATTGGCGGGGCGCTCTGGGTATGATCTGGTGGTGCCCGGTGCCGCGTTCTTAGCCCGTCAGATTGAAGCGGGAGTCTATCAACCCCTTAACCCCGATTGGTTGCCAAATCGAGTGAACCTCGATCCCGTGCTGACCGAACGGGTGGCGGCGTTTGATCCGGAGAATCGCTACTCCGTGACGCACTTGTGGGGGACGACAGGTTTTGGGTTTAACGCCGAGGCGATCGCGGCACGTATGCCCGATGCGCCCGTGGACAGTTGGCGTCTCATTTTTGACCCGAAGGTAGTATCACGCTTTGCTGACTGTGGCGTGACGTTGCTCGATGCTCCCTCCGAGGTGGTGGGTAGCGTGCTGCTTTATTTGGGTAAAGATGCCAATAGCGCAAAGCCCGAAGATCTCGCCGCAGCCGAGGCCGTACTCAAAGCGATTCGTCCCTACGTGCGTAACTTTGACTCCTCACGTTACATTGAGGATCTCGCCAATGGCGAAACCTGCCTCGCCTTGGGCTGGTCTGGCGATATTTTGCAGGCTAAACAGCGCGCCATAGAGGCTGGAAAAAAGTTTACGGTTCAGTACCGAATCCCCGAGGAGGGGGCTTTGCTATTCTTTGATCAACTGGCGATTCCAGCCGACGCAGCGCATCCGCGTAACGCGCACCGTTTTATTGATTTTCTGTTACGGCCTGAAAACGCAGCTAAGAATAGTAACTTCGTGCGCTATGCCAACAGTAATCTAGCCTCCAGAGGGCAGTTGGCGCCTGAAGTGGCCAACGATCGCGGTATCTATCCACCCGAAGCGATCATGGCACGTACCGCGGTCGACTTACCGAAGGATCTTCGGCACACTCGTGAACTCACCCGTTTATACACGCGGGTCAAATCGGGGCGACCGTAGCCATCATGTCGCTCTCCGAATGTGTAAAAATCGAGTCTCTCAGTAAACACTTTGACGAAACCGTCGCGGTGTCGGATGTGTCGCTCAGCATCGGGCGCGGCGAAATCTTTTGCTTACTGGGCGGTTCGGGTTGCGGTAAGACGACACTGCTACGCATGCTCGCGGGCTTCGAGCGGCCCAGCGCTGGGCGCATTCTGATCGACGGTATGGATATGGCCGACGTGCCGCCCAATCGCCGTCCTGTAAATCTGATGTTTCAGTCGTACGCGCTCTTTCCACATATGAGCGTTTTTCAGAATGTCGCCTTTGGCTTGGAGCAGGAGCGCGTATCTCGCACCGAAATTGAGCGACGCGTGGGGGAGATGTTGGATGCGGTCAAGCTCGAGGGTCTCGCCCGGCGTAAACCCCAACAACTCTCAGGGGGACAGCGTCAACGGGTGGCGTTGGCAAGGGCCTTGGTCAAACGTCCCAAATTACTCTTATTGGATGAGCCGCTCGGCGCGCTCGATAAAAAGCTTCGTGAGCATACGCAGTTTGAACTGGTGGCGCTGCAGCGGCAGCTCGGCATCACCTTCGTGGTCGTGACGCACGATCAGCAGGAAGCGATGAGTCTCGCCACACGGATCGGTGTGATGAATCAAGGGCGCATTGTGCAGGTGGGTACGCCCGATGAGATTTATGAATCTCCTGCGACTCGTTTTGTGGCCGATTTTATTGGGAGTGTGAATATTTTTGAGGGACACATCGGTAACTCAGGCGAAGGGGGCTTGGTTGCACACTGTGGTGCTTTGCAAATACCGTTACCTTCGCGCGTAGCGATGCCCGGTGGCACCCGTCTCGCGCTCGCGTTGCGCCCAGAGAAAATCCGCCTACAACGTCAGAGCGACACGGACGCGCCAGTCGGAGAGTGCGGAACGGTCGAAGAGGTCGGGTATCTCGGTGAGAGCTCGCATTATCGCGTTCGGCTCGATGATGGTACCCCGCTACGTGTGGATGTGGTGAATCATCGGCGGGATGCCAGTCTGCGAATCCAACGCGCAGAACGCGTGACGCTGACTTGGTCAGCCGATGATCTGATTGTGCTGACGGACTGACATGGCCAGTTCTCCTGCCTCGCGTTGGACGGTTGCGGTACCGCTCATTTGGTTGCTGCTGTTTCTGGCGGCACCATTTGTCATGGTGTTTTTAATCTCGCTCAGCGAGGTACGTCTTGCCATGCCGCCCTATGCACCTTTCATCGAATGGGTGGCAGATAGTTGGCGATGGAACCTGGATACGGATAACTACCTTTTTATTTGGCAGGATGGGCTTTACTTTGAGGCTTTTGCGTATTCATTAAAAGTCGCAGCCATCGCGACTCTGTGTTGTCTGCTTGTCGGCTATCCCATGGCGTATGCGATCGCGCAGGCGCCGGAGCGTTGGCGATCATGGTTATTGCTCGCCATTATTTTGCCCTTTTGGACTTCTTTTTTGCTTCGCGTGTATGCCTGGATCGGGTTACTTAAAACCGATGGCTTAATCAATCAAGCACTCTTGGCGCTTGGGGTGATCGCATCGCCGCTGCAGCTGCTGTACACCGATTTCGCGGTGCTCATCGGCATCGTCTATTCCTATTTGCCGTTCATGATCTTGCCGCTTTACGCCAACCTTGAGCGGCATGATCGATCATTACTCGAAGCAGCAGCCGATCTCGGAGCAAGTGCCTGGACACGTTTTTGGCGCATCACGTTACCGCTGTCACGACCGGGTGTCGTGGCCGGCTGTCTGCTCGTGTTTATTCCGGCGGCGGGTGAGTTTGTGATCCCCTCGTTACTAGGGCGGTCGGATCAGTTAATGATTGGCCGGGTACTCGCCGATGAGTTCTTTGCCAATCGTGACTGGCCAGTGGCTAGTGCTGTAGCCATGATTTTATTGATCGTCTTGCTTTTACCGATGATGGGATTCCAAAAGTCCATACAACGTCAGAGCGAGGACGGCGTATGAGTGGCCGAGGATATGGGTACATCGCAGCTGGACGCTTCAGTCGGTTTATGCTCGTAGTCGGGTTTTTATTTTTATATCTACCTATTATTTCCTTGATCGTCTTTTCATTTAATTATTCGCGTCTGGTCACAGTGTGGGACTCGGCGAACTCACCCAGTCTGAGGTGGTACCAGGAGCTTTTGAATAACGAGGCCTTGCTGGGGGCCGCGTGGTTGTCGGTGCAGGTTGCGGCGTTGACGGCGACGCTCGCGGTCGTGCTTGGCACATTGGCCGCGTTTGCGTTACTGCGTGCGGGGCCTTTGCGTTCACGCGCCTTACTCTCGGCGATGATCGGTGCGCCCTTAGTGATGCCCGAGATCATCACCGGACTGTCATTGCTCCTGCTTTTTGTGACCTTGGAGCAGTGGTTTGGATGGCCAGCCGGTCGTGGGATGCTGACCATAGTCATTGCGCATGCGACGCTTGCAATGGCGTACGTCGCAGTTGTCGTTCAGTCGCGATTAGCGAGCTTTGATCGTTCGCTCGAAGAAGCCGCGCTGGATCTAGGCGCCACGCCGACAACGGTGTTTTGGCGAATCACCTTACCGCTGATGTGGCCTGCGCTGCTGTCCGGCTGGTTATTGGCGTTTACGCTGTCATGGGACGATGTGGTCATTGCACAGTTTGTGGCGGGACCGAATGCATCGACATTACCCATGTGGGTATTCTCGAAATTGCGTTTGGGCGTGAGTCCAGAGATCAACGCGCTCGCGACGCTCGTGATACTTTTCGTAGCTCTGGTTCTGGGATGCGGTACTTGGCTGAGTCGACGCCGTGAGCGGCAAGTCAAGCGACCCGTGTCGACGTGAGGGTGAGATGACAGAGCGTCTCGGTATCGATGTCGGCGGATCGACCCTACGCCTTGCGCGGGTGGACATAGAAAGAGGCCAAGTGATCGGCGAGGTAGAGAGCTTGCCTATGACACTGGGTGCACGGCCGGACGATGTTTTGCAGGCTTTAGCGGCGAGTCCCTTAGTCGCCAAGACTGAGGGGGCAGTGGGGCTGGGTCTGCCCACCGTTGCTGAGCGCGGTATTGCCCGTACTGCAGCCCATCTGGATTCGTCTTGGATCGGCCTCGATGTCGCGAAAACTTTCTTTGAACTGATCCGTCGCCCAAGCTTCGTGATTAATGACGGCGATGCGGCGGGTTTAGCGGAGATGCGTTTTGGGACGGGGGTCGCGTTACAGGCGAACGAACCTGACGCGACCATCATTGTCTTAACGCTTGGGACCGGCATTGGCTCGGCGTTATTCGTGGGCGGGAAGTTATGGCCGAATACGGAGCTTGGGCATCTACATCTGCCGGGCATCACGGACGTGGATGGTGAGGGCTGGGCGGCCGCGAGCGTGAAGACACGCTTGCAATTAGATTGGTCTCAATGGTGTCGACGCCTGGATGACTATCTGTCGGAGCTGCATCGGCTTCTACGCCCAGACTGGGTCGTCTTGGGCGGTGCGGTGAGCGCGCATGCCGAAGAGTGGATGCCTTATCTCACCACCCCGCTGCGGTTACAACCCGCGGCCTTGCGCGGCCAAGCGGGTGTGATCGGTGCGGCTCGGGCAGCGTGGGAGGCTACAATGGGCGGATGAAGCCCGAAACTCACGTGATCCATGCGCCGGTGGTTGAGACACCTGCAGACAATCGCCCGCTTAATTTTCCGGTCTACCAAAATGTGAAATGGGAGACCGAGACCATCGATGATGCGCTCGGCATCGTTCGTGGGCAGCGCCCTGGGTACTTCTATTCGCGTGTTAGTAACCCGACGGTCCATCAACTCGAAACCTTGTTAGCCAGTCTGCAGGGCAGGGAGCAATGTCTGGCCACGGCCTCAGGTGTCAACGCGGTCGCTCAAACGCTCATTGCGCTGTGCCGGGCGGGTGATCACGTATTGTTTTTTGTGGAGGGCTACGGTCCCACGCGTGCCATTATTCGCAATCTGCTCGGGCGATATGGCGTTACCCACAGCATGATTTCGATCGATGATCATGCGGGTATTGAGCGCGAGTTAGCGGCTCGTCCCACGCGTCTTATTTTCTTTGAAAGCCCGACTAATCCGATTAACAAGATCGCCGATATCGCGGTGATCACGGAGCTTGCTCAGCGCTATGGGTCGCTCACTGTGCTAGACAATACGGCAGCAGGCTTTCACCAACATGGGCAATATCCCATCGATGTGTTTGTCCACAGCTTAACGAAGTTCACCACGGGCAATGGCGATGTGATGGGCGGAGCGGTCATCAGTCGTTCGGAATTAATTGCCCAAATCAAAGCCGACTTTTCGATCTTGGGTGCCCAGCTTGATCCACTCTCAGCCTCGCTCATGTTGCGTGGAATGAAGAGCTATTTCGTGCGCTATCGGGCGCAGAGCGCGAGCGCCCAGCGGATCGCCGATTTTTTGGCGTCGCATCCCGCCTGCACCAAGCTGCGTTATCCAGGTTGGGGCACGGGCGCTGCGGCGTCCTTGGCACGCCGGCAAATGCAGGACATGGGTTGTGTGTTGGCCTTTGATATTCGTGCAGGGGCTGAGGCGGGTCGGCGTTTCGCTGAGCGCTTGCAGTATTTTGCCAAGACACCTAGTTTCGGCTCGGCTGAGTCGCTGGTCATGGCGCCACAAATGATGCAGCCCAAAGAATTCACGCCAGAACAAAGAGAATATTCAGATATCGGTGAGGGATCGGTGCGTCTATCGATCGGGCTAGAAGACGTCGAAGACTTGATCGCCGATTTAGATCAAGCCTTACGTTGAGCCCCTAGGAGGGTGTTCGGCGGTAAGGTAGTACCTCAAGTATTTCGCCTGCCTTGAGTCGCTTTTTGAGCGCCCGCCAAAAGTCCGCAGTCAGTAGATCGCCATGAGTGCGTAAAAAAGCCGATTTTTGCTGCTCGTTGAAGGCTAAAAAATTGATAAACGTTTCGGGAAAGACGTCGTTGTCATTGACATGAAACCACGCCTCACTGCGCATCTCATCCTCTTCGTTGGTGGCTTCCGGTAAATCGCGAAAACGACACTCGGTCACGGGGCAGAGTTCGTCGTAGTCATAAAAAATGACTCGACCATGACGGGTGACGCCGAAGTTTTTGAGTAGCAGGTCACCAGCGAAAATATTCGAGCAGGCGAGGTCTCGGATTGCCTGACCATAGTCGATGACAGCAAGATCTGCGAGGGCCGCGGGCGCCTCTCGAACGTACAGGTTGAGCGGAGTCATGCGTCGCTCAATGTACATGTGGTCGAAAATTAAATCGTCGCCATCCACGCGGACCGTTTCTCGCGTTTCGGTGGCCAATTCCTCAAGTAGTGCCTCGCTGAAGCGCGTACGCGGCAGACGAACTTGTTTGAATTCTTGTGCGTCGACGAGGCGTCCAGCTCGATCATGACGGAACACAAAGCGATATTTATCCAAGACGTCTTGGCGAACCACGTTCTTGACGGGGGGGAAGCGATCGCGGATCAGCTTGAAGACCACATCGAGTGAGGGCAGTGTGAAGCACACCATCACGAGGCCGCGCTCACCGGCGGCATGCTGAAATTGATCTTGTGAGCGATCTAAATGCAGCATGAGCTCGCGGTAGCGTTCGGTTTTGCCTTGTTTTATGCGACCGAGTACCGCAAACAGTTCCGATAGTGGCTTTTTCGGTAATAGCGCTCGCAGAAACACCACAGCTTCGACGACTCGTTCGAGATCGACATGAAAGTAAGAGCGCGTAAAGCCAAACAGAATGCTGACTTCGTCCTCATTCGTCATGACCGCATCGATCAGTAAGCCGCGTTCTGAGTTTTGCAGGGCGATCGCAAGCGGTCGAGACTGGCCGTCATCGAGCGTGATCTTTCCGACCACGTAAGCCCTCGTCGACTGACAAAATAAGGGACACAGAATATCAATTCTTTGAATTGTGCCAATCGGCATCAATTGTTGTGCAAGATAGCGGACACTTTTTTCAAAGTCGATCCAGCTTGAGCGCAGTCGTATATCGCCGAGTAGGTCCTCAGCGAGCCATTCGAGACCGCCGCGATGCGGGTAGCGTACGGTTTCGGCGCTTGAGCTAATCCCCTCTAAGGGATCGAGTGCGTCGACGGCAAACTCGGTGTCGACATCGACGCCCACGGTGCCGAGGCTACGACGGACCACCGAACTAAAAAAAGTGCGCATGAAAGCCGCATCGGGTAATCCCGCGACACGACGGGAAAATTCCTGTCGGATCTCAGTCCAGAGTTCGCGATCGGTCGAGCGCTCATCGAGGAGCGTCGCTATCTGTTTGACGGTACCCGTCACCCACTGTTCATAAAGTTCGATACGAGCGACAGAGTCGTGCTCACGCGCGACCCAGTCACGCGCATCGAAATGTCGAACGGCACGCCGGGTGATATCGCGAAATTCGGCGTTGTAATGAACGAAGGCATCGGCGATCCGCCGGGCACCATCCGCAGATAGTGTTCCGGCGGATCCCATGATCACAGGTTACGAATTAGCGCGTCGCCAAACTCGCTGCACTTGAGCTCCGTGGCGCCTTCCATGAGACGTGCGAAATCATAGGTCACCGTCTTTTGACCGATGGTGCGATCCATAGCATGAATGATGGCATCTGCAGCCTCAGTCCAACCCATGTAACGCAGCATCATTTCGCCCGAGAGGATTACCGAGCCGGGGTTCACTTTATCGAGATCGGCGTACTTCGGCGCAGTGCCGTGGGTCGCTTCGAACACGGCGTGACCCGTGTTGTAGTTGATGTTGGCCCCCGGGGCGATACCGATACCGCCAACCTGTGCCGCCAGCGCGTCCGAGAGATAATCGCCGTTCAGATTGAGCGTCGCGATGACGTCAAACTCTTCTGGGCGCGTCAGCACTTGCTGGAGCGTGATATCGGCGATCGCGTCTTTGATCAGGATCTTGCCTGATTTCAGTGCCGCGTCCATTTCTTCATTGGCCGCTTTGCTGCCATCTTCGGCCTTCGTACGTTCCCACTGCTCCCAAGTGTAGGTTTGACCCGGGAACTCTCGCTCGGCGAGTGCGTAAGACCAATTACGGAATGCGCCTTCGGTGAACTTTTGGATGTTCCCTTTATGCACGATCGTCACGCTCTTACGCTGGTTGTCGATCGCGTATTGGATCGCCGCACGGAAGAGACGCTCAGTGCCTTCGATCGAAACGGGCTTGATACCGATACCCGATGTCTCGGGGAAGCGAATCTTGGCATAGGCTTTTGGAAAGTTTTCTTTGAAGAGCTTTTTGAAGAGCTCATTCTCAGCCGTGCCTTGCTCGAACTCGATCCCTGCGTAGATGTCCTCGGTGTTCTCTCGGAAGATGGACATGTTGACCTTTTCCGGGTGACGCACGGGTGAGGGGACACCCTTGAACCAGCGCACTGGACGCAGGCAGACATACAGGTCCAAGAGTTGGCGCAAGGCCACATTCAGCGAACGGATGCCGCCCCCGACCGGGGTCGTCAGCGGACCTTTGATCGAGACGAGGTATTCGCGACAGGCCGCGACCGTCTCATCAGGCAACCAAGTGTTGAAAAGCTTGTTAGCTTTTTCACCGGCATAAACTTCCATCCAATGAATTTTTCGCTGACCGCCGTAGGCCTTCTCAACGGCTGCATCCAAAACTCGAACGCTCGAGCGCCAGATATCGGGGCCAGTGCCGTCCCCTTCGATGAAAGGCACGATGGGATTAGGGGGGACGACCAATTTGCCCTGGTCGATATGGATCTTGGCACCGCCTGCGGGAGGTGTCAGCGTGATCTTTGCCGCTGTGGTCATGACGTATCGAACTCCTTGGAGAAAATAAGGCGCGGCGTCACAGAACCCCCGTGTCGCGCGCAGCGCGCATCCTACCATGCAGGGCCTAACGGCTCGGCTAGAATGCCGGTATGCAACCATTGCACAGCAGCGCGGATTTAGCGGGCACGCCTCGCGAGCACGGCTTTCGAATGCCGGGAGAGTTTGAGCCACATCGGGGCTGTTGGATGCTGTGGCCCACCCGATCCGACAACTGGCGCGAAGCAGCTCGGCCTGCGCAAAGAGCCTTTGCCGCCGTCGCGCACGCGATTGCGGATTTCGAGCCGGTCACCGTCGGTGTTCCCGCGAGGGTCTTTGATGAGGCGCGCTTAGCGCTGCAGCCGCGTATCCGGGTATTGCGCCTTGAGAGTGACGACGCGTGGATGCGTGATGTCGGACCCACCTGCGTGGTGGATAAGATCGGCCGAGTCCGCGGTGTCGATTGGGAGTTCAATGCTTGGGGTGGCTTGAACGGGGGGCTCTATTTCCCTTGGGATCGCGATGCGCTCGTCGCTCGACGCGTTTTACGTATCGAGGCGCTGGCTCGGTATCGCGCCCCGCTCGTTTGCGAAGGCGGTGCGATCCATAGCGATGGTGAGGGCACCTTGCTGGTGACCGAACAATGTTTGCTGAACCCCAACCGAAATCCGGAGCTCTCACGACAAGAGATCGAAGACTGGCTGTGTGAGTACACGGGTGCAGAGAAAATTATCTGGCTGGGCGAGGGGATCTATCAGGACGAAACGGACGGTCACGTCGATAATCTCGTCTGCTTTGCGCATCCCGGCGAGGTGATTTTGCAAGCGTGCTCGGATCGTCGGGATCCTCAGTTTCGGATTTCAGAAGACGCGTATCGTCGTTTGAGTCTCGCGCGTGATGCGCAGGGGCGCCGTCTGCGTATTCATCGCTTGCCGCTGCCCGGGCCGCTGTACCAGAGTGAATACGAAGCCCGAGGCGTCATGACCGGCGGCGTCGTGTCCCATGTTGGTCCCAATGCGGGGAGCTTGGGTCCGATGAGCGTATCGGGTATGCGGCGTCAGAGCGGTCAGCGTTTAGCCGCGAGTTACGTGAATTTTTATATCGCTAATGGGGGCGTGGTGATGCCGCTGCTTGATCCACGCTGGGATGAGCGAGTCCGTAAGATACTCGCCCGATGCTTTCCCGGACGGCGGGTGGTCGGTGTGCCGGCCAGAGAGATTTTATTGGGTGGCGGCAATATTCATTGCATCACCCAGCAGATACCGGCTAGTCGAGTCGCCAGTCCAGACTAAGGTAGGCGCTACGACCCCGACCGGGAAAGTATCGCCAGTTCCCAAACGCATAGTCGGCGCGATCCGCAAAGCGACGGTCAGTTAGGTTTTCAAGGCGCACAGCGAGTTGCACATTATCTTTGAGACGCTGACGCCATTGCAGCCCGAGCAGGGTATGGCCTGGATAGACTCGCAGGTTCTCGGCGTCGGCGAAATATCGACCGACTTGACGCAGATCAAGTACCAGCAAGCGATCTCCCCAGCGGCGACTGAGCTCGAGCGAATGTAGCTCACGCGGCGCGGTGTCTATGTCATTGCCAGCCATGATGCGCTCTGCGCCACCGATGAGGCGATCGAACTCGTAGCGATGGCGCGCAAACGAACCCGCTGCGCGTAATTTTACGGACTCACTCATTTGCCAAGTGATTTCATACTCGAGGCCGTGGTGCGAGCTTGCACCTCCCGAGACGCTCAAACCATTGGCATCTCGCAAAATGAGGTTACGTTTGCGTTGATCAAAGATGGCAAGACTACCGCGTAAGCGAGGGTGAACGAAGCGCCAGCCCAGCTCGGCGCCACTCATGCGTTCAGAGTCAATGCCGTCGACCGACTGTCCCCGCTGTAATCGGTACAGTTCGCTGACTTCTGGTGGTCGGAATGCATCGCTTACGACCAAATAAATCGCGCCCGCTGAACCCTCAGCCCCCAGTTTGCGAATGACTTCGACTCGAGGGGTGAGGTCGGTAAAGGTGTCGGTGCGATCGGCAGGGCGCAAATAAAGACAGCCCCCGAAATCACACGGGAGGCCCTGTTCGTTGGTATTGCCCGCTTGCATTTTATTGTTGTAGTCAAATCGACTGCTGTCGAACCGCAGGCTCGCACGCCACATCCACTGAGGACGCTCCATATCGGCGCTCAGGTGTAGACCGAGCGAGGCGATATCCACTTCGTAGTCATAGTGTCGACCCGCGGGGCGAATACCCCTCGCCACGGCGCTACCCTCGAGGGTGTCGCCCGTCTGCACTTGTAGCAAATCCGCGAGTGCCCATTCCGCCTCGACGCCCCACTGCAGAGTTAATCCCATCGAGCCGTGGTAAGGCTGTCGACGCGAAAAGCTCGCCGCCAGGCTGCGTTGTCCGTTTGACTCGAGTGGTTTACCCAACAAAAAATGTTGTCGGAAAGTCATCGACGAATGACGAGCCATCGCACGCCACTCATCTTCGCACCCATCGCAACCTTCGCCTTGCCAACGCACGGAGAGGCGGGCGCTATCGGCCTCACGAAAGGCCTCGGGGTTGGGATTACTGCGACGCAGTTGCGGATCGCGATAGGCATCAAAACCTTGAATGAATCCGGCGGTATTTTGATCGAGCTCGCTTAGGCTAAATCGCCACTCGAGGGTCCCTGTGCGCCAGGGTTGATCGTGCATCAGGTTGAGCTGACCATCTTTGACCGCAGCATCCTCGCGAAAACCCCCATCGTGACGCCAAAACGCTTGTAGGGCGGAGCGTCCATTACCGATAGCGACGGTGCCGACGGCGTGCTTGTACGACCCTGCGGTCAGTCCCAGACGCGCACCCTCTAACGCCTCCACAGTCGGTTGAATCACATTGATGACACCATGCAGCGCGTGCGCGCCGTGCAGGCTGGTTCCCGGTCCTCTCAATACTTCGACTGCGGCGGCTTGCCGAGTATTGATTTCGAACATTTGATTGATGTTGCAGAAGCCTCGCGGACGGATCGCAAAGCCGTTCTCCAACATCAAAAATGCACCGCAGGCACCGGATCCGCTCAACACGGGTGAGCGCAGGGCGACCAGACTTTCCTGGCCGCTGCCTCGCTGTATGAGAGCACCGGGCACCTGATTGAGCGCGTCCTCGTAGTGCGTGAGCCCTAGTAGTCCCATTTCATCGAGAGCGATGCGTTTGCTGTACGCGCCGGCGACGTCGTTCAGCGATTGCGCGCGACGTTGGGCGGTCACAATCACCTCTTCTAAGGCCAGCGCCGGCGGGGGCAACGGCGGCGAG
>CAZSRB010000026.1:0-5650 GCA_964609065.1 uncultured Acidibacter sp. | reverse complement strand
CAACGGCGGCGAGACTGGCGCAGGGGCGGCGATTGCCTCTGTGCAAGCGAGCGCGATACAGAAGAGACCCAAGCGATTCATAGATCGATTATGGCGGATGGATCGTGGTGACGGCAGCATCGTCGCTGGTATTCTTGCGTGGTGCGCTCTTTCTGCTTCATGACCGTCACGTTGACCCCGCTCGCGCAAGCTCTGCGCACGGCGCTGCGTGGAGCGTGGGCCCGCTCATTACGCGCCACCTGCGTGATCGGCCTGTATCTAACGGCAGGTGTGGTGCAGGCTGCTGTGGTCGCCTCGGACGCTTCTCGCGCACCCGCGGCAAGTGAGGCGTTAACCCATGCGACCAATACACCTCGTATCGGTTTGGTCCTCTCTGGCGGTGGCGCGCGCGGCGCGGCGCACGTAGGGGTTCTCAAAGTGCTGGAGGAGGCGCGGATTCCCATCCACGCGATCGCCGGTACCAGCATGGGCGCCTTGATTGGCGGACTCTACGCGAGCGGTATGTCAGCCGAAGAAATCGAAACCTTGCTCTCGTCGCAGGAGTGGCTCGAGGCTTTTCGGGAGCCTGCTCCCCGCGATCGGTTGAGTTTTCGTCGCAAAATCGAAGATCAAAATTTTCTGGTGGATTTCCCGCTCGGCCTGAAGGGCGGTAGCTTTCGTCTACCGAAGGGTTTGGTGTCTGGGCAGCGTCTCAATCAATTGTTGCGCCGTGCGACTTTTGATGTCGCAACAGTTAAAGAGTTCGACGATTTGCCAACTCGCTTTCGTGCGGTGGCGACCGATCTAGAGACCGGTGATGCCGTGACGCTTGCTCGTGGTGATCTGGTGGCGGCAATGCGCGCGAGCTTGTCTGCGCCTGGGGTTTTCGCGCCAGTGGAGATTGACGGCAAGCTACTCGTCGATGGTGGACTCGCCAATAACTTGCCCATTGATGTGGCGCGCTCCATGGATGTCGATGTGCTGATCGTCGTGGATGTGGGTTTTCCATTGCGTACGCGTGAAACGCTTGATTCCGTTACGACTATCTCTAATCAGATGCTAGCGATCCTCATCCGTCGGGGTTCAGATGCGCAGCGAAAAACGTTGCAGTCTGACGATATTTTGTTGTTGCCCGATTTGGGCGAGGCGTCTAGCTTTGATTTCGATATTCAGGCGATGGCGAGCGAGCGCGGTGAAAGTGCGGCACGCAATGCTTTGGCACGTTTGATTCCGCTTCAACGAACCGAAGAGGGCTACGCCCGCTATCGCGCAAGCCGTGAAGAGGGTGTAGCCCAACCGAAGCTTGCAGAGGTTCGAGTAAAAAAAGATGCTGAGCGTTATCAAAGATTGTTGACAGCTGAAAAATCGCTGACGTTGTCCGCCGAGGACTTAGATCAAGCGGTGACCTTGCTTTACGGACGAGGCAACTTTGAATCGGTCGATTACACGCTGCAACCAACCGGCGAGCGTCTGGTGGACCTTGAGTGGGCGGCTAAGCGCAATTCATGGGGCCCAAACTACGTGCGTTTTGGCCTGAATTTAGAAGATGATTTCAGTGGTAACTCGAGTTACAACGCGGCCGCACGCTTTGTCTTAGCGGATATTAGTGATCTGGGCGGCGAGTGGGTGTGGGATTTGCAAGTGGGCTCTGAGCCTCGGATCGCGAGCGAAATTTATTGGCCGATGGGAGATCGTGGGGCGTGGTTCTTACTTCCCAACGCCAGTTTGCAGTTGCGAAATATTCCTTTGCTCGAGCAGGGCGAGCCGGTCGCAGAGTATCGATTGCGCACGGGCGAGTACGGACTGGATCTCGGGCGAGAGTTTGGCAACGTGGCTGAGGTGCGTTTTGGGCTACGACGTGTCACGGGTAGTACGCGCCTGCGGATCGGGGCGGCCACCACCCCCGTAGCTGAGGACTTCGACGTTCGCGAATACTTTGGTCGGTTCTCGTACGATCGTTTGGATGATCGAAATTTTCCGCGAGATGGTGGGTACTTTACCGCGGAATGGCGTGCCGAGCACCCGAGTCTCGGTTCGGGGCAACGCGCGGATCGGGTCAATCTTGATGGATTGATTGCGCGGTCTTGGGGGCGGCATACGGGCGTTTTGTGGAGTTCATTCGGTACGCAAGTGGATGGTGATCCCGCGAACGTGCGTGATCTCTACACCCTCGGGGGATTTTTGAATTTGTCGGGGCTTGCGCGCGATTCTATTAGCGCACGGCATTATGCGATTACTCGCTTACTCTACTATCGCCAGATTGGTCGCGGCGGGGAGGGCTTTCTCAACGTGCCCGCCTATGCAGGTCTGTCTTTTGAAGTGGGCAATGTATGGCAGGATCGCAGTGATATTTCTTTGGGCTCGGCGCTCAAGCAGGGGAGTCTATTTTTTGGCTTCGATACCCTGTTCGGGCCCGTCTATCTCGGTAGTGGCTTTGGTGAGAGCGGTGATACCGCCTTCTATTTATTTTTGGGGCGTACCTTTTAGGGGCGTCATCGCAAACGAGCGTTAGGGTTGAATCTTAGCGCTTGAGCTTTTCGTAGACGTGCGCAGGCCGATCGCCGGGGCGTGAGTATTCATGCTTGCGGCTCATTTCCAGTAGCGCTTGATCACGCGCCAACTCGCTGTCAAACCAATGCACACGTTGCCAGTCTGCACCGAGCAGTTTGCGAAACGGATCTCCCTCACACAGCGAGACACGCAAGCCATAGGGCTTGGTTTGGTGGATGGCGCGGCTAACGCGCAGATTGTGGTCTTGGCAAATAGGCATACATGCGAAGATTACCTGTGACGCTCGGGCGGCTCAATGGGACTTTGCTTTTGGGCGGGATCACGCTTTGGCGCGGCAGTGGACTCACGCTCGTAGAGACCTTCGCGATCGGCCCAACCTAGCCACTTACGCGTAATGATCCAGTAGGGGCGTTTGACGAGTATCCGCCACGCTTTCGAAAGTCCTGAGGGCTGCGCTAACAGGCGCCTTTGACGAGCGCTGAGATGCTCTGGGCAATAGCTGCGCTTGTGTTTATACAGATGGCGTAGGTCGTCATAGGCGAGCAAGCGAAAAAGCGCACCGCGTCGCTTACTCTGACGCGCAAGTTGAAAGTCCACAATCGCGGCATCGCCATGAGGTGTGACGAGCCAGTTCGGTTCCTTCGCAAGATCGTTATGGCTAATACCCGCCGCATGCAGTTGTCGTAAAAGTTTAAGAGCTGCTCGAAAATAGCGAGGATCTCGTGGCTTTGCCTCGTGCATGGGGCGGCCCTCAATCCAGGTTCGCTCCAGTATCGACCCTTGGTAGCGTATTAATTGCGGTACACCCCGCGGCTCGACGAGCCCTTGGGTTGCGAGGTGTTGTAACGCGCGTCGCTCGCGGTGCATCAGGTGACGCGCAAGAGTGCGCAAGACCGGGTGCGCGTACGCCGAGTCGCGACGCACAAAGGGGCGAGTGCTTTCATCAATCAGGCTGACGCGACCGAGCAAGTCTTGCTTAAGGAGACGGCTGGTGGATTCCGTCATGGCAAATGGAGGAGCGCTGGCGCTGTCCATAACAAAGAAATCTGGCGCGCACCGACTATGCAGATGAATAACAGAAAAAAAGCCGATGCATCGACAAAGGCTTTCCAAAGAATCGGCGGATGGACTGTCAACGAGGTCGGCAGATGTTGCACAGAGGTGGTGTTACCTAGCCAGGCGCCCAGTCGCGGCCAGAAGCGGGGTGTAATGGCTCGATATCCTTGATAAGCCTCCTGAAAGACGGCACTTAGGCGTCGCTCCTCGCTGAGGGCGGCATCGCGCAATAACCAGGCGAGTCCAGCCAGCAGCGCGATCGCCAGTAGACCTGAAAGTGTGGCAAGGCCAATTCCGAGTGCCGCCACCATCGAAAAACTGTAGAGCGGGTGACGCACGAGTGCGTAGGGACCTTGGGTGACCAATTGTTGATCTTTACGACCCGCGATGAACACCGAACACCAGATGCGACCGAGGCAGGCGATCGCGACACACAATAGACCTGCCAGGGTCAGTCCGAGAGAAGCGGATTGCGCCCACTGTGAGGGATGTGACAACAAGGTCAGACAGATGAGCAGCAGATACGCTCGGGAGGTTCGCTGTAGTCGCTGGGTGCTCGCTGTGGTCATATTCGTTATCGATGCATCTGGCAATCAAGGCATCTTGCGTCATCGACCCTGATCGCGCCCATAATAACCGCTCACGGATGGAGTCACCCATGGTCTTATTTGGAAAATCGCTGTTCAGTAAAAAAACCGAGATGATCGCCGCCGAGGATGCATTACCCGGGCGCTCGCAGGCGATTGTCGTTGCTCAATCGCATCTGGTGAATGGTTCGTCCATGTACCCGCCCTTCCCCGAGGGCAGTGAGCTTGCCATGTTTGGCTTGGGCTGTTTTTGGGGGGCAGAGCGGCTTTATTGGCAGCTACCGGGCGTAATCAACACGGCAGTCGGGTACGCGGGCGGCTTTACGCCAAACCCGACCTATGAGGAAGTCTGCACGGGACGGACTGGCCACACCGAAGTGGTGAGGGTGGTCTTTGATCCGACGCAGATCGCGTATGGAGCCTTACTGACGGCGTTTTGGGAGCAACACGATCCCACTCAGGGCATGCGCCAAGGTAACGACATCGGTACGCAATATCGTTCGGCCATTTACTGTTTCGGAGAGGCGCAGTATTCCGAGGCGCTAGCCAGTCGTGATCGCTATCAGGCAGGTCTTGCGCAAAGCGGCTATGGTTCGATTACAACTGAGATCGCTGTGGCCCCTGAATTCTTTTACGCCGAAGACTATCACCAACAATATTTGGCTAAGAACCCTGGCGGCTACTGTGGTCTTGCCGGAACCGGCGTGCGCTGCGTCGGTATGACTTCGCCGGCTTGATGCAGGACGACCCACTTGCCATTGTTCTGATCGTCCTGGCGGCGTCCGTGCTAGTGGTGACACTAGCGCGTCGTGTGGGTCTGCCTACCATTTTAGGCTACGTCGTCGCCGGCGGTCTGTTGGGTCCCCATGCCCTGGGTTGGTTTGGTGCCTCCGATACGTCACGACTTTTGGCCGAGCTCGGTGTCGTTTTTTTGCTCTTTACTCTGGGGCTAGAGTTCTCGTGGCCAAGAATGGTGGCGATGCGGCGCGAAGTATTTGGCGTCGGTGCCGCGCAGATGCTCTTAACCTCCACGGTGGTGGCAGCGATCGCTCTCCTATGGGGTCTACCGGCGTTATCGGCGATCACGGTAGGTGGTGCCGTGGCCGTCAGTTCGACCGCCATCATTTTGCAGCAATTGACAGAGCAGGATGAGCTCAATCGAAGTCATGGGCGAATGGCTTTCAGCGTGCTCTTATTTCAAGATTTAGCATTTGTCCCGTTTTTGGTCTTAGCGGGCGCTTTGAGTGCTGGCCGCCTAGATTTTTCTTTGAATAGTATTTTGACTGCAACGAGTTTGGCAATCTTGGCGGTTGCTGTGGTGGTCGTATCGGGGCGCTTTCTACTCAGACCCTTGTTACATGAAATGGCGCATAGTCGCTTGAAGGAGCTCTTTACCTTGGCGGTATTGGGTGTGGTACTCGGTTCAGCCTGGGTGTCGCATGCCGCAGGTGTCTCAATGGCGACGGGTGCGTTTCTAGCGGGGATGATGCTCGCCGAGACCGAGTATCGTCATCAGG
>CAZSRB010000025.1:22435-26651 GCA_964609065.1 uncultured Acidibacter sp. | reverse complement strand
TGGTGTCGGGCGATTGCACCCAGAGAGCTCGCTTGTTGCTCGACCTCCTGAGCCACCCGTCGCAGCCACTGGGCCTCAGTGCTCAGAGCCGGTAGAGCGTCAAGGTCAATCCCCCAATCGCCCGCAAGTCGCGCGGCGCGCGATAAGCCATCGGCCAGCGCGGCAATCGGCATCGGCACCTCGGTCGACCCCGACTGCAACACGGCTTCCGTGGCGCGCTCCCACAGATAGCTCTCCTCAGCGCCGCTCAGCAGTCGAAGCGGATGGTCACCCGCTTCGGCTGCCTCGGAGAAGATACGACGAACCCAGCCTTCAATGGTTTCAATACGGGGCCGGCGCCAACTCATTAGCCCCTGACGTTGCTGCCCGCGCGCGTAGGACAGCGCGAGCTCAGCCGCCTCCAAACGATCGCTGACGAGCAGATCGTGCGTCTCATAGGGAAGCGAGATGTCAGGTTTTTTATTATTCAAATCAGATAAATAGAGATTCTTTCTCAGTATTAACTAAGCTTTGACTGGAGTGAGCTTGCGTATTCGGCACGCTGCGCCTGCAAGGATGCGGGAGTCCCCGTGGCATATTCCTCGAGTAACTCGTGCATGCGTTTGAATACCACCGCCATCGTCGCTGCATCCGGCAAATTCGTAATGCGGAAGTGGTTGTGATACGGCACATTAAAACTGATCCCGGGCGCGACCAGCACGTGTTTACGCTCCAGGAGATCGAGTGCAAACGCCTCGTCATCGAAGTGAGGGATCCCCTCCACACCGATAAATCCATATAAGGCGCCTTGGGGTGCGACCAGACGTAAATGAGGGTGATCTTCTGTGGATTCGAGAATCACCCGACGCGATTCGTACAACCGGCCCCCTGGCGCTGTTAGCTCTCGAATACTTTGGTAGCCTCCGAGCGCGGTTTGGACCGCCCATTGCCCCGGCACGTTACTACAAAGCCGCAATGATGCGAGTAACTCGAGCGCCGCCAGAAAATCTTGTGCAATTCGCAACTTGCCGGAGACCACCGCCCAACCCACGCGATAGCCACAAGCACGATACGCTTTCGAAAGACCTGACATCGTCACACATACCGTGTCTTCCACCAGGGTCGCCAAGGGCACAAACTCCGCTCCGTCATAAGTGATGTGGTCATAGATCTCATCACTTAACAGCATCAATCCGTGACGCTCAGCGAGCGCTACGATGGATTCGAGTACGGCCCGTGGATACACCGCACCGGTGGGGTTGTTGGGATTCACCACCACGATCGCCCGGGTACGCGGCGTAATGAGTCGTGCAATATCCTCAGGATCAGGGACGAAATTGTTTTCGGGCTTACACGGATAGTGAATCGGCTCGCCCCGATTGAGTTTCACGGCTGCCGTCCACAGTGGATAGTCGGGACTCGGGACTAAGACCTCATCGCCCTCGTTCAGCAACGCCCGCAAACTCAGATCGATGAGTTCGCTCACGCCATTGCCGATGAATACCTCTTCGGCAGTGACCCCATGGACCCCGCGCTCCTGCTGCTGCATCACCACCGCTTCTCTGGCAGGGAAAATCCCTTTCTGGTGACAGTAGCCCTCGCTCACGCCGAAGTTCTCGATCATCGCAAGCCGCATGGTCTCTGGCGTGCGAAAGCCGAACAGCGCCGGGTTACCGATATTCAAAGAAATAATCTCGTATCCCTTACGAGATAACTCGAGGGCGCGCCGTGCGAGGTTGCCACGAATTTCATAACGAACATTACGGAGGCTGTCGCTCGTGCGAATCGGACTGCTCTGCATCATGACCTCTGATCAAACGGGGTAACGGCGGTTCGCCGTCGAAATCGGTAACCCGCGAAGGATAAATGAAAAAAGAGCCGGTGTTACCGGCTCTTTTAACTCGTCTCTCTGTATTGGGCTCAGATCTCGCGCGACGCGACACGCCTCGACCGAGGCCCTGAGACCGATACGGCTTAACGCTTACGACGGCGCTTCTTCGCGTGCTTGTGCTCGACGTGACCGTCGCCGTGATGGTGCGGCATGTCGCCATGGGCGTGACCATGGTCATGCTCGAAGTCGACGGGATGGTTATGACCGTGGGTGTTAATCCACTTATACAAATCCGGCTTCCAGTGCTGCATACGGCTCGCCGCACGCTGCCGGTTTTCCTCAATGTTGGTCCACGGATTGAAGTGGAAATGATTGTACAACTGCGTGTCCGTACGCCCAATCGCGAGAATGCCGAGCTTGGAGGCAAACGCGCCATGGTTAATGTACGGCGGACGCCAGAAGTAACCGCCGGTCGGGAGGTCACCAAACTGCATCATCCAAGAGGTACCCCAGATGTGATAAGCCTCTTCGCAGCAATCGTGGTAGGAAATATTGTCCTGCCAAAAGTTCGGCGTCATGCAGTAGAGGAACGTGAAGCCTTGGGTACGCTCATCGAACTTCAGAATCTTGACGAGACAGCCGGGTGCGGTGGCAGGGAAAAAGTTGGTCGACGTCCACTGCATATCATCGTAGGAGTTGACCATCGCCAAGCGGTGTCGCTCAGCTTTCGGGTGATCGGACTGCGACTCGACGAACGAAGGTTCGCCGTAGTTGTAAAAAATGAGACCCGTCGCGCCGCGCGGTGAGCTCAGCGCCTCCAGCGCCACCCCCGCCGGAACGAAGACGTAGCTGCCAGGTCCCCAGACTTTCTCACCGATCTTGATCGAGCCGGTCATGATGAACAGTTCGTATTCGGTGTAGCTCATACCCGGCGGCTGCTTGTAGCCGGGCTCAAACAGTACGGTCATTGTGCAGGAGCCGTCATCGGTATCCATCGACAGCATCTTGTACTGCATACCCTTCGGGAATCCCGGCAGGGTCATTTTTTTGAACGGAACGTCGCGATCGACGAAGGGCTCAATATGTGGGCGTGCCATGGTGCTTACTCCGTACCAGGATCAGTTAAAAAACAACCTTGAACTTGCGCTTTGGCTTAGTTGGAATTTCTTCCGGTGCAATCTTGCGCATTTGGTTGAAGTGCACGTGGTAGCCACGCGTTTGGATACGGTGCAAAAATTCCGCAATCCATTTATCGCGCTTCGGTGAAAGCGCATCTTGCTCAGCGACAATTTTCTTATAGCGCTTTTTTTGCTCGGCGATTTCCTTACGCAGCCACTGCTCAACGGCAGCACTACGCTTATGAGCGATAAATTTCATGGGAGTCCCTCTGGTTAAACGTACAACTCACCCGTCTCACGCATATTACCCACTTAGCGGCCGTCAGGCAGCACCCTCCAAGGCCAGCCGATTTTCTGACCACTCTGCGAGCTATTTACGGCCCTGTTTGAGTTGGGTACGGCCAAACAGCGCCTCTCGGGCCTTCGCATCCGGATTACCAATTTTTTCGCGCTTGGCGAGTACCGCGAGTGCTCGCTGTACCGCAGGTCGCCCCTCGATATCCCGATACCATCTCGCCACATGGGGAAAGGCGTCGAGATCGATTTTGTGGAGCCAGCGAACCCGTACCCACGGCCACGTCGCCATATCGGCAATGGAGTAAGCACCGCCGAGATAAGGCACCTCCGCCAGCCGTCGATCCATCACGCCATAGAGACGTAGGGTCTCGTTACGGTAGCGATCGATGGCATAGGGAATACGCCGTGGCGCATACCCTAAGAAATGTCCACACTGACCAAACATCGGCCCCACATTGGCGACCTGAAAATTTAACCACTGCAGTACCACGTACCGCGCACGCCGCTCGCGCGGTAAAAAACGGCGCGTCTTCTCGGCGAGGTACTGCAAAATCGCGCCCGATTCGAATACAGCCAGCGGCTCATCGCCCGGTCCGTCCCGATCCACAATCGCCGGAATCTTGTTGTTCGGATTAATGCGCAAGAAGCTGCGCCGAAATTGCTCGCCTCGAAGCATGTTGACAGGCTTGACGCAGTATTCCAATGCGCATTCCTCAAGCATGATAGGAATTTTCTGTCCGTTAGGCGTAGGCCAAAAATAGAGATCGATCACAACTTCCCCAATACGAATGACAGACGACACGCTGCCTCATTGAGAGGCTACACTCAAGGCTATCACCCCGGTGGGATCTTGAGGAGCGAGTCATGCTGACAGCAATTTTGGCTGTAACCCTAGTTGTCAACGACATTGAAATGGCGAGTGACGCCTATCAACGCCATCTGAGTTATCAAGTTGTCGATCGGGGGGAGCTTGAGCCTGAACTTGCGGAGG
>CAZSRB010000025.1:0-22335 GCA_964609065.1 uncultured Acidibacter sp. | reverse complement strand
CATCTGAGTTATCAAGTTGTCGATCGGGGGGAGCTTGAGCCTGAACTTGCGGAGGATTGGGGAGCCCCCCTCGCCGCCCGTAGCCCCTACGCCATATTGCAGCCAAAGAGCGGCGCTCAGACCTACCTACGCCTCATAGAGCGGCCGCCCACGGAAGGTTACCGGGTCATGCTTAGCCATGGCTGGAACTCCAATGAAATATTAGTGGAGGATCCCGTCGCCCTGACCGAACAATTTCGGCGCGATAAGGCGCCCTTCGAAATTATTGGCGAACCAAAGCCGCTCGCTTCAAGTCCCGCGGTGATCGCCATGCAGGCGATTGGACCTGCAGGGGAACTCAATTACTTCACCCGGATTCCACCTGGGGGCGGAACGTTTATCAAAACGTCCGCCCAAAGTTTCGTTGATCGAAGTTTTATCGTTGTGCTCGGCGGGCCCTCGATGAGTGCGATGCAAGAGTTTTATCGCGATGTCTTGGGTGCACCGGTTACCGATTCCTACATGACGACGGTCAGCGTCTTGCAACGTGCCTACGATCTTCCCGCCGACCATCAAACTCGTCTTGCCCTCGTGAACTTTTCAGATGGATTTCTCATCGAGCTCGATGAGTATCCAGAAGCCGCCACCGCGCGCCCGCAACGCGCAGGCGATCTCCCGCCTGCGATGGCCATGGTGAGTTTTTGCGCGGATTTTTCACGATTGCCTAGCGGGCGTAAGATACCGTGGCGCCAAGCACCCACTGCCCGGCCGGGTGACCTTTATCAAGGTCGACGCGCGGGAGTGCTCTCCGGTGCCGCAGGAGAATGGATCGAGCTCGTCGATTGCACAGAGAGATAACGGTTCAAATGCAGACCCCGGACGTTGTCCTGCCATCCCCGAACCCGCGGGGAGATCAAACGACGACTGACGTAGACGTGGATGGGGGCAAGCGGTTGCTCACGCATGGCGAGCGCTTCGGCCGCCTGCATGAAGTTTGCTCGTTGCGCGAGGTCTGCACTGCCATCCGCCTGATCCAATAAGCGCTGATAGGCGAGATCGTCAAAGCCAGAAATATTGAGGCTTGGAGAGCGTGCGTCTAATAGGCGCAGGAAGGACATGGCATCGCGGTCCTCGGCATACCAGACACCGCGCGCGACATCAAAATCACCCTGCTGTAGCGCCTGCTGATGCGACTTCAAGTCGGACCCGATAATTTGGGTACGCACACCGAGCGCCTGCCACATCGCACTGACAGCTAATGCGATACGTTTTTGAGTATCGGAATTATTTACCCGAAAGCGAAGCGTTAAAGTATTCCCATCCCCAAAGCCCGCAGCACGCAGCAAATCTTTGGCGCGGCGGAGCCGATCTTGCATCGGCCATCCCTCAAAGTCCGCACAGCCTCGTGCGGGATAGTTGACGACCCCAAGGGGGACGAGACAATACGCGGCGGGCTCACCCGCTCGAGTAATGCGCTCAACGATTCGCTCTCGGTCGATGGCCATCGATAAGGCACGCCGCACTCGCGGATCGGCGGTGGGTCCACGGCGAGTATTAAAGGCTAAATATTCGAGACCAATCTGCTCACGCAGCCGCAGCTGGGAGTCAAAGTCTTTGCGTAATTGGGTTAATTGTTCAGATGGGAGTGTGACGAGAACATCGAGCTCTCCGGCTCGATAGCGCACCACTCCGCGGGAAGGATCCTCCACGGGAACGTGATAGATAGCGTCTAAGTTCACGCTCGAAGCGGCATGAAAGCGTGGATTCTTCTTCAGGCGCACATGACTACTTGGACGCCATTCATCTAATAAAAACGGGCCATTCGAGACAATATTTTCGGGTCGCGTCCACTCCCGACCGTATCGCTCCACTACGTGTCGGGGCACCGGAAAGGCGCGGTGTACGAGTAGATCCAACAAATAAGGCGCTGGATGCTCAAGCTCAATGATGACGGTCTCCGGGTCTGGGGTCCGCACACCCAAGGCATCAACGGGGAGTTCACCGGTATTGACGCGTCGCCCATTGCGAATCACGTAAAGCAGCGACACGGCGGGTGATGCCGTCCTCGGATCAAATAATCGCCTAAATGACCAAAGAAAATCTTCACTGCTCAGGGGGGTTCCGTCCGACCACCTCAGGCCGGTCCGTAAACGAAAGCGGTATTCACGCCCATCGCTTGACACGGTCCAGGATTCAGCCTGCCCCGGTACAGTGTTGGCGTCTGGGTCCAGCGTGGTTAAGCCCTGAAAAAGATCTTGGGCGATATTGCCATCCTGACCGTAGGTCCAGATCTGCGGATCGAGTGACTGAGGCTCACCGGTGGTTGAGCGACGCACGACTCGCTCACTCGCTTGAGCCGATGGCGCCATATCGGGCAGCACGCTCAGCACAGCGAGCGCCGCGAGCAGTACACCCCGACGTCTTAGTGTCAGTCGGCAGCCTCGCTGCATTCGTACTCCACGAGTTCGTAGCGCGTCATCATGTAGCCCGTGACATAGGCGAGCAAACACACTCGATCCCCATCCGCTGTGCACCACATGTCGTAAGGCGGGTGCTTACCCGGCTCATTACAGGTTTCGCCGCTACCATCATCGGTCGTTTCTGCAAAACGGTAATGTAGTGCATCAAAGGTACCGGCCTTCACCGTGATCGTCTCACGACCCACAAAGCGCAGTTTCACCGCTCGCTCAAACTTCATGATCATTGGACCCGTCGCCCCGCGATGATCCAGCGAGCACATTAAAATATTGTCGTACTCACCCGCAGCGGTTCCCGCGGACTCGGGCACCATACTCGTGATCCAGGCGTCAGCTTGGATGGGATGCGTCCCGAACCCTTGCAGCGGCTGCGTCAAAGGCCAGCGCTGTGAGATCCGTCCCTCGGCCGCAGTGAATCCTTCACACTCGGCCATCGTGGGCGTGAATCGAAACCAACTCGAGCCCATAAAGCGATCACCCACCTGCAAGCGCACGAAGGCATCTTCCGGCTGCCAGTTCGGCGTGAGACTTAAGGTCACATCACGCATGACGTTGGGGGCATCATCGATCTCGGTATACGCACGCAGTGTGCGTCGTCCGTCACCGGCCACGGTGATCGTAAAATACTCACGACCCCGCTCTACGCCCTCTCGGTCTGGCTTGTCGCTGGTGTAATGAAGTTTGCCGCGGATGCGGCGGTGCGGAATTGGCATGATCACTCCATGCGGATCAAAGGTTCACGAAACATTTTCTTACGTGCCAAAGATTTATACCAGCCGGCGAGCGCATCGCGTCCGGCAAACGGATCAAATGCGGGGTCGAGACCCACGCAAGCACGGCCCACGGCGGACATCTTCAACTTCATGAACTGCAGCGCGCCGATGCCCCGAAGCTGTGCAATGTCCAGGCGCTCGTAGCTCGAAACATCGCGATCCATTTGATCAAGTATCGCGACGACTTTACTGAAGCAGCGCTGAATATAGTCCGAACGCTGCGCATCGCGATCGTGCCAAGACTCAATGATGAGTAGTACGAAGGTGTCAAAGAGCGCATCGGCCATCCAAGCCTGACGCAGCACGCGGAAACGGGCCTCCCCTTTGGCAGGAAACAAGCGCCGACGACGATGCAAAGAATCCAAATATTCGTAGATGACCGGGCCACCGGCTAGATACTCCCCTGACTCGAGCTGTAGCGTGGGGACCTTGCCGATGGGGTTGATGGACATCAACGGGGTATGCGGATCAAACGGTTTTGCCGCAATGGGCTCGATCTGATCCTTAAGGCCCGTGTAATGAATTACCGCCTCGACGGTATGCACATAGCCTTTAATCGGCGTATAGAACAACTTCATCCATCCTCACCTTGCCGCGGTACGGCGCCTGACGCTTAAAAGAAAACGGGGCCACGATTCACATCGTGACCCCGTCTGTATGCCCCTATTCTGGGTAAAGACGTTTCGTCATCACCTCAGAACTTGTAGGCCGCACGGATGCCGTATTGACGCGGCATCGTCGGCGTCACCGCAACGCCCTGATAGGTGGTCAGCTGAGCGAGGCTCGGTGCCGAGTCAAAGTCGGTCCAACGAGCGCAGGCCGCCCAGGCTTCTTCCTCGAACAAGTTCTTGATGAACCCTTCGATACGGAAGCCATCCTTCTCACCGCCTACGCGCAGGTTGGCCAAGGAGTAGCCTTTGCAATACGCGAGGTTGCTTTCATCCACATAGGCCTTGCCGAAGTAGCTGATATCGCCATTGACGAACCAGTCCCATTCGGTGCCGGCGATCGGCGCCGTGTATCCGGAAGCCAGTGAGCCGGACCACTCTGGGAAGCGCGCGTTCTGATTGCCCTTCATCTGTTGGAAGCCGGCGATCGGCCGCACAAAGTTGAAGATGAAATCATCGTACTCGCTATGTGCCCAGGTCAGCGTACCGCGCAAATCCCAACCCTCGCTCAGCAGGATCGAACCTTCGAACTCCACACCTTTGAGGGTGGAATTACCCGGTACGTTCGCATTACGCGAGTTGAGGTAGGGCGAGCCGTTCGGGAACAGCGCGGGCAGGCCCGTGGCGCCATCCGGGCAACCGTTGGCTGCTGTCGCACCGGCTACACCGCCGTGCGAGAAGCTGCCGCAGTCTTCCTGAATCTGGAAGGCTGAGCGACCCTTTTGGTTTTCCCACTTGCCGTAGTAGAGCGCCACACTGGTCTGTGCGCGTCGATCCAACCACTGCTGCTTCCAGCCCAGCTCGTACATGTCGAGCTTGTCGCCTTCCACAATCCCGGCGATCCCTGGGAACAAGTTCTGGTACTGCGCGAGCTCCCGAGGCGTGGCTGCCGCGATTTCAGAGTTGATCACGCCGGGCAGGATACCCTTGGCAAAGCTGAAGTAGACGTTCGTCTCATCGCTCGGCGTCCAGCGCGCAATCGCACGCGGCAGGAAGCTCTTGTCTTCAATGCTCGTCGGGTTCGTCGAGAAGATCGCGCGAGTCGTCTCGTCGATCTGATAACGACCTTCTAAGCTGATCGAGAACTGATCGTTGAAGTCGTAAGACACGGATGCGAACACGCCCTCGGTCGTGATCTTGTCGGTGTTCTGTACCAAGCTGTTGGGCGTTGAGAAGTTACGACCCGAGCAAGGCGCCGTCACCGGCTTCGGCGCAAAGTCCAAGCACAACCACGTGGCATCACCACCCGAGCCCGACTGGATAAAGGTCTGCTCGTAGTAATTGACACCAAACAACCAGGTTAACGCCTGATCCTGCGGCGAGGACAGACGCAACTCATAGCTCTCGTCTTCCGAGTCGATCGGATCGCGCGACATCCAACGGCCCGAAGGGGTCAGACCGAAAGGACGAATCCAGTTGGCACGCAATTCATTGAGACCCGCTTGGAACGCGAACTCGTAGCCACCTGCAAATTCATAGGTACCATTCACCGAAAAACGCGTGACGGTACGTGCAAGACCGATTTTATCGATCTTCGGCACATCGACTCGCGAGTCACTCGGACGGCCCACCAAAAAGTCATAAACGAAATTCGGGGTACCGTTGAGAGCCGCCTGCGGCGGGAACAACGAAGTCACCTGGTCGATGACTCGCGTGGTACCAAAGATATTTCGCGCGACACCGGGCTCCGGCACAGCACCGCAGATATAGTTCCGAGGTGACGCAACCGGGAAGTCGGGATCTTCCGTGGTGATTGTCGTACCCGTGCAGGTGTCATTCTGCCAACCATTAACCAGACCGCCCATCATCGGGCCGTCATCGTCGATGTTATGGAAGCCGCGGAACTTCATGTTGAAGGCATCGTTCGGCTGCCAGTTCAAGGTCAAAGCTACCGACTTGCTGCTCTCTTCGCCCAGACCGCCGCCATCGGTTGCGGTATATACCGCGCCCCGGCTGTAGTAACGACCGCCAATGCGGAATGACAGCTTATCTTCGATCATCGGGCCTTCGAAGCTCGCTGAGACGTCGGTATCTTGGTAGTTCGCAGCCGATACGCTCAAACGCCCCGAGTATTCAGTCAGCGACGGGGTGCGCGTGATGTAGTTGATCGCACCACCAAAGGTGCTACGACCGTAAGTCGCAGACTGCGGTCCCTTGATGACTTCGATACGTTCGACATCATCATAAGGAATTGACTGGGTACCGCCCAGCACATAAATACCGTCAATGAATAGCGAACCCAGCTGCAACGACGGGCTGTCGGAGTTCACGTTCATGCCACGGAAACGAATCGCAGAGGTGTAGCGTCCAGGAATCTGTCCACCCTGCTGTGAGTACTGCACACCCGGTGCACTACGGGCGACGTCTTCAAGCGTCGCGAAACCTTTCTTTTCGATATCCTCGGCCGAGAACGCCGTAATGGATACCGGTGCTTCCAGCAAGCGCTCTTCGGTCTTACGAGCGGTGACCGTGATTTCTTCGAGGACCAAAGCGCCTTCGTCTTGGGCCTGCGCGAAACCCGCAGTACCGCCGATCAAAGCCGCGACCACGGCGCTGACGGTGAGTGTCGAGTTGGACTTCATGCAACCTCCCCCTGAGGTGTAAAAAAACGTATAAATCATATTTATATAACAATTGAGCCGCATGCCATGCGGCTCACCTATGACTCTAATCATCATGTTGCGATGATGTCAATGTGACTAATACGCAACGCAATTTGGGTGCGCGCAGGGCATCGCCCCACCGATGCCACTAGTGCATCTCCTGGCCACCGGAGACATTCATCGCCTCGCCTGTGATGTACGCTGCCTCCTCGGAACACAAAAACGCACACGCTTTGGCTGTATCGGTCGCAAGCCCAACACGTCCAAGTGGAATCCGTCCGCGCATTTCAGCGAGATACTCATCCACCGTTTGTCCGCGCTGTGCCGCGCGATAATTGTTCTGCACTGCACCGAGTCCCGTTGTGACGTGATTGGGGCACACCGCATTGACCGTGATTTGGTGCGCACCTAACTCGATGGCGGCACTTCGCGTCAAGCCAATCATGCCGTGCTTGGAGGCCGCGTAGGCGGCTAAGTGCACGGAACCCGACTTTGCGGCCACGCTTGCGATATTGATAATCCGCCCACCCCGACCCTGCGCGATCATCTGTCGTGATGCGTGCTGAGTACAAAGAAACGCGCCCGTCAAATTAACATCGAGCACCGTACGCCAACGCGCAATAGGCATGTCCACCAGCGGCTCCATCATGAAGCCGATGCCTGCATTGTTGATCAAGATATCGAGGCCACCAAATTCTTTGACAGTGTAATCGATCGCAGCAATCACCGTCGCTTCATCACGCACATCGAGAGGATGTGACAGCGCACGCCCGCCACTTGCGCGAATCGCTGCGGCAATCGCCTCGAGTTCGCTCTCCGAACCCACCCGATCCGCCGGTATATCCTGATCTCCTGTCGGTAGATCCGTGACTAACACGGCCGCGCCTTCCTCGCTTAAGCGCGATGCGATGGCTGCCCCGAGCCCGCCTTGTCGTCCCGCGCCCGTTACGAGTGCAACCTTACCGACCAGTCTTTGCATTTAGCCTTGCTCCACCGATTGCCACTTAACGCACGCGACGTGATGACCTTTCCTTACTTCGTCCAGCACGGGCACTACCCTTGCGCACTGAGCCTCCGCAATGGGGCAACGCGTTCTGAAAACACACCCGGAGGGAGGCGACAGTGGCGACGGAAGTTCCCCTGACAGCACACTGCCGAGCCGGCTCGGCTGCACGTCTGGATCGGGAAGTGGCACCGCCGCGATCAGACCTCGGGTATAGGGATGTAGCGGCCGCTTGTAGAGCTCCTCGGTGGTCGTAAGCTCCATGGGCTTACCGAGATACAGGACCAAGACGCGATCGCATAGTCGTCGCACCACCGCCAAGTTATGACTCACGAACAGAATGCTCATGCCGAACTCGCGCTTGAGATCCTGCAGCAGGTTGACGATCTGCGCCTGAATCGACACATCGAGCGCACTGACCGGCTCATCACAAACCAGCAATTGCGGTCTCAGTATCATCGCTCGCGCAATCCCAATTCTTTGACACTGACCACCACTAAACTCGTGCGGATAGCGATTGATCGCATCAGCCGGTAAACCCACACGCTGCAGCATGTCCTGCACTCGCTCGCGCCGCTGCGTTCGATCGAGCTCACCCGCGTGCACGCGTAATGGCTCAGCAACGATCTCACCGACTGTCATCCGGGGATCCAAGCTCGCAAGCGGATCTTGAAACACAATCTGCATATCCTTGCGCAAGGGGCGCATGGCGTTCACGGACACCGCGGAGATATCACGACCGAGCCACACCACCTGCCCGCTCGTGGGCGGGATCAACTGCAAAATCGCCCGCGCTAAGGTGGACTTGCCGCAGCCCGATTCGCCTACGATCCCTAATGCCTCGCCGGCTGAGAGCTCAAGGTCGACGCCGTCCACCGCCTTCAATGATTTAGCGGCACGAAACAAGCTGCCGCCTACAGGAAACGCGACCTTCAGCCCCCGTAGGCTCAATAAAATACTCATATGACAATACTCATACGGCCAAACCCTCTAAGGGTCGGTGACAGGCTACCCCCGATGTGTGATCACCCGTCAACGTGGGTCGTGTTTCATGACAGAGCGCATCGGCAAACTGACAACGCGGATGAAAGGCGCATCCGCTTGGCAGGCGTCGAGGATTCGGCGGCTGTCCCGCGATGGCCTGTAAGGGCTCATGCCCGGCCTCATCCACTCGCGGCATCGATGCCAACAAGGCGCGGGTATACGGATGACGTGGCGACTTGAGTACTTTTACAACCGGCCCACGTTCCACGATACGCCCGGCGTACATCACGACGACCTGATCAGCGATACCCGCCACCACGCCCAAGTCATGGGTGATGAGCGCCATCGCCATGCCCCGCTCGCGTTTTAATTTAGCCAGCAACGCCAAAATCTGTGCCTGAATGGTCACATCAAGGGCGGTGGTCGGCTCATCCGCAATCAACACTTCTGGATTACACGCGAGCGCAATCGCGATCATGACGCGCTGGCGCATTCCCCCGGAGAGCTCATGTGGATACTGATCGAGTCGTCTCGCCGCATCCGTCACCTGTACCGTTTCTAAAAGTTCAAGCGCCCGCCGCAGGGCCTCCTCGCGCGAACGACCCTCGTGCAAAACGATCGACTCAATGATTTGCTCGCCGACTTTCATGTGCGGCGTCAACGATGTCATTGGATCTTGGAAAATCATCGCCAAGCGCGAGCCGCGAATCGTATTAAGTTCCTCAGGTGTGGCGTTGAGTAGCTCTCGACCCGCAAGTTTCGCGTGTCCAGCCACCTTGGCATTGGCAGCGAGCAAACCCATCACCGCCAGGAATGACTGGCTCTTACCTGCGCCGGACTCGCCCACGACACCAACGCATTCGCCTGCTTTGAGTTGCAGCGAGAAATCATTGACGGCCGCGAGCTCTCCGTCTGGCGTGACAAAACGCACAGACAACGCGTCAATCTGTAGCGCTTCGTGCTCTCGTGTCACCGCTTCACCCGCACTCGCCGTGATGCTTTGTTCCGTCATGAGGCGTGCTACCGATCACGAGGGTCTAACGCGTCGCGCAGACCATCACCCAGAAAGTTGAAACACGTGAGCAGGGTGACCAGAAAGCCCGCTGGCACGATCAGCATCCACACCGCCGATTCCATCTCTTGCGCACCTTCGTTGATCAGGCTACCCAAACTGGCCTGAGGCTCCTGCACGCCGAGACCTAGGAACGAGAGGAAGCTCTCGAACAAGATCATCTGCGGAATCGTCAGCGTCGCATAAATAATCACGGGACCGATCACATTAGGAACGATGTGGCGTAACAAAATACCCCACGTACCCACACCACTAGCGAGCGCGGCCTCGATAAATTCCTTGCGTTTCAAAGATAAGGTTTGTCCGCGGACGATACGCGCCATGGTGAGCCAGCCAACCGCTCCGATCGCTAAAAAAAGCACGTAGATATTGCCGCGGTCGAACAGAGTCGAGAGGATGATGACGATAAAGATGTACGGCAGTGCATACATGATATCGACCACGCGCATCATTGCACCGTCTATTCTCCCTCCGAGGTAGCCCGCCGTCGCGCCCCACAACACACCGATGATCAGCGACACCACGGTTGCAAGCAGACCAATCTGTAGAGAGATTTGCACGCCGTGCAAGGTTCGCACATAGAGATCTCGACCCAAGCGATCAGTGCCCAACCAGTGATCGTTACCCCCTCCTGGCGGCACCGCCATGTAGTCCCAATCGATGGCATCGTAGGGATGCGGCGAGAACGCCGGACCAAGAAAAGCCAGCAAAGAAATCAGCACGATGACCACGCTGGCTGCCATAGCCGCTCGATTCTGTCGCAAGCGTCGCCACGCATCACCCCAAAAGCCGCGCACAGGTGTCTCAGTCATAACGCACCCGCGGGTCGAGCCAGCCATAAAGTAAATCGGAGATGAGATTCAAGAGCAGCGTTAAGCCGCCATAGACGACAATCATTCCCATCACCAAGGTGTAATCGCGATTGATCGCGCCTTGCACCAGATAGCGTCCGCTGCCCGGCAAGCCAAATACGGTTTCCACCACTAACGACCCTGTGATCACAAACGCCGTGGCCGGCCCGAGATAACTCACAACCGGTAGCAAGGCCGGTCGCAGTGCATGTCTTACAATCACCTGACGTTCTGATAACCCCTTGGCCCGCGCGGTGCGCACGAAGTTGGTCCGCAAGACCTCCAACAAACTTCCTCGCGTCAATCGCGCGATGTACGCGATGACCGGTAGCGCAAGTGTGACGACCGGCAAGACCAAGTAAATCAGGTCGCCGCTTTCCCAGCCAGCGACCGGAAACCAGCGCAAATACAAGCCGAAGATCAGAGCAAACAAGGGACCAATCACAAAGCTCGGCAACGCAATCCCAATGACCGCGACGCCCATGATGCCGTAATCCACCGCACTATTCTGACGCAGTGCCGCCAAGGTCCCGAGCGGCACCCCAATCAGTACAGCCAAGAGAATCGCAAATAGACCGAGTAGCAACGATACCGGTAAGCCTTGGGCAATCAGCTCGGTGACCGTGAAGTCCTTGAACTTGAAGGACGGCCCAAAGTCGCCCTGCACGAGACCCGCGAGGTAGCGCCAATATTGCTCGGTTAACGGCTTATCAAGACCGTACGCCGCCTCCAGATTGGCCTTAATTTCCGGCGGTAAGGTTTGTTCGTCATCGAATGGTCCACCGGGTGCCATGCGAATAACGAAAAAGGATATCGTTATGATGATAAACATCGTGGGGAACACCCCACCGATGCGCCTCAACGCGTAAGACAGCATGCCTTACAGCGCTTCCGTAACGATAAAGAGTGGGTTGTCCGCCATGCTGCGAAAGGTCGCAGCAACCTGTTGCATGGTCTCGGTAGAGACATCCGCACCAAGCTGGGTCAAGTCGTTCACGTCCAGGATCTCAAGATAGCGATATGGCGATTCGCCGCCGCCGAGCAGCCCCGTCGCCTTCAGGACCTCAAATTTATCCACCGACGCGAGCGCATTCACGATGGGAAGGTCCGTCTCGCGTGCAAACTTCTCGTAGTCTGCAACGCTCACGCCGTCCTTCAGATTAAACAACACGACAATCTTGGCCATCGGTACCCCCTTCCGTGGTCGACTAAATCGCTGAACGCACCGAGTCTAGGAAACTCGAGCCCTGCCCTGCAAGCCTACAGACCCAAAGCACCTGGATTCATTCGACGCTCCGGATCCAACATGTGTTTCAGTGCCCCAAGGAGCTTTGCCGCCGAAGGCTCCAGTCCTTGCTGGAATCGATAAAACTTACCAATTTGAAAGCTGACCGCGCCGCGTTGCATAAACACATCCGCAAGCTCCCCGCGCAGCGTGTCTACTGCGGCGGCGGCGGCCTCATTCGGGGGATAGCTTTTAAGCTTTGCGAGATAGCTTGCATCCAGCACCCGCTCGTGAAACCCGAGTCGCGCGTCAGGCCAATACAACACGGGCTCGAGCAAAGTACCGCTCGAAGCGACCGTACAACAAAGATATCCGCGCTCAATGCCAAATCGCTGCATGACATCCGCGTTACGCGCAAAGACGGCCTCGCAAGCTTCATACGTCGCGGTCGCATCTGAGAACGGCACCGTTCCGTGTACAGGTACCCATCGCTCACCTGAGGGGCCCAACATACTATTTAACTCAGCGAAGGGATTTGCACGCATCACTTTGGGAACCGTGTTTTCGACTTCCGTCCCTTCACGGCTCATGATGTCGCGTACGATCTTTGCCTTAGCGTCCGCATCGGCGGCATCGCGACCATCCACCGAAAGGTGAATTGAAAAGCAAGCTTCCTCAAGAAAGCTGCGCCCTGCGAGCACGACCTTTGCGCCTTCTTTTAGACCTTTGAGCATGCTTCCCGACTGCGTCACCACTTTCGAAAGTGCCTTGGCATCTTCGCGCAAACTGCTGCGCTTCATGCGTACGGCTTGTAAGCCCGGGTCAAAACCAAACTGCTCAGAGACCACATTTTCACGTGCGACATCCGCCATCGCAGCAAATAGCGCGCTCGCCTCTCGAAAGCTGAACGAGAGGTAGCGACTTTCGATCTCCGGACGAATCAAGCGAAAGGTTGCTCGCGTCTTAATCCCGAGTGCCCCGCAGTCGGAGAGAAACATCCCCAGCAAGTCAGGACCAAACTGACGGAAAAACGCCGATCCATTACGATTGGCGTGACTCCCCAGGCGAAGCACCTCGCCGCTGGCCGTCACCACATCGAGACCAATCACACTCTCAGCGACGGGTCCATAACGCCCCGAGCCTAAGAAAATACTGCCTTGAGATAATGCGCCACCGACGCTCGAGCGCAGACCAGAGAGAGGACCGTAGTACGGTGTGCGCACCCCATGCGGCGCCAGCGCATCGAATAAACCTTTCCAAGTGGCACCGCACTCTACCGTGACGTAACCATCCTCCACATTGAGCTCAAGCACGCGATGCATGTCGAGTAAGTCAACCGTGATTGAATGCGGTTGCGACGGCAGATATCCATCGGTGTAGGACATGCCCCCGCCCCGCGGCACCACTGGCAAACCGTAAGGTGCTAGGGCTTCTAATGCCTCTGCGAGTTGCTCGGTATTCGACGGCCGAATAACCGCCGCGGGGAGTAACCCAGATCGATAGACATCTTGCGAGAAAAACCGAAGCTCCGCCTCGCTCGTAATGACTCGCTCGCTACCGAGTACTTTGGTCAAGGCGGCTAAGGCCTCCTCAATCGAATCAGGCTGAATTTGAACGGCCTGCTGCATATCGAACCCCCACGCCGATGAATGAAACGACGACAGCGCATTGTACGCAGCAGATCGATGGTGGCGACAAATGCCGCTCACTTGAATGAGCGGGAACTAATGGAACCGGCCACGAACCGGCCGTCTGCTCATGTATTCTTGACCCATGAGCATTATTCGCGACGCCATTCCGAGCTTTGAGTTTTCCATGCCTGTCGTAGTTATCGGCGCCGGCGCCTGCGGCCTCACCGCAGCGCTCGCCGCACGCGATGCAGGTGCCGAAGTTTTGGTACTCGAGCGTGACAAGCGACCCTGGGGAAGTACATCAATGTCGCTTGGTGCAGTGTGTGGGGTCAATAGCACCGCCCAAAAAGCCGCGGGGATCAATGATTCGGTAGAGACATTTATTTCAGATGTCATGGCTAAAACGGAGGGTCGCGCCGACCCACTGTTGACCCGTCTTGTAGGCGAGCATTCCGGGGCGGTTCTCGATTGGTTGAGCAGTGAGCATCAAGTCCCCCTGTTGTTGGACTTTAAATGGGTCGGTTTAGGCCATTCGCATCCGCGTCTTCACATCCCCCCGGGGCGTAATGGCGAAGAGTTACTAGCCCTGCTCGGAAACGCCTGTGGGCGTGCAGGCGTTGAGATCATGACCGAAGCGCGAGTCGTCGCGCTGTATGCCGACTCCACCGATCGGGTGGTAGGCGTTCGGATCGAGCGACCCGACGGCATTGAGGATCTCGGTTGCGAGCAGCTTATCCTTGCCACCTGTGGCTTTGGTGGCAACCACGAACTGGTCGCTCGGCATATTCCAGAGATGTCTCGAGCCCAATATTTTGGCCATGAAGGTAACCAAGGTGATGGCATCCTTTGGGGACTCGAGCTAGGCGCGGCGGTAGGCGATATGAGCGCCTATCAGGGACTTGGTACGCTCGCTGATCCACAGCAAGTCGTGGTCCCGCACCCCCTTATGATCGAGGGCGGATTTTTGGTTAATGCCCGAGGGGAGCGGTTTACGCATGAATTGGCCAATATTTCTGGGATGTGCGTGCCTGTGCTCGAGCAGCCCGGTGGGATTGCTTGGGTAATCTTTGATCGACAGCGCCATGACACCTGTCTCGCACACTCGGTCGAGCAACAACAACTTGTTGAGGTTGGGGCGATTAAAGAAGCGTCCACTTGGGCTGAGCTCGAGACCCTGTGCCAACTTCCGGCTGGCAGCCTCGCCGCAGAAAACGCACATATCAACGAAGCGCGCGACAGCGATACCCGCGATCGATTGGGTCGCGACTTCTCGGGGTTGGCTCCGCTGCAACCGCCCTTCTGCGCGGTCAAAGTCACAGGCGCTTTATTTCACACCCAAGGGGGCTTGCAAGTGAATGATGAGGCGGCCGTGGTTCGCCCAGATGGTCGTCGATTACCCAATTTATATGCAGGCGGTGGCGCTGCGCGTGGCGTCTCTGGCCCCGACGTCACCGGTTATCTCCCGGCTATGGGCTTATGTATGGCGATTATCTTAGGCGCGATCGCCGGCCGCAGCGCAGCGTGTGCCGCGAGTGCACTAGAGTGCGCCGCGACCTCTGACTCGCCTACCTAATCTGATACTCCCAAATAGGATTCGCCCCTCATGTTTCATTGGTCTCTGTTTGCCTCTGATACGCCGCGCCGCACCCCTCGTGTCGTTCCTTGGCAACGCACGCTCTCGCTCTATGCCTTGGCGATACTGGCTGGCCTGAGCGCGCCTCTGAGCGCAGCCAATGGCCACGCCAGCGATGCGCTGCCAGCCCGCAACGGATCTTTGATCGAACAGCAAGGCCTGCTGATGGTCGCCGATCGCGAGCAACCCTATGCGCTCATCGCACCGAGCTCCGGTGAGTCGCTACCTATCGTCTTGTTCTCTCATGGCGCTTACTCTTCCAAAGATTTATATCTCGATATTCTTCGTCCTTGGGCCGAAGCCGGTTTTATTGTCATCGCGCCGACGCATGCGGATTCAGTATCGCTCGGTACCGCGCGAGGTGGCCAGAACCCTAACTTTTACGCCTGGCGCGTCGCGGATTTGCAGGCCATCATCAATCAACTACCGAGGCTGTTAGCGGATGCTCAGCTCGTCGGGCGCGCAGACCCCTCGCGGATCGCGGCCACCGGCCACTCTTTTGGGGGCTGGGTCGCACAAACCCTTGCGGGCGCGACGTCGAATGACCCGACAGGAGCGAGCGTCGCGATCAACGAACCGCGTATCAAAATGGCGATCTTACACAGCGCAGCGGGTGTCATGCCGGGCTTGCTGACCGAAGAAAATTTCACGGCGATGCAAGTACCCGTCTTAGTGACCGTAGGTACCGACGACCTTGCCCAGATGCCGGGACTCTCAGGTTACGAGTGGCGCCGCCAGCCCTTTGATTTACTGGGGTCACGCGAGCGCTGGCTATTGGTGCAAGAAGGCGCGGATCACTATCTGGGGGGACGCGTGGGTCGCGACGACTTACCTCGCTCACCCTATGCGGAAGACTATCTACAAGATTTTCTTTGGGTGAGCATCCTCGCGCTACGCGCATGGCTAGCCGAGGACCGAGAGGCCCAAAAAACCTTAGACGCCCTGCGGAGCGAGCCGAGTCCGGCCTCGCTACGTCGGGGACGTCTCGAGCAGTCATCGAACACCGACTAAGCGCGTTCCCGTCATAGCGGGTCGCGCCTCGTAGGCCCTCGATCAAGACTTACCGAGTGGCCACCTTTAAAGCTGCCACGATTTCTTTACGAGCCTCAGGATCTTCGATCGCCTTGTAGCGCATCCGGTGCTCGCCATTCAAAAACTGCGCGGGATCGGCGATCAGCTGTTCGATCATGGCATCATCCCAGATCAATCCTGTCTCACCCGCCTCTACGAGCGCCGACGAATAATAAAACCCTGGCGCACTGGCCGCCCGACGTCCAAACACACGATGTAAGTTCGGCCCCACCGCATGAGGTCCACCCTCCTCGAATGAGTGACAGAAGCGACACCACATGAAATCCGTTTGAGTCTGACCGGTGAGTGACGGCGCCTCACCCACCTCCAAGTAGGGATCGATCACCGGTGCCGGACCTGTGGCCACCATTTGCTTGCCGGTGGTCAAAGGGATCACACCAAAGATTCGATAGGGCATCCAAGCAGCTAATGCCAAACCGGCCACTAAGCCTACGACGTGGACCACACGCCACGCCGCACCCACTTTTACTGCACGCTCTGCAGCGACGTTGGACACGGCCGCCCAAGGGAATGCCGGCAGCAATCGCCACGGCCCCACTCGATATCGAAGCGCCTGCCAGAGAGCGAGCAGGACTGCAAAGCCAAAAAGAATGATTAGAAAAAAGCCCAGCGCACTGTGCAGATAACCGAGGGTCACGGAGGCACGATAACTCGCGGGTAGCAAGGCCGGTAACTCAATAAAGCCATACCAGTTCACGGCATGCCCCTCTGACCACGCAAAGAGAGGCCCTGTCAGGCAAAATCCCAATAAGGTGACCAGCAAGACGCCGGTAACACCGCGCGCAAGACCCTCCGCGCTAGCAGGAACCGCTTCTGGGCGCGGGGGTGTCGGTAACCAAACTTTCAACCATAATCGCGGTATCAGCAACAATAAAATGCTGAGGCCATTTGAGATGTGTAGATGCTGTAGCGCCTCACGAGCGGGCGTACCGCGCGGCGTGACACCCACTTTCGTTGACTGGTACATCTGAAAAATGACCAGCCCAAAAATAACGAGAGCCAGTACGGCCTCCAGTACCCGTAAACGGCTCAATCGGCTATCTGCTTGGTTCATGAGTACCCCCTCTTAACCCTTAGCGGGTGTGTACGGCTGCGCTTACGGCGCAGAGTCCGACATCACACTGGGTCGTAACGCGCGACTAATCGCATTGACGAGAATGGCGTCATCCCAATCCGTACGTGACACCCCAGTACGAACAATGATCAGTTGTTGCGATGGAATGATGTAAACCCGCTGCCCACCGAAGCCATCAATATAAATGACATCACTGACGACAAATGGCGCCGAGTGATAGGCGGTGACCGTAAAGTCATTGTATTTTCGCGTCTCACTCGCGGGCGAGCCTAGCCAGATTTGAAATCCGAAGTTCGGGTTTAACTCGGTTGGCGTCAACATTTGAGAGACGTAGTCCGCAGGAACGATACGCTCACCGGCGCGTTCGCCCTCACCCAGAATTAATTCGCCCACCCGCAGCCAATCGCGGGCGGATGCAAAAAGACAGCAAAAGCCTCGCGGCATGCCCCCTTCGCGATCCAGCCAAAGAAAGGCATCTTGCGCGCCAAGCGGCTGCCACAAACGACGCGCCAGGTATTGTGCGTAGGGCTCCTGAGTCGCCCGTTCAATGATAAGCGCGAGCAACTGTGAATTAGCGTTACTGTACTGAAACTCACTACCCGCCGGCTTCTCCGCCTGCAAATCCATCACGCCGGCAACGAGATCTGAGCCAAAAAGAATTCTCGCTGACTTCCACGTGCCAAACACGGGGATCTCGAGCCCGCTCGACATCTGCAGAAGCTGGCGAATGGTAATGTCTCGCCTTGGATCGTCTTGCCACTCGGTTAACCACTTTACCGCTTTGGCGTCTAATGAGTCGATATAGCCGTCTGCGATAGCAGCGCCCACGAGCAAAGCCAATACGGGCTTATGCATTGAATTGGGGTTGGTCCGAGTGTCTGGGCCGTACCCAGGCCAATAACGTTCGTAGCGAATGACCCCGCCCTGTTGCACCAGCAATGCGACAGAGTTCGAGACATCCGCATACTCAACCGCCTCCGCAAAGAGGTCCGGATCAAAGATCGACTCGTCAACCACGCTCCCGGCGGGCTCCATGGGGGTCAAGTCGGCTCGAGGTTGGCCGGGCACTCGAACCTGCGGCTGCGAACGCTCAACCGCCGCCGGTGCGGTGATCGGCTGCCCAAAGAAAATATTTTTAGGTACAGTCGGATCGGCGATCCACATGGTGGTGAGCAAACCGACAATGAGCAACAAAAGGAGCGCAATCAGCCCCAACAACAGCTTCACGAGTCCTCGTACGAGTTTCATGCCCCCTCCCCCACGGCGGCGGATGACCCAGATCCTGCCAAACGCTTTGCCGCCAGTTGCTCACGAATCTCCGCATGGGTCGTACTATCAATCGGATAGTTCCACATCATAAAAATAGGTAGCAGTAACATTACTGCCGGTAGCCAAGAAGCGCCGAGACGTACGCCCTGCTCTACATCAGAAGATAAGACTTGACTCAAGTCCGTGTAACCAAAGATTGATAGAAATCCGAGCCCCAGAAAGAGACCCAAGCCCATCCCAAACTTGAACACGGACGCTAAAAAGGCCATGTGTCCACCCATCTGCGCAACACCCGTCTCTAACTCATCCGCATCGACGGCATCGGCCGTCATAGATGGCGGGGTGATCAACGTGCCCCCGTTCCCAAATGCCATCAGCGCATTCGCGGCCAAAACCGGCAGCAGCGCGCCATCTGGCATAAAGAAAAGGGAGATGTAGGCGCCAGCGGTCAAAATATTGGCAACACAATAGGCACGATGTTTGCCCAAACGCGTCGCAAGCGGAATCCAAGTGGGCGCGAAGATCACGGCGGCTACCGTATTAACCAAGGCGACCGTCAATACATGCTGATGCAATCCAAGGGCCTGTGAAATCAAAATCGGCTGCACACCAAAGTACACACCCATTGCGAGCCGATCGATCAAATACGCGCCAACGAGACGTCGAAAGGGAGCGTTACGGGTAATGATGCGAGCGATTTCACCCCAGCCTGGCGTGCGCTCGCTATGTTGCTCACTGACGGGCACTTTACGAAAACACCAAAGAATGGCGATCGGTAACGCGATCGCGAAAAACGCGCCAACCGACTGCACAATCTGCCCGTAGCTCGGGAACGCGACTCCCTTAATCCAGATCCAATACAAAATACCCACGGCACTGGCACAGAGGTAGCCCACAAACGCCCCGCTCTCGCGGAACCCTGCGATACGGTTGCGCTCGGCGTAGTCTGTCGATAGCTCACCGCCCCAGGTTTGATGCGGGACGTAAACCAAGGTCCAGCCTGCGTAGAAGCTCACCAACCAAAAAAGCAGATATCCCGGTGACGCCCCTACCGGGGGTAGCAGTAAAAACCATGCCGAAATGAGCGCAATCGGTGCACCGACCGCCATCCAAAGGCGGCGGCGTCCAAAGCGATGGGTGGTGCGATCAGAGATCGCGCCCACGAACGGATCGATAATCGCCTCCCAAAAGCGACCGACCGCAAAAATAGCGGCGACCGTCAGGGCCACCATCCCCACTTCAGGGGAGTAGTACACCGGAGGTAGAAAGTTATAGAGCGGCACCAACATGGCCTGCAGCGCCACCGTGGGCGCTGCATAGGCCAGCAACTGGCTGGTTTTCAGTCTCGATTCCACAGACACGTGACCCCCTCGACGTGTCTGGCACCGCAACTAAATCACGGCGCAGACGGTTTTTGTTTCCAAATAATTATCGACGGCCTGATGACCACTGTCGCGACCCCAGCCCGACTGCTTTACGCCTCCAATCGGCAAGCTCGCATCGTACATCGAGTGACTGTTGATCCAGACGGTACCCGCCTTGATGTCCGCAGCGAGGCGATGCGCCGACGACAAGCTCTCCGTCCAGACGCTCGCCGCCAAGCCATATTCGGTGTCATTGGCGAGCGCGACCGCTTCCTCGGGCTCATTAAAGGGCGTCGCCACCACCACTGGGCCGAAGATCTCCTCTCGGACCACTGTCATGTCGGGCCTCACGCCACTCAAGAGGGTCGGCGCGATGAAGGTACCCGCGGGCCCAAGCCCCTCTGCACCTCCGCTCATAATCTGCGCGCCTTCAGCGGCGCCGGCACGGATGTAACCGGCGACCCGCTCGGCTTGCTTGCGGCTAACGAGAGGACCCATCTGAGTGCTGGGATCCAAACCGTGGCCAAGTTTGATGGATTTGGCCTGCGCTGCCACACCCTCGATCACTTGATCAAAGATTTTCCGCTGCACATAAAGGCGCGAGCCGGCGACGCACACTTGGCCCGCATTAAAGAAAATCGCATTCGCAGCACCCGGAATCGCATGCTCCAGATCGGCATCATTGAGAACGATGACGGGCGATTTACCGCCGAGCTCCAGCGTCACTTTTTTGAGGTTACCGCGCGCGGCGCCCAAGATGAGCTTGCCCACCTCGGTCGAGCCGGTGAAAGCCACTTTGTTGACGTCTGGATGCGCTGCGAGGGCCGCTCCCGCCTTTTCGCCAAGACCGGTTACGACATTAAGCACGCCAGGGGGTATGCCTGCCTCGCGCATCAACTCCGCGAGTCTTAACGCCGTGAGCGAGGTGTCCTCGGCAGGCTTGAGGACCATCGTGCAACCCGCGGCCAACGCGGGCGCGATTTTCATTGCCGTTAATACGAGTGGCGAGTTCCAAGGCACGATGGCGGCCACCACCCCAATGGGCTCTTTGCGCGTATAAGCAAACAGCTTTTTGCCGGGAGGCTGATAATTAATCGAGGGGTCGATCGTGCTGCCTTCGAGCTTGGTCGCAGCTCCCGCGAAATACCGAAACTGCTCGATCGCGCCCGGAATTTCTGCGTATTTGGCGACCCACAGCGGTTTACCCTGATCCAACGTTTCAAGCTCAGCAAGCTCATCCAAATGAGCCTCGATGAGATCTGCAACTTTCCACAAGAGCCGCGCGCGCTCAGCGGGCAACATGCTGCGCCAAGGGCCCTGCTCAAACGCCTCGCGAGCGACGGCTACCGCCCGATCGACGTCAGCGGCATCACCGGCGGGAATCGTGGCCAACAACTCACCCGTCGCAGGATTACGGGTCTCTAGACGATCGCCCGACAGCGAGTCGACCCACTCGGTGCCGATCAACATTTGTCGGTCGGGTGTTGCCAGAAAACGGCGTACGCCCTCGGTCTGAACGGGCCACTCGCCTAGCGTCATCGTTGTGCCTGTGCTCATCCTACTTCCCCTCTTTCGCGGCAGCGTCATCGTAGACGCCCATCCAGATTAGACCGTCGTGGTCGACGGCATATGGGTCGCATGCTGTTGCAAATATGACTCGGCTACCTGCTCACGTGTGGTCCACCATACCCCGGGCAGACTCTTAGCATGGCGAATAAATTCCCGCAGGGCGCGAATACGATACGCACGACCGCTCACATGGGGATGCAAACCGATGTTCATGATGCGCCCAGAGTGCTCACCTTCTCGATAGAGCTCGTTCAGCTCTTCGATCAAAATATCGCGAAATTCATCTGTTGTGTGATTACGTCGGGTTAATAGCGTGAAATCGTTGATCTCGTTGGTGTAGGGCGTCGAGACAATTGGCCCATGCGGCGTACTGATCAAATAAGGCTGGTCATCATTCATGAGATCACAGTAAAAAAGCAGTCCGTGCTCCGCCAAAATATCGGCGGTGTTGAGCGTGCCACGCAGCGACGATGACAGCCAACCCCGCGCCTTGCGCCCAACCGCTTGCTCATAGACTTGCAACGAGCGGGCGATCACGTCTCGTTCGCGCTCAGGGTCTTTTGCGAAATTGGTTAATAACTCCCCCTGCTCATAGTTGTGCGCCAAGATCTCGCAACCACGCTGTAGCGCCGCATCGAGCATCGGTCTTCGACGTAGCGCCGTCACAGCATTGATTGTGCAGGAAGGCTTCACACCCTCCTCGTCGAACATATCAAAAAGACGAAACGCGCCGACGCGCTGACCGTATTCACGCCAGGTGTAATTGGGAAAGTCGGGTGTGTCACCCGGCAGCACGTCCGGCAAAATCGCTGGCCCACCCGCGTAATACGGTTTATCCGTATCTTTGATGAGATCCCAGGTTTCGAGATTCACCGTAATAATCAGCGCAACACGCTTACCCTCTGGCCAGCGTAACGGACCGCGTAAATTGATCGGCACATAGTCGTAGTGCATCCGAATACCCCTCTCAGCGAACTCAAACCAACAAAATTAGAAATTTTCTAGTAACGATCCAAAGCCCTGCATTTGATCTTTGAAGCCATTCTGCCTCAAGGCATACCAATAGG
>CAZSRB010000024.1:0-27031 GCA_964609065.1 uncultured Acidibacter sp. | reverse complement strand
CGATAAATAAGCCGTGTCGGCGCAATAAATACTCGCGCGTGGCTGCCGTTACTTCGTAAGTCATGATGTTCCCCCTCGCTATAAACCCTATTGTCACCACTCTGCCCCGCTGATCGATGCGACCTCGCGACGTTGCGATATCTCGGGTGCATAGCAAACACCGATTTTGGCATGACAACCCCGGGGGTGCTGTGATTAGCTCTCATCGTGACAGCGACAACATTACCTATGCGCCTAAAGCTCTCTTGGGCGACTGGCGCTTTTGGCGTATCGATCCTCATGAACGGCGTATCCGCCTTCACGCTGTTCTATTTCACCACTGTCATCGGTATTGCACCCGCCGTCGCCGGGTTTCTAATCTTTGTCTCGCGAGTCTTCGATGCCGTCACCGACCCGCTGTCGGGATGGATCAGTGATCGCACGCAATCACGCTGGGGACGCCGGCGACCCTATCTATTTGCCGGCTCCTTTGTCTCAGCGATCGCGTTTGTCATGGTCTTCACGGTGCCCTTTCAAGGCCCATTTGAAAATTACACCTCGGGTACCGGGCTCCTCGCAGCAGGGTATGTCCTGCTTGCGCTGCTGATTTATACCTCGGGCTATTCATTGTTCAACGTGCCTTACATGGCCATGCCTGCGGAGATGACCGATGGCTATCACGAGCGTTCAGAGATCCATGGCTATCGCGTGATGGCGACCGCTGCAGGGAGTTTCATCCTGCAGATACTTGCGGGCACGGTACTCGAATATGGCGGCAAAGATTGGGATGCGCATGCTGCGCTTGGCTGGGGTGGTGCAGGCCTGATCTTGGCAGCGATGCTCACGACCACCCTCGGTACCCGCACGGCACCGGAGGCCGCACAGGTCGCGAGTACACTCTCTTTCGCTGAGCAAGCCCGCAGCTTTTTCGCTAACCGCGCTTTTCAACAAATTCTGGCCGTGAAGCTTGTGCAACTGATCGGCATCAGCGCCAGCAGTGGCGGTTTGGTGTTTCTGTTGGTGAACGTTTTGGATCAGCCGCTCACCTTGCTCCCCATCATCGGCGGCGCAACCACGGTTGCCGTGCTCGGCGGCACCGGTGCACTCGTCTGGTTATCGCGCCGTATCGGCAAACGCGGTGGCTATATGCTCTCAGCTGCTGTGACGGGACTCACGGCACTCTCTTGGACACTGGCAACGCCGGGTGAGTCCATTTGGCTACTGGCGGCTCGAGGCTTTTTATTGGGCATCGCCTTCTCCGGTAACGTCATGTTTGCGATGTCGATGCTGACCGACGCCATGGAGGTCGATCGACTCAAAACGGGCTTGCGTCGTGAGGGAATGTATTCGGCGTTCTACAGTTTTGTGGAAAAGCTTGCGTCGTCTGTGGGTCCCTTGATCATGGGCACGGCGCTTTCTTTGGCGGGCTATAAACCTGACCTGACCCAACAAGACCCAGAGGCCGTACGACAGGCGATCCTGGTCGGGATTGCTTACGTGCCGGCGCTCATGGCAGTTTTGGCCTGTACGATTCTCGTTTTTTACAAGTTAGATGAAGAGACGTTGCGCGAGCTTCGCGAACCCTCACGACCCTGATTCATCCAGCTGACGTCGGTGCGTCTCGGGTAGAAACAATACGCCGATGACTAAGGTCAGAAGCGCAATACCGACGGGATACCAAAGCCCTGCATAGATATCGCCCGTTGCGGTGACAATCGCAAAAGCTGTCACCGGTAAAAAGCCACCAAACCAACCATTACCCAAATGATACGGCAATGACATGGAGGTGTAGCGGATACGAGCGGGGAAGAGCTCCACCAACCAAGCGGCAATCGGGCCGTAAACCATGGTGACCAATAAGACCAACCATGCGCAGAGTGCGATCACCACCGGGTAATTAACCGCCTCCATATCCGCTCGCGCCGGATAGCCTGCGGTAGCCAACGCTTGCTTCAAATCTTTGGCGTAAACATTGGCCTGCTGTTTAAATGTCTCGGTATCAAGCGACGTTCCTTCAAAGGCTGGCAAGCGTACCGGACTTACCGACTCTCCTATTTGCACCCAAGCGAGCGTCCCGGCTGGAGCGGGCACTTGCGTGTACGGAATACCGGCTCTCGCGAGAGCGGATTTCGCCACATCACAAGAGCGACGAAAGGTTTGTTTACCAACTGGGTCAAACTGAAAGCTACAGGCCTCAGGGTCCGCATGCACAGTCACCGGCGCGGTGGTAACCGCTCGCTCCAGCGCGGGATTAGCGTAATGGGTCAATGCCTGAAAGGTCGGAAAATACGTGAGCGCCGCCAGCAAACAGCCAGTCATGATGATGCGTTTACGACCCCATCGATCCGATAAGATGCCAAAGACCACAAAGAACGGAGTGCCGATCAATAACGCTGCAACCATAATTAAGTTGGCTGCGCTCGACTCGACTTGCAAGGTCTTCTCGAGAAAAAAGAGCGCGTAAAATTGTCCGCCATACCAGATCACCGCCTGCCCTGCCGTCGCGCCGATCAACGCAAGCAGCACGAGCTTAAGATTCGCAGCATTACCGAATGCCTCACTGAGCGGTCGTGTGGCGAGCTTACCCTCGTCACGAATTCGCAAAAATACGGGCGACTCTTGCAGTTGCAAACGAATATAGACGGAAATCGCAAGCAATACGGTCGACAGCAAAAACGGCACTCGCCAACCCCAGGTATCAAAATCATCGCCGAGCAACCAGCGACAGCCCAAGATGACCATCAGCGACAAAAATAAACCCAGCGTCGCGGTCGTTTGAATCCAGCTGGTATAAAGACCACGCTTGCCCTCAGGCGCATGCTCGGCCACGTAAACAGCTGCGCCTCCATACTCGCCACCGAGCGCGAGACCTTGTAGCAAGCGTAAAACAATCAAAATAATTGGTGCGGCTACACCGATGGTGGCGTAGTTAGGTAACACCCCGACCAACGCTGTCGAGACACCCATCAGGATGATGGTGATCAAAAAAGTATGTTTGCGCCCAACCAGATCCCCTAACCGACCAAACACAAGCGCCCCAAAGGGCCGTACAAAAAACCCAGCGGCGAATGCGAGCAAAGCAAAAATAAACCCAGTCGTTTCATCCACCCCAGCAAAAAACTGACGCGAAATAATCGCGGACAACGCGCCGTATAAATAAAAGTCGTACCACTCAAAAACAGTACCGAGTGAAGAGGCGAAAATGACGCGTCGGTGACGACGATCAATAGCGGCTGGTCCTTGTTGTTCTGGCATACCCCCCCCGGGGATGAATCTTAACTATGCGTCTTACGTAAAAAGTAAGAGCCAGAATGCCCCAGCGAGCTCAAGCGCAACGCCCAATCGTCGGTGTACACTCCGACTCACAGTGTATACCGAGCTTAGAAAACGCCTAAAGGGTAGCCGCGCAATTATGTGTGCGGTCGTCATCGCCACTTTGGCCATGATCGGCAGCGAGAAGATTGCGCAGGCGGCACCGACTGTGCAACGCACGATCGAACTCAATGACACGGTACTGAGCTACCGCGAACACGGTGAGGGCCCACCCGTCATTTTTGTCCATGCATTGTTACTCGACTCGCGCCTATGGGTCGATCAACTGAACGAGATCTGCGCCCAGAGACGATGTCTTGCGCCCGATCTGTCTGGACACGGAGGCTCATCCCCACTCCTCGCGACGCAGGTGGATCAAGCCAAGTACGCCGCTGAGTTATTGGAATTCATGGATCGTGTCGGGGCCACACAACCTGCTCACGTGGTCGGCCTCAGCGCCGGCGGCGTGATCGCGACCTTGTTGTGTCGTGATCATCCCCAACGCTGTCGTTCTTTAACGCTGATCAGCACCACGCTGGATGGCGCGCTGGATGCGGCCGGCGCACGGTACCGCGCCGAAAACGCACGCACTGTTGTACTCGAAGGTAAAGACACTCTATTCCGGCGCTTCAATGAATATATCGTATCGCCAAGCGCCACCTTGCATGCTCGCGCACGCTATCGCTCGATGCTCGAGCAAACGCCCTATGAAACGCTAGTCGCTTTTCTCACCACGCGATCCTTCCCCAATCTTTTAGAGGATAACCGCTCACTCAGTCTCCCCGTCATGATCCCGGTGGGTACGGGCGATTCGGTGGTTAATCAAGAGCGGGCAAAAAACTTCTCTGCAATCTTTGATAATTCGCGCATTGTCACGCTGGAGTCTGCCGGCAGACTTTTGCCTTTGGAAGCACCTAAAGAATTAAATTCAGCCCTAGAGGTGTTTTGGAAATCTGTCGAGGATCCAGAGCCCTAAGATTCCACGATGGTCGGCTCCGCAACTCCGGATGCTCCGCGTAGCGAGCGTTCAACGAAGAGCGCGATATCCTGCTCGCGTTTAGGTAATTCAGCGATCTGCACACCCCCCGCTATGACTGTATGGCGAAGGGGCGCCAAGGAAACGGGTAACCACCGATTACACTGCGGGAATCAATACACTACGCATCTTGAGATAGGCATAGCAGCAGTCATGGAATCGCGGGAGCATACGGCTCTCGGGGTATTGAGCGCGCTTAGCTAAGGCTTAACCTCGACTCGACATCAGGTCGCCATTGCACCAGGGTTCGCTTTCAGCGCGTGTTGCAAGGCCACCACCAGCGCCTCGGCACTATCGCCCTTTCGCGTCAAAGAAAACATATGCGCTGGTCGCAATGCGCGATCAAACCAGATGCCTGCCTCGGCTTGCTGAGGACGGGTCGCGGCTAACCATAAAGCGGTATCTACACCCGAGCGTGCATTACGCAAAATCGGTCGATACCACTTTCGGAAACTCGGCAAAGATCGTTGCACGCCGGCGGTATCCACCCACCCTGGATGCGTGACGTAGCAATCGATACCCTGAGATCCATACTGGGCGCGCCAGTACTCGGTAAGTACGATTTGTGCGCGTTTGTGGGCGGCGTAGGCCAGCACCCCATTGAACTGCATAGGCTCGGTGATATTCAGCAGCGCCGTGCGTAATGGCACCGTATAAGCACCCCCAGAGCTCATATTAATGATCGCGCTAGTCGGTCTTAAGACTTGCAATGCTAATAAGCGCTCCGCCAATAAATAATGCGAGAGTAGATTTGAAACGAATGAGCCCTCATACCCTTCATCTGTCAGGACACACTCATGATTCAGGACTCCGACATTATTCATCAACACATCGACCGCTTGCCCTTGACTCACCAGGCGATCGATTAAACTTTGAGTCTCGCGTACCGAACTAAAATCGCAGGTTTCCACGCGTAAACGCCCATCCGAGATGGCCGCGAGGTCGCTCTGTAGTATCGCGAGCTTCTGCGCATCCCGTGCCGCCGCAGTGACCGTCGCACCAGCTGCTAAGGCGGCACGCGTCAACTCTCGACCTAAACCGCCCGAGGCACCCGTCACCAACCAATGCTGACCCGAAAAATCAGGATGGAACGCGGGCCAGCGCCAGCGTCTCCCGAGGTACCCCAGTTGCGTGAAACTACCGCTGAAGCGGCCATAAAAAATCACTGCACCGATAATTTTTTGCCAAGACATGATGTGCGCTCTGTTACTCCGGATGACTCATTGTTTGGCGTAAGTCGATAACGTGTTTAGCCTTCAAAGTGATGGCGCGTTCATGCGCAGCTTCCCGCCATGGCTCTCGTAACGCCGCTTGATACCACTCCTGCATCGCCGGTAAGGCGAGCAATCGGTCTCGATACGCATCCGCCGCCTCGGATAACGTCAAACCATAACTTTGTAGTCGAAATGCGACGGGCGCATAAAACGCATCAACCGCTGTAAAGAATCGACCCGCCAAGAACGGACCTGCAAAGCGTTCAAATCCCTCGCACCACAGCTCGTTCAAACGCGCGAGATCTCGTGCAAGCTCCGGGGTAATCTCCATCAGCGTTACGCGCTGACCACAGGTCATGCTGCATTGCGCACGAAGCGCGTCGAACCCCGAATGCATTTCCGCTGCGGCTGAGCGAGCCCAGGTACGCGCCTGGCAATCTGTCGGCCAAACGGTCGAGTATTGTTCTGCTAAATACTCAATAATGGCCAAAGAATCCCAGACGCGATGCTCACGATCGTGCAAGCACGGTACTTTCGCACTGGGTGAGAACTGTTTGAATCTTTGCTCAGTGTCGATCCCTGAACCAAACGGCTCAAGCACCTCCTCAAATGGGATCGCAAGGACACGCATCAAAAGCCATGGTCGCAACGACCACGAAGAGTAATTCTTGTTAGCGATATATAACTTCATCCGAGTCTCCGTATCGGCAGAAGCGCGCCCCCGATCGCAAGCACCACACCCACCGGAAACAACCAAGGAAATGCCACTGCACCCGTGGCAGAGAGCACCGAGACACCCAGAATTGACGCGCCCACACCGAGCCCGAGAGAGTGTATCCGTTTACGCGAAACAAAGAGCGCAAGGAGCAGCAATCCTAAAAGGGATCCATAGCTATACGCAGTCATTGAAAAAGCGAGCGCGACCAGTCCCTCCCCTCGTCCTGCTAAGGACCACGCAAACACCCCGAGGATACTTGCCCAAAGAAGCACCACCGCACGCGACCAGCGTACTGTCCCATGACCTGTTAACTGTCCGTCTCGGTACCGACGATGAAATAGGCTGAGCGTGGTCTGCGCCAAGGCCGCTAGGACCGAATCCAGACTCGACATCGCCGCAGCGAATACCCCCGCGATCAGTAAACCGCGTAAACCGGCCGGCAATTCCGTCAGGATGAACACCGGAAAAATGCGATCTCCTATCGCGTCGACTAACGACCGGTAGCTTGGGTCGATTGGCTGATACTGATAAAAACCCCAGAGGGTGAGTCCCACCGTCAAAAATAAGATGACGATGACTTCGCCAAGATTACTGACATATAGCGCTAAGCGTGCCTCCTCAAGCGACCGACAGCACAACATACGCTGCGTATTGATCTGGTCGGCCCCATACGCTGCTAAGTTCTGAAACGGCATCGCGAAGACACCTGCCCACAATGTAAAACTTAAAGCTGGGTTGAGACTCATATCAATAAGTCGAAATTTCTCTGCCTCCTGACCTGCCGCGACGAGACTGACCCAGCCCCCTGGTACACCCCGAATTGCAAAGACGATCGCGAGTACTCCGCCCAAAACAAATATCAGAAATTGTAGGACGTCGGTGAAAACCACCGCCCGGATACCGCCGCACCACGTATGGATCGCGGAGAAACCCACCACCACGGCGATCGTGACGCCAAATGAAAAACCCGTGAGCAATTGCAGGACGAGCGCCACTGCAAAGACCCGGACACCCTGCCCGAGTACCGCACCGACGAAGAAAAGAACACCGGCGAGTTGCCCGATTTTCTCCCCGAAACGATCGCGAATCAGCTCATACGGGCTTGCAAACTCACCGGCATATAGTTTTGGCAGTATCCAGTGACCAATGACCCACTTGGAGATAATTCCAGCGATCGCAAACTGTAGATATCGATAATCACCGCCTTCTGCGAATACGAGTGCTGGGACGCCAATGAACGTGACACCACTGATCGTCGTCGCCACAATCGAACAAGACACGGCCCACCAGGGTAGTGAGCGCGCGCCCAGAAAATACTCGTGAACACTGGTTTGCCGTGAGTTGAATCGGTGACCCAGCCAAGTGATCAGCACAAAATAAAGGCTGATCACCGCAATATCAGAGACTCCTAGCATTCACCTCTCAATCTCAGTGCGATTACGAGACCGCAGGCTCCCGCATCCGCAATTGCCCTGCATCGGCATCCAGTTCGACCTCGACCCCGACGGGAAGTGTGAACTGCTCTGAAATATGCCCAAACATAGCGCCTGAATAGGCAGGGATACCAAGCGGCACGATATGATCGGCTAACAAGTCTGGGATGGTAAGCGAACCAAATCCCTCTCCCGGATCGCATCGTGTGCAGTGCCCCCAAACAAAACCACTCAGTTGCTCGAGCACACCCGCAAGCTTCAATTGCACGAGCATTCGGTCAATACGGTAGGGTGCTTCATCAATGTCCTCAAGAAACAAAATCGCTCCTGAAAAATCCGGCAGATAGGGCGTCCCTAAAAGGGACGTCAGCACGGTGAGGTTGCCTCCTAACAGCTTGCCTTGCGCCTTTCCCGACACCAGAGTCCGCGTTCGATAACGGACCGGCGCGAGTAACTCGCCCGCGTCACGAGGATTTTCAAAGCGAGCCTGCTCACCCCGCCAAAGAACGCTTTGTAACCACGACACGTTGGTTGCGTTCCATTCGCTCGACGCATTCGGCCCGTGAAAGGTCACAAGCCCTGTCTTAGCGTGTATCGAGAGCAGTAAAGCCGTGATATCGCTATAGCCGATCAGCGCCTTGGGATGACGCTTGATCGCCGAAAAGTCTAAGAACGGTAATAGACGCGCTGCACCCCAGCCACCTCGTATGCAATGAATAGCCTTCACATCCGAATCTAAGAAAAACTCATTGAGATCCGAAGCTCGATCTTCGTCGCGACCCGCTAAATACCCATAACGATCATTCACGTGTCGACCCAGCTTGCCTTTCAACCCAAGCGCCGCTAACGACTCAAGCAAAATATCGATCTCGTCTGGGTTCCAATTAGCACTCGATGGGATCATCAACCCGATGGTGTCGCCCACCTTGATACGCGGTGGTCTAAGAATCCTTGGGGCATGATTCACAGCCACCGAGGATCCTGTCGCCTTCGCAGAGGCGGTCGCCAGTGCAAGGCCTGCTGCCGTCAAACCGAACACCTCACGCCTTCGCATGCGCACCGCCCTCTTCCGGATGATCGAGATTTGAGTATATTCAAACTTACGAGAGGAAAGACGAAGGTCCGGGGGACTTCGACATGATGAATACCAAGACTGCACGATGGGCCGTACCCGGTTGGAGTGGCATCATGATCGTAGCCATCGCCTTAACGATAAGCGAAACGGGCGCTGCTGCAGACGCCACATCAAAAACCGTGGATACCGCCCACGAGCATGCGATTAAAGTCCTAGAGTCAACCATCCTCTTCGATGGACATAACGATTTACCGATGGTGGTACGACGCCAAGAAGACGCCCCAGGCGATGTGCTCGCCTATGATCTACGTCGCCGCACAACCGGGGATACGGACCTCGAACGGCTACGTGAGGGGCGACTCGGCGCTCAATTTTGGTCGGTTTACATCCCAGGCGAAGGCCGTGGCCCCTTTGCCCGTCCTCAGCTCGAGCAAATCGAGCTCGCGCTACGGATCATCGAGCAGTATCCCGACGCTTTAGCCCTCGCGACCACCGCCGCAGACGTTAGACGTGCCAAAGAAAACGGGCGGATTGCCTCCCTCTTAGGGATGGAAGGTGGCTATGGCATCGAGAACTCCCTCGATGCGCTGCGCGCCTATCATCGGCTGGGCGTACGCTACATGGCACTCACCCATAACGCCCACACGGATTGGGCCGACGCTGCGGCCCAAATCCCACCGCGTCACAATGGTTTGACCACCTTCGGCGAAGAGGTGGTCCGTGAAATGAATCGCCTTGGGATGATCATTGATCTCTCGCACGCAGCGCCAGCCACCATGGCCGATACATTGCGTATTACCGAGGCGCCGGTGATGTTTTCACACTCCTCCGCACGCGGCGTCTGCGATGTTCCGCGTAACGTACCCGATGACATCCTGCGTGAGATGCCAAAGAATGGCGGCGTCGTCATGGTCACGTTTGTGGCGGGATTTATTAACTGCGAAGTCGGTCGGGTGATGGAACCCGCCATGACCGAACTTGGCTTACGCGCCCGCGCCGCTGCATCGGACAGTGAACGTCGACGAATTATGCGCGAGGGGATGGCTGCCATTGAGGTGCCAACGACCACGATCAGCATGGTGGCCGATCATATTGAGTATGTGCGGGCGCTTGCTGGTGTGGATCACGTGGGGATTGGCGGGGATTTTGATGGCAATCCTCGCTGGCCAGAGGGTCTCTCCGACGTCTCGATGTACCCGAATCTGTTCGCGGAGTTGGTACGTCGCGGTTGGAGCGATGAGGATCTTCGCAAGCTGGCGGGCGAAAATATGCTACGCGTAATGGAACAAGTGGAGCAGGTCGCAGCGAGACTCCAAGCGGAGCGCGCACCCTCCACTGCTCTCTTCGTTCCCACGCAGGCCAAAGAATGAGCCGCTGGGCATTATCTTTGACTGCGTTCGCGATGCTCATCAGTAACGTTGCGACGCCCGCGCAGTTTACCGAGTCAGATCGACTCGCGCGACTGACCGAAAGCTTTCCGCAAATTGACAAACTCGTCAAAGATTTCGTGACACGCGAACACGTGCCCGGCGCCGCCTGGGCGATCATCATAGATGGTCAAATCGCTCATCTTGCTGTCACTGGGTTTCGAGATCTCGAGCGCGAGCTCCCTGTGCGCGAGGACAGCGTTTTTCGCATCGCTTCAATGACCAAGAGCTTTACGGCGCTTGCGATCCTGCAACTGCGTGATGCTGGGAAACTGTCGCTGGATGACCCTGCAGAGCGTCATTTACCCGAACTTGCTCGACTGACCTACCCTACCCAAGATTCGCCGAAAATCACGATTCGACACCTACTCAGCCACTCGGCTGGCTTTCCCGAAGATAATCCGTGGGGGGACCAGCAACTGGCCATGTCCGAGAGCGCGTTTGATTCGCTGCTGGCCGAGGGATTGTCGTTTTCAAATACACCCGGTACCCGCTACGAGTACTCGAATACCGGCTATGCCTTACTCGGGCGTATGATCGCTCGAGTATCGGGCATGCCTTATGCCACCTACATCAAAGAAAATATTCTTGACCCGCTCGGTATGTCAGCGACGACACTTGAGCCGGGGACCGTCAGCGCAGATCGTCGAACTCCAGGGTATCGTTGGGAAGACGATCGCTGGAAGCCGGAGCCGCAGTTAGCAGACGGCGCTTTCGGCGCGATGGGTGGGATGCTGACCTCGATTGCAGATCTCTCGCGCTATGTCGCCTTATTCCTTGATGCGTATCCCGCTCGAGACGATGTCGAGACCGGCCCCATCGCCCGAGCCTCGCTGAGGGAGATGCAGCAAACCTGGCGCACTCGACCCGCCAGCGCGCGCCTGAGCGCAGACGGCCAGGGGATTGATCTCACTGTGCAGGGGTACGGTTATGGCCTTCGTACCTCCCAAACCTGTCAATTTACGCATGTCGTCGCGCATGCAGGGGGACTCCCGGGTTTTGGCTCGCAGATGCGTTGGCTACCGGAGTACGGCGTCGGGCTCATTGCCTTTGGAAATCGAACCTACACCGGCTGGGGACCCATCTTTGATCAAGCACTCGACATCATGTCAGCGACTGGCGCGCTCCAAGCGCGGCTACCCCAACCCGCACCCGCGTTAATGAATGCGAGAGCTGACGTCAATTCTCTCATCAATGATTGGGATGATGCTCGTGCCCAAGAGCTTGCCGCGATGAATTTATTTTTGGATCGCTCGCTCGCTAAGCGCCGTACCGAGTTTCTCTCCTTGCGCGCACGACTGGGCCGATGCGAGGAACAAGCGGGATTTTTTGCCATTGAAAACGCCTTGCGAGGGCAATGGCTGCTGGATTGTGAGCGGGGTAGTGCGCTCGCGACCGTCACTCTGTCACCGACTCGACCCGCTCGGGTGCAGCATTTAGAAGTCCGTGAAGTCGATCGCACCACTTTGCAGCCATGGAAAGCGTGCCCATGACAGATTCATGGGGCGCCTCGCGATCGATTGCGACGATCATCCTACTGACGACTCTTTTTGCTTTGTCGGGATGCGTATCCGCTCCCAAAGATCGCTCTTTTTCGCCGCCACGCCTTGATACTCGGTACGCCAGCCTCAATCACGATAGCCGTACTCGCTATATTATTTTGCATTTCACGCAAGAACCCTTCGAGCGCTCGCTCGATCTGCTGACCCGCGGACGCGTCAGCAGTCATTATCTCGTGAGCGATGATCCGCGTCCCATTTCTTATCGACTCGTGGATGAGCAGCGACGAGCCTGGCACGCCGGCCAAAGTTATTGGCGGGGTGACACCGCACTCAATGCGAGCTCCATTGGGATTGAGATCGTGAATCTAGGACCTATCGATAGTGTCGAGGGCGGTTTTCACCCCTATCCACCCGCGCAAATCGACGAGGTCATTCGGCTCGTACGAGACATCGCAGAGCGACATCAAGTCGCACCGCATCGCATTTTGGGGCACAGCGATATCGCACCCCAACGCAAAGTGGATCCCGGCCCGCAGTTTCCGTGGCGACAACTGTTTGAGGCGGGACTGGTTCCTTGGCCCGATGAAAGCCAAGTCGCTGAGGTCTTACCCACCTATCAAACTTCGTTACCCGACGCCGAGTGGTTTCAATCGCACCTCGCCGAATACGGTTTTGAGGTCCCGCGTACGGGAGAGTGGGATCCGCCCACACGACGCGTTTTATCCAACTTTCAAGCCAAATACCGACCCTCCCAATACGATGGGAATCCCGATCCACAAACGGCCGCAATCCTCGCGGTACTCGTGAGAGCGGAGGGACGAGTCATCCGGCAAGGCGATGGATACTTGGTGCCTTACGCTTGGCGAGGGCGCTGATGAGCAGACCAGTAAAAATAAAAAGGCACTCCCAAAGAAATCACCGCAATCCCCAAAAGTGCTTGGGTGGGTGTGGCGATCAAGGCACTGGCCAGTAAAGCGATAGAGACCACAACAAAAGCGATCGGCGTAAAGGGGTAACCCCAAGTTTTAAAGGGCCGCGGAAGATCGGGCTCGCGCCAACGCAAGATCATGACCGCTGCCGCGCTTAAGGCATAGAACAGACAAGATGCAAAGATCACGGAGTCGGTCAGAGTATCGTAGGTACCCGAGAGCGCGAGCATACTCGCCCAACCCGCCTGCGCGAGCACTGCGTTGACGGGCACTCGAGATTTATCAGAGATCTTGGCGAGGGGCTTAAAGAACATCCCATCTTGGGCCATCGCAAAGGGGACGCGAGAATTGGCAAGGATGGACGCATGCAAAGACCCGAGCGATGAGAGCATCAACGCAGCCGCCATCAATGTAACAGCCACGGGACCTGCAAAACTGCGCAAAACCTCGGTAGCAACTGATGAGGTCGCGCTCACGCTTGCGACCTCAGTCGGTGACAGCACAAAGAAATACGCAAAGTTCACAAACAAATAGAGCGCCATGACGAGCAGTGTTCCGCCAATAAACATCCGCGGTAAATTACGCTGCGGATCTTTCACCTCACCGCACAACGGCGCCACGTTATTCCATCCATCGTAGGCCCACAGGGCGCCGAGCATGGCGGCACCGATCCCCGCCACACCGCCCATGGCCGACGCCTCGACCCCCTCACACGTCCCGCCTGCAGCCGACTCAGCAAGATGACCAAAGTCCCCCTGCCCCAAAAAAAACGCACCGAGACCCACCGCAAGCACGATCGCAATCTTCATCACGGTCAAGACGGTCGCCGCACCCCCGGTGGCTTGCACGGACGCGCAATTGAATAAAGTCACTAACCAGAGCGCGGAGAGAGCGACTACCGTCAGCCCACTCAATGCGATGCCTTCACCGAGCGGCAACGTGATCCAAGCTTGATCGAGTGCACCGCCTAACGCGGAATTCAAAAAAATCGCAAAGCCCACTGAAAGTGCGGCCTGCGAACCGGTCTTCATGATGGCAAAGACCGTCCAGCCATATAGAAAGCTCACGGGCTTGCCATACGCTCGACGCAGGAAGACATAGTCACCGCCTGATGCGGGCAGCATGGATGCGAGCTCGGCGTAACACAGTGCGCCCAGCAAAGACAGCAATCCGGCTGCAAACCACACCGCCATGACGACGACGGGGTCATCGACGTTACAGGTCATGACACGGGTTTTGAGAAATACCCCCGTGCCCACTACATTGGCCACGTTGATGGCGATACCCGCCCAGAGACCAAGCCCCCGATTAAGTGTGGCGCTCATGCGTGATCAACCCGATCGACTGGCGTGTTAAACCAAATCGACCGGGAGGGAGCGGTCACTCCCACCCGGCCGATGTGGCCCATGATTGAGGATCAAGGGTTGTAACGTACACCTAAGAAGAAAAATTGACCACGAGGACCGACTGGCCACGCCAACTGGGTCGAGTAAGGTTCTTCATCCGTGACGTTATTCACGCCACCGTAAACGCTCATCGTTTCACTGATCTCGTAGCGCGCATTGAGATCAACAATATAGGTTTCATCAAAGAACCCTGCATCGCCATACAGGGGATTGTTACCGAACAGGCCGAGCACATCCTCGATTTCGGCTACCGCCTGTTTATCTTGGTAACTGACCTGAACCCCGAACCCAAACGGCCCGCGATCCCAGCTTAGGCTGAGGTTGCCCGACCACTCCGGCAGTCGAATTTCGCCAACTTCAGGATCGATATCCGTGAGGTCTAAAGGATTGAAGAAGCGGTTTAGCTTTTCCTGACGCGAGCCGACGAGCCGCGCGCCGAATTTGTTTTCGCCAACCCAAAAGCGATAACCCATCGCAAAATCAAGTCCGCTCGCTTCGATCTGCGCGAAGTTGAGCGTTCCGGTGTCGAGGGTACTCAGAGCACCGTCTGATCGACGTTCAAACTGCCCGCAAAACGGCACATCGGGATAGCTTGCAGAATCGAAACACCCTCTCAGGATGTCATTGGCGCTGACCGCTGAAATCGCATCGTCGATCGACACATCCCAGTAGTCGAGTGTCAGCGAGAAACCTTCAAGGAAGGTCGGGATAAAGACCAAGCCCACGGTATAGGTTTCGGCGGTCTCAACCTCTAGGCTCGGATTACCACCCGAGGTACCTGAGAAACGACCCGTCAAAGGATTAATCCAGTTATAGACATTATCCGCGCCGACGATGCTACTGAGCGGAACCCCGGCCGCCTGTAATGCGGCGATGCAATTGGCCTCCCGGTCAGCGCTGCCGCTCGACACGTTGACACGATCACAAGGATCAGCCGTGGCCGAGATGGTGATCGGCAGACGGGGATCAAACAGCTCCGAAATATTGGGCGCACGCACGGCCTCTGAAATGGTGGCGCGGAAGCTCAGATCGGAGACCGGTGCCCAAGTTAATCCCGCCTTCCAAGTGGTGGTCTCGCCAAGCGTCGAGTAGTCCGCCAGCCGAACGGCGGCGTCCACCGTCAATTCGCGAGCAAACGCCCGATCGCGAAGAATCGGCAAGCGGACCTCCGCAAACACGTCAGTGACGTCATACCCACCACCGGTATTGAACTGCTGATCGTTATCGATAGACGTGAACGAGTTGAGCCAAGGATCGATGGTGTTGACCAACACCCCGGGTGTTAGCGAGGTGCCTTGCGGCAAGATCCCAAGGGTCAAGGGGTCCAGCTGGTTGTCGCTCGACTCATCACGGTATTCGACACCTGCCGCATAACCGATCGAGCCATCTAAGAACCCTTGTAGTACCTCAAACTCACCGGCCGCCGTGACGGACACCACCACCTGCTCGATCTCAAGCTTATCTCGCAGCTGTGCAGTGATGAAATCCTGAGCTTCCTTGCTGACGGCATTGACCCCAAAAGGATTTAGGGGCTTGCATTGGCCATCGCCCGGCGTAAACGTGTAGTACCGGTTGGAGAAGTAATCGCCGTTGGCATAGCCTGCAAGGCCCGTGAAGTAGTCGATTTCATAGAACGCGTTGGGGTCAAGGTCCGACCGGCAAACAGCTTGGCCATTCGGTCCACGGACCGCGTCCATGGCCGCAAACATCCGGTCAAGATATAATGCCGAGGTTTCCGACTCATTGGTGAACCGACCAAAATTGGCCGATAACTCCAACTGATGGCCCTCAACGGGTGTGAACTGAATGCCACCGACGAATCGAATGGTTTCGCGGGTATACACAGCGGGATTGTTGTCGCTAAACCCAACCGGATCTTGGGTGAGAAGCAGATATCCCGTCTGATCCACCACGGGCAATAATTGGCTCGGGATAAAGGGGTTATCCGGCTGGATCAACAGCGTGTCATAAAACGTATCCTGCTCATCGAAACGAGTGGATTCGGCATTAACGTACTTAGCCTCAAAGAAAACCCGCGTGCTGTCAGATATCTCAAAGCTGGAGTTGAGATTGACCGCGACCTTCTCTGTTTCTGGAAAAAGGCTATCGCGGTCAAAATAGGACCAGTTACCGCCCATGCCTCCGATACTCCAGAGACTGTTGAGCACAATGCCATCTTGGAACACGCTGACCGTTCCATCCGGGTTGGTGATCCAGCATCCGGCCAAAAACCCAGTTCGACCGGCCTCTGACTCTTGACAGTCGAGAATGCCGTTACCGTTGATATCAACACCGTAGTCAACATTTCGTCCGCCAAACGCCGGCGCAATCGAACCCGCTTGCGAGGTCAGCCAGAAACGGGGGTTATCGATCACGGCACGCGGTGGCGCATTGGGATCGGTGAGAAAGTCAGGGTTCGTCTGGGTGGTGGAAATACCATTGTCGCGTGACCAGGACCGATCGCCGTGCGTGATATTAGTGTCTTTTTCTACCGTGATGGTGGCCACGAAATTGCCGCGGCCTTCCGCAAAGTTGATGCCGTACAGACCGTCGATGGCGAAATTCTCGCCATCCCCCTCACCGGAAACGCCGCCACGCGCGTCCAACTGCACGCCTTCGAAGTCATCGCGCAACACGAAGTTGACAACACCCGTCACCGCATCGGCGCCATAAACCGCCGAGGCGCCGCCCGTCGTGACCTCAACCCGTTCGACTAGCGCGCGCGGGATGGTGCCGATATCGACCGCTTGAGTGCCTCGGAACCCCGCCACGTGGCGACGACCATTGACGAGCGTCAGCGTCCGCTCACCACCCATACCGCGGAGATTCAAAGAATTAGCGCCTGTGATCGAATTTTCTGCGGTAGTTGAGGAGATGAGTGCCGGGATGTCGTTAACCACCTCAGCTAAGTTGATCTCACCGGATAATCTCAGATCCGACTCGTCCAAAAACTGCACCGGAGTCGATGAGGTCAAGTTGGGATCGATCGGGATCCGCGAACCCGTCACCACCACGGTGTCGAGTCCATCTGCGACGGATTGATCCTGCGCTCGGATTGATGAGCTGGCGCCGAGCACGATAGCCGCGACTGCGAGCGAGACCACGGAACGGCTGCTTGAACGGTTAGTTTTCATAGCCGGAAACTCTCCCTGAGTATTGAAGCTGACCTGTGCAAAAAACCGACATTTTTTGTTGTGTGTTAAATCTAACGCGAAATCCGCGGCATGCAAGAAGAAATTTGGCTGCCACGCCCAGAGTGACTTTGGATCAGCGTATTTCGGTTCAGATCGGTGCAAAAATCCATTTCATTGACTCAAATCAGTGCATCGACTCGGCGCGCAGCGGTCGTCTCTGCCATCGACACGCCTAGGTAGTTTTGTCAAAACGCTACGGATAACTCCGGGTTTTCCGCTGCTGCCGAACGCCGCAGAGTACGGACGAGGTCGTACGACGGCGGTATGCCCGATGAAAATTAGGCTAAATGAATCAGGAGCCCTCATGAGGCGGAAATTATCGAAGCAGTCATTATCCCTCGTTGGGCTGTGGGCGAGCCTCTGCGTCCTATCGGTCAGTTCGTCGACTGCTTCAGCCCAGGGGGGCGATTGGTTAATTCGTGCCGGTATCCATCAGGTTGACCCGAAGTCTGATAATCATCCCGTGGTCGGCGTTAAATCCGATGAGAGCTTCAGTCTCAGCGGGACTTATTTTCTGACAGATCGCGTCGCGATCGAACTACTCGGCGCGTATCCCTTTACTCATACGATCACCCTGAATGCTGATGGCTCCGAGGTGGGTGAGACCACACACCTACCTCCGACGCTCAGCCTGCAGTATCACTTTTTACCCGATGCTGCGTTTCGACCGTATGTGGGCGCAGGACTCAACTACACATTCTTTTACGATGAGCAAACTCGTGGCGCCCTCGAGGGTACGACGCTCTCGTTAGATAATTCCTTTGGCCTCGCAGCCGAAGTGGGTGTCGATATTGCGCTTAATAACGACTGGGCACTCAATCTCAGTATTCGGTGGTTTGACATCGACACGGACGCGCGACTGGATGGCGCTGATCTCGGTACGGTAGAAGTTGACCCGTACGCCTATGGGTTGATGTTCACGCGCAAACTACGCTTCTAGCCTAGCCACCGATCAGTGCGTAGAGACCGACAGCGCATAGCACGGTAATCGATGCACCTCGAAAGAGGCCCTCGCGGGTGTCTGTCAACAGTCGCCCGCCGAGGATCCCGGTCAGGGTATAAACCAGCGCAAGCCCAGCCCCCAGCAGCCAGATCTCAAGGCTCATGAACCCTTGGATCATGAAGACACCCAAAATAAAAATCTGGATAAGGGTGAAATAACTAAGCTGGGTCGCACGAATCCTTCGCGGTGGCATACGCTCCGCTAATAGCCCAAGCACCACGGGCGGGCCACCAATCCCACCCATCCCAAAGAAAAACCCGCTCAGACCACCCAGCACCGTTCGGCCCCATGGCGTGCGGATGGATAACGGCATACGCCAGCCGGTCGTGAGTGCAGCAGTCACCAGTAGCACAACGATACCCACCACTTGCTGTATTTGCTGAACAGGGACAATTTGGATTGCCCACACGCCAACCGGTGCACAACTGATACCCACGAGGCTCAACCAGCCAACGAGCACACGATCCGATTCGCGATATAGCTCTGAAGCCTGCCAAACACCCGCGACGACATTGACGAGTATGACGAGGGCGGTGGTGCTAATCGGATCCAGCCAACTCAAGAGCACCGGCGTCATCACCAGCGCACCACCAAAGCCGGTAAAGCCGCGGACCAAGCCCGCAATCACGGTCACACCGATCGCCACCAGTAGAGCGACACCCTCCATCAGCAGCACGGGGCACCGCGATTTACATCATCTATGCACACGATTTGAAACAACAATTGGAGATCTTTCGCTACCGCATCCATCATCATCATCGTTCGCCGCGAGGCAAACAAACAAGTCCCTTCCCCCCTTAAATGTAGAGAGATGTACATCATGTCGTTGATCAATACCCCCGTTAAAGCCTTCAAGGCGACCGCCTATCACGACGGTAAATTTGTCGAAGTGTCTGACCAGACGCTCAAGGGCAAGTGGTCCGTTGTGTTCTTCTACCCCGCTGACTTCACCTTCGTCTGCCCGACCGAGCTTGGCGATCTCGCCGATCATTACGACACCTTTAAGTCACTGGGCGTTGAAATCTACGGGGTCTCCACCGATACCCATTTCACCCACAAAGCTTGGCATGACACCTCAGAGACCATCGCCAAGGTGAACTACCCATTGATCGGTGATCCGACCGGGGCGATTACGCGCAACTTCGGTGTCATGATTGAAGAGGAAGGCCTCGCCCTGCGTGGCACTTTCGTCATCAACCCAGAGGGCGTCATCAAGCTGTGCGAAATTCACGATAACGGCATCGGCCGTGATGCCAAAGAATTGCTGCGCAAGGTCCAAGCCGCCCAGTACATCGCCAAGAATCCCGGCCAGGTGTGCCCTGCCAAGTGGACACCGGGCGCTGAGACCCTGGCTCCGTCCTTGGACTTAGTTGGCAAGATCTAAGCGTTACGTACGCGCATTCGGAGGCGAGCATGCTCAACGAAACATTGAAAACTCAATTAAAGGCGTATCTCGAGAAGATCGTTGAACCCGTTGAGCTCATCGCTTCGCTGGATGAATCCCAAGCGGCGCAGGAAATGCGCAGCTTGCTCGAAACCATCGAGAGCCTGACCGACAAAGTGTCGGTCAGGCTGGATGGTCAGTATGCGCGTCGCCCTTCGTTTCAAATTCGGCGCAAAGACGCGCAAACAGGACTGCATTTCGCAGCCGTACCGCTCGGCCACGAATTTACCTCGTTAGTGCTGGCGTTACTCTGGTCCGGCGGGCACCCCCCCAAAGTCGACGCACAGAGCCTTGAGACCATACCGACTCTGGAAGGTCCCCTGCGCTTTGAAGTATTCATGTCACTGTCCTGTCATAACTGCCCAGATGTCGTCCAAGCTTTATCTTTGTTGGCGATCCGCAATCCCCACATCGAAACCGTGGTGATCGATGGTGCGCTCTATCAAGACGAGGTCACAGCACGGCAAATCATGGCCGTACCCATGGTGTTTTTGAATGGGGAATTATTTGGCTCAGGCCGGATGACACTGGAAGAGATCCTGGCCAAGCTCGACTCATCGAGTGCGGATAAAGAACGCGCGAAGATGAATGCGAGAGCCCCGTACGATGTCTTAATTGTCGGGGGTGGTCCTGCGGGTGCCGCCGCCGCTGTGTACGCAGCGCGTAAGGGCTTACGCACTGGCATCGCTGCCGAGCGCTTTGGTGGTCAAACCAACGATACGCTGGGTATTGAAAATTACATCTCTGTTCTTGAGACGAACGGACCCAAATTTGCGGCTGACTTGGAAGCGCAGGTCCGTCATTACGACGTTGATTTAATGAATCTGCAGCGAGCGGAAAAGTTGATCCCCGCGGCAGAACGCGGAGGCCTCATAGAGGTTGAGCTCTCGCATGGGGGCGTCCTTCGTAGCCGCTCAGTCATTCTCTCGACGGGTGCGCGCTGGCGTAACGTCAACGTACCCGGCGAGGCTGAATACCGAAATCGCGGTGTCGCCTATTGTCCCCATTGTGACGGGCCGCTGTTTAAAGGTAAGCGCGTCGCCGTGATTGGCGGTGGTAACTCCGGCGTCGAGGCCGCCATTGACTTGGCCGGCGTGGTCGGTCACGTCACTGTGATCGAATTCATGGACCAACTTAAAGCCGATGCGGTGTTAGTCAATAAGTTAAAGAGCTTAAAAAACGTCTCGATCGTGGTGAACGCGGCAACGACCGAGATTATCGGTGATGGAAAAACCGTCACCGCCTTGCAATACCAAGATCGCAGCACTGGCGCGAGTCATTCAGTCGCGCTCGAGGGCGTCTTCGTGCAGATTGGACTCGTGCCCAATACCGAGTGGCTCAAAGATACGATCGAACTCTCGCGACATGGAGAAATCGTCGTCGATGCGCATGGCGCGACAAACGTGCCCGGTGTGTTTGCCGCGGGTGATGTCACGACCGTACCTTATAAACAGATTGTTATTGCTGCTGGTGATGGCGCGAAGGCTGCACTCGGGGCCTTTGATTATTTGATCCGTAATAGTGCGCCGGTGGATACCGCAGAGGCCGCTTAACGGAACACCACCGTTTTGTTGTCATAGAGAAACACCCGATGCTCCGCGTGTAAGCGGACCGCTCGCGCTAGGGCCATGGTCTCGGTATCGCGACCGACCATGGCGAGCATCTCGGGGGTGTAGGAGTGATCGACAGGCTGTACAGCCTGTTCAATGATCGGGCCCTCATCGAGATCGGGCGTGACGTAGTGCGCAGTGGCTCCAATGAGTTTGACGCCGCGTTCGTGTGCCTGATGGTAGGGCCTAGCGCCCTTGAAACCTGGCAAAAAGGAATGGTGAATGTTGATCGCTTTGCCACTGAGCGACTGACATAGCTCATCAGAGAGAATCTGCATGTACCGAGCGAGTACCACTAACTCAGCACCGGTCTCTTGCAGAATGGCTTGCACCGATTGCTCTTGGGATTTTTTATTCTCTTTGTTGACGGGCAAATAGACGAATCGATAGCCAGCGCGCTCGACATCGCTTTGACAGTCTCGGTGATTAGAAATCACCGCCACGATACGAATTTTCAGCTCGCCTTTACGTACGCGATAAAGTAGGTCAGAGAGACAGTGATCCATCCTGCTGACCATGATGACCGTCGGTAGCGCGACATCATTACGATGGAACGCCCATGTCATCTCCATACGCCCAGCGAGATCAGCAAACCCCGCCGCCACATCCTCAATACTGTTTTGGCCTGTCGTGACTCGACCTACCGCGCGCAAGAAGAATCGACCCGACAACTCGTCGTCAAACTGATGTAATTCGGAAAGATAACAGCCCGCATCGAAGAGGTTCGTGGTGACTGCTGCGACGATGCCACTACGGGCGCGGCAGGTTACTGTCAGAGTAAATTCTTGGGTCATGATATCGATCTGGCACGCGCGCGACGACGTACTGATATTTAAGCAGTTCTGATGCCACTCCGACAGCGCTGCTGCAAAGCCGCCCAACCCTCGGACCCGAGTCTCTCTAAGGTGGCGATATTCGCTTCAGAAATCAGATCGGTATCGCCGAATGAATCCACCGCTCGCGCGATGCTGGACTCACGCAACAAATGCAGCGTCGGATACGGCGAACGATTCGTCGCGTTACCGATGTCATCGGGCGCCGTATCGGCAAACTGATACTGCGGATGAAAGCTGGCGATCTGTATTTCGCCCTCAAGACCCGAAGCGCTTAAAGTCCGATCAGCGATATCTAAGAAATTATTAAAATCGATAAAGTTCTCTAGCACATACGGGTGAATCAGCAAGGTGGTCTCGACTTCACCGGGTGATGCATCAGCAAGCTGCGCGAGCTCTTCGATCAGATCCGTTACGAGTGCATCCAGCGTTGACGCGTCGGTGACAACGTAGCGAATCAAGCCCTTCAGCGCGGGTGCCGGCGCGAAAGGACAGAGATTTAGCCCAATCACCGCGTACTCTACCCAAGCGCGCGTTTCGGCTATGAAAGGACTGTCAGACGAAGATCGCATGTCACGTTATTCAGGGGATAAAACGTAGGGGGTGAGGAAGACTATCACCGCAGAGAAAAAGATATGAGCGTTATCACCATGACTAACGATGCCGCTTCGTGAATTGGTCTGCTGAATTCTTACTCCCACTCAATCGTGGCAGGTGGCTTACCGGTCACGTCATAGACGACGCGGCTGATACCCTTGACCTCGTTAACGATACGGCGCGAACAAACATCGAGCAATTCATAGGGTAGATGCGCCCAACGTGCCGTCATGAAATCAATGGTTTCGACCGCTCGAAGCGCAATCACCGGCTCGTGACGACGCCCATCACCCGTGACACCGACACTTTTGACTGGCAAGAAAACTGCAAAAGCCTGGCTTGTTTTATCGTACCAGCCAGCCTTGCGTAGCTCTTCAATGAAAATATGGTCAGCCAAACGCAAAGTATCCGCCGCCTCGCGTGTCACTTCACCCAAGATACGCACGCCGAGGCCAGGCCCTGGAAAGGGATGGCGATAGACCATTTCAGCGGGGAGTCCAAGCTCAACCCCCACGCGTCGCACTTCGTCCTTAAAGAGCTCGCGCAACGGCTCAACGAGCTTCAGCTGCATGTGATCTGGTAGACCACCCACGTTGTGGTGACTCTTGATCACGTGTGCTTTGCCAGTCTTGCTGCCGGCCGACTCGATCACATCCGGATAAATGGTGCCCTGCGCCAAAAACTCGACACGATCGGCAGTTCCTTCAACCGCGAGTTTCTTTGCCTCTTCATCGAACACTTCGATAAAGAGTCGTCCGATAATTTTGCGCTTAGCTTCCGGATCCGAGACGCCCTTCAACTCTGCGAAGAAGCGATCAGCCGCATTCACCCGGATGACCTTGACCCCAAGATTACGAGCAAAGATATTCATCACGGCATCGCCCTCGCGGTGCCGTAACAAACCGTGATCGACGAAGACACACACCAACTGATCGTCGATCGCCTTGTGCAGTAACGCAGCGACGACCGAGGAGTCGACACCGCCCGAAAGGCCAAGCAACACCCGACCTGTACCCACCTGGGTGCGTACTCGCGCTATCGCATCTTCAATGATATTGCCGGGATTCCAACTCGCTGAGCAGCCGCAGATCTCCTGCAAAAATCGCTGATAAATGCGATTACCTTGGCGAGTGTGAGTCACCTCAGGGTGAAACTGCAGCGCATAAAACCGCCGCGCCTCATCCGCCATACCCGCGATGGGCACATCCGAGGTCGAGGCGATCACTTTGAAACCTTCCGGCAAGGAGACGACCTGATCGCCATGACTCATCCACACATCGAGCAAACCATGGCCTTGGTCATTCACGCGGTCTTCAATATCTCGCAACAGCGCCGAGTGACCGCGCGCGCGAATTTCCGCATAACCAAACTCATGTACCGCGCCCGGAGCGACCTTGCCTCCTAGCTGCGCCGCGAGCGTCTGCATGCCATAGCAGATGCCAAGCACTGGCACGCCAAGATCAAAGATCGCGGACGGTGCCGCAGGAGCAGCATCGACGGTGACCGACTCTGGGCCACCCGAGAGGATGATGCCCTTCGCACCAAAGGCACGAACCTCCGAATCGCCCACATCCCAAGGATGAATTTCGCAATAGACACCGAGCTCGCGAACGCGACGGGCGATCAGCTGCGTATATTGCGAGCCAAAATCCAGGATCAGGATCCGATCCGTATGGATATCATTGATCGCGCCGTTAGAGCGCTCCGTTTCACTCATGATACGCGGTAGTTCGGCGCTTCTTTGGTAATCGTGACATCGTGCACATGCGATTCACGCACACCCGCGGCGGTGACACGCACGAAGGATGGACGAGTTCGCATCTGCTCAATATTTTGGCTACCGGTATAACCCATAGCGGCGCGTAAACCGCCTGCAAGCTGATGCAAGATGGTGAGGATACTGCCCTTGTACGGCACGCGTCCTTCGATACCTTCTGGGACTAACTTTTCCAGTTCCGTGGTCGTATCTTGAAAATATCGATCACTCGAGCCATGGCGCTCGGACATCGCACCCAGCGAACCCATCCCGCGATAACTCTTGTAACTCGCCCCTTGGTAGAGCTCTACGTCGCCCGGTGATTCTTCAGTGCCGGCGAAAAGCCCACCGATCATCACGGCATGGGCGCCGGCAACCAAGGCCTTGGCAATATCACCTGAGTAGCGGATACCGCCGTCCGCGATCAACGGGATGCCGGTGCCTTCAAGCGCAGCGGCGACGTTGGCGACCGCCGAAATTTGTGGCACGCCCACCCCCGCGACGATACGCGTCGTACAAATTGACCCAGGGCCAATCCCCACCTTCACAGCATCCGCACCGGCTGCAGCCAGCGCCTTGGCGGCTTCTGCTGTCACGATATTGCCGGCGATGACATTTTGATCAGGCCACTGCGCTTTGATGCGTTCCACCATTTGAATCACGCCACGCGAGTGGCCGTGTGAGGTATCAACGACCACCACGTCCACCCCTGCTTCGCGCAGCGCAGCGACGCGATCGATCGTATCGGGTGATGTCCCGACAGCAGCGCCGCAACGCAGGCGGCCATTACCGTCTTTACAAGCGCGCGGTCGCTCCGTTGCTTTTTGGATATCTTTGACGGTGATCAAACCACGTAGATCAAACTGATCGCCAACCACGATCACCTTTTCGATGCGATGCTTATGAAACAAGCTCAAGACTTGCTCGCGTGGCGCATCTTCTTTGACGGTGACCAAGCGTGCCTGTGGCGTCATCACACTCGAAACCGGCGCATCCAATTGCGTCTCAAAACGCAGGTCGCGACTGGTGACGATACCGACCACCTTACTGCCCTCAACCACCGGCATACCCGAGATACCATGCGCACGGGTAAGCTCGAGCACTTGTCGGATCGTGGCGTCCGGCGCGACGGTGATGGGTTTCAGGACTACGCCACTCTCAAATTTTTTGACGCGCGCGACTTCAAGCGCCTGCGCATCGACGCTCATGCTCTTATGCACGATACCGATCCCGCCTTCTTGAGCGATCGCGATCGCGAGCCTCGCCTCAGTGACGGTATCCATCGCCGCGGCGACCACCGGCAGGTTCAGCCGAATATGGCGGGTCAGTTGAGTTGAGAGATCGACCTCGCGCGGCAGGACCTCGGAATACGCCGGGACCAGCAGCACGTCGTCAAACGTCAGTGCCTCTTGAAGGATGCGCATGGGGAACCGTCCAGAACTCTTCGGACGGCGCATTCTACGCACCCGCGCAAAGCCGGTAAACTTATGCGAATGGCTGCGCCAAGACGACCCACTGCCCACCCTGCCCCACGCGCCGCAACGACCGACGCAGACGGGACTCTATTGCAGCGCGATGTGTACTCCGTTTCTCGCCTAAATCGCGAGGTCAGTCAGTTGCTTGAGCATGGAATGCCCGCGATTTGGCTCGAAGGGGAGCTCTCCAACTTCGCCCGACCGGCCTCGGGACACTGGTATTTCTCACTGAAAGACCGCGATGCACAGGTCCGCTGCGCCATGTTCCGACAGCGCAACGCGCGTATTCCTCTCGTCCCCAAAGAAGGCCAGCGCGTCCTCGTACGCGCCCAGGTCAGCCTCTATCAACCTCGGGGAGACTTTCAGTTGCTGATCGAGCACCTGGAGGAAGCTGGAATTGGTGACTTACGGCGGGAGTTCGAGTTACTGAAGAGCCGGCTGGCGGCAGAGGGCTTATTTGATGAGGCTTTAAAACGCCCATTGCCGGAAATACCCCGCCGAATCGGGGTGGTGACCTCACCGACCGGTGCAGCGCTGCGCGATATTTTGCATATTCTGCGGCGTCGTTTTCCGCTCGCAGAGGTCGTGATCTATCCAAGCGCGGTCCAGGGTCGAGCGGCGGTGCCGGAGCTCCTGCGAGCCCTACAGCAAGCGGCTACCCGCGCCGAGTGCGACGTCTTAATCATTGCCCGAGGGGGCGGCTCGATCGAAGATCTTTGGGCATTCAATGATGAGACGCTCGCGAGGCGACTACGCGAGATGCCGATGCCGGTCGTCTCTGGGGTCGGCCATGAAATTGATTTCACCATTGCGGATTTTGTCGCCGATGTCCGTGCGCCGACGCCATCGGGTGCCGCGGAGCTCGTGAGTCCCGACGCCGCGGTGTGGCAATCAAGCTTTGAACGGCTCGAGCGACGTCTGCGACACGGCTGGCAGCAGCGACTCCTCAGCCGACAACGCGATCTACAGCATCTTCGCCAGCGGCTTGCACTGCGTCATCCTGGACAGCAGTTACGCCAGAACGCACAACGCCTGGATGATCTTGAGCAACGACTACGTCAATATTGGCGTCATGCCAGCCGCGCACG
>CAZSRB010000023.1:0-27507 GCA_964609065.1 uncultured Acidibacter sp. | reverse complement strand
ATGGTGGCAAACGATCCGAGCGAGCCCGGTGAGGGCGCGTCATGAACGCCTTTATCGTTATCGCCTTGACGCTCGCGGTGGCGACAGCCCTATGGTTGGTGCGGCCGCTTTGGCGCGAGCGTGCGAAAGGGGTGGCAGTCGCGAGTGCAGTGGTCTTGCTGGCGGGCTCGGCCGCTTTATACCTGCATTGGAGTAATTTTGATTGGCAGACTACCAGCGTGAGCGGTGAGCATGCCAACGAACAAATGGTCAGCCGACTGGCGCGTCGCTTGGAGCGTAATCCTGATGACGTCGAGGGCTGGTTAATGTTGGGGCGATCGCATGCGGCACTCGGTCAGTTTGCCCTTGCGCAACGAGCCTACCGGCGTGCCGACCGATTGGAGGCCGGCCGTAATCCTGATGCCCTGTTAGGTTTGGCTGAGACAATGGTGCTTGAGGCCGAAGGCGCGCTCGATGAGCGTAGCAGTCGACTATTTGAACAGGCCCTCGAGCTCGCACCGACGAATGAGCGCGCCTTGTTCTTCTCCGCGATTGCGGCGCGACGACGCGGTGAGACGCCGCTTGCGATCAGTCGTCTGGAGACCATGTTGAGCCAGAACCCGCCCGAGAACATTCGCGAAATCTTAGAGCGCGAGTTGACGGTGATGCGTTCCGATCCAGGTGCAACCGTTAATACCGTCGCGTCGGCCGCCACGACCGCTACCGCTGCAACGGCTTCGAGTGTTACGAGCTCTGCAGCCAGCGGGACTGCGCGTGTGCTAGTGGCATTGGAACTTGATCCCGCCTTGGCGCGTAGTGTCTCGGGATCAGAAACCTTGTTTGTATTTGTGCGTACGCCGGGTCAACCGGGTCCACCGCTCGCGGTGAAGCGGCTGAGCGCGGGGCAATTACCACTCACGGTGGAATTAACGCCAGCCGATAGCATGGTGCCGGGGATGAGCTTCGCCATCGGGGATAACGTTGAAGTGTCAGCGAAGATATCCGCCGACGGTAGCGCAACCCCAAAGAGCGGCGAGCCGATTGGTCGCACCGCTTATCGGGTGGGTGAGTCCGGTATCCAAAGAATCCGAATTGACTCTCTGACCCCATGAGCGAGACACTGACCGGGAGGCGCTGGCGATGGCTGGTTGCACCCGGTGAGGGTCGCGCTTTGTTAGCCGCCGCAGGGGCGTATTTCCTACTACTCGGCGGTTACTACATGTTGCGTAGCCTGCGCGAGGCTTTTGCCTTGGAAGTGGGGCGCGAGCATATCGCCACCCTGTTTTACGTGACCTTTGTCGTGATGCTCGGGATCTTGCCGCTCTACTGGTACATGGTCGCGCGATTGCCTCGTCGTCAATTATTTCCAGTGATTTACTCCTCCGTGGTCATCTTGTTCGCGACGCTTGCAGCGGGGATAGCGTATGCGCCCCGGGCCACTTGGCTCGGAGGCGTCTATTTTGTGGCGGTCACTTCGTTAAATCTTTTTATCGTGTCGGTTTTCTGGAGCGTCATGGTGGATGCGTGGCGAGCGGAATCGGCGCGTCGTTTATTTGGATATATTGCGGCTGGTGGTAGCGCTGGAGCGATTGCTGGGCCTTTATTTAACAGTATTTTTGTTGAGCGTCTTGGCGCGAGTGCGACGATTTGGGTCGCCTGTGGTGTATTGGCATTAGCGATATTTCTCGGGCGTCGGGCGCAGGTCCTCGAGGCAGAGTATGAGGCTCAGGGTGCTTCGCAACGCTTGCAAATACCCGTGGGCGGTCGAGCGATTGATGACCTAAAAAGACTCGTTCGCTCGCCGTACCTATTGGCGATTGCCGGATTGATCATCGCAGGACAAATCATTGGCGGTTTCATGTACCAGGAACAAGCCAAATACGTTGCCGAGCATTACATCAGTCTGGAGGAACGCGCTGCCCTTTTTGCACGAATCGATTTAGCGGTTAGCGTACTATCTTTGATGAGTCAGGCTCTCCTTGTGGGCTGGGTAACAACTCGTGGAAGCGTGCGGCTTGGTATGGCGCTAGTGCCTATTTTATTGATGGGCTCGTTTGCCTTACTCGCCATTGCCCCAGTGGGGGCGATGTTGCTCGGCTCGCAGGTGTTTCGCCGCGCACTCGATTACGGCATGTTCAAGCCGGTGCGGGAGATGCTCTTTACCGTTCTTAACCCTGAGAGCAAGTTCAAGAGTAAGAGTTTGATTGATACCGTTTTGCAACGCGGTGGGGACAGTGTTAGTCAGTTGCTCTATCCGCTGGTGGCCGGTCTCGGTCTGGTGGGAGTCGCGTGGTCGCTGGCGGGACTGAGTGTCGGCATGCTTTTTGTCGCTTTGTGGCTGGGGACCGTATTTGGTCAACGTGAGGGCGAACTGGAGCACACAGACGTCCGAGCCGAGCCGATTGCCGCAGTGCCCCCGTCGGTTTCCTCTCGCTGACACGATGATGAAGCGAAACGCTCCATTACCGGCCTGGCGCGCAGGTCCGGACGGAACCGGTCGAGTGGATATCAGGCGCGTATGGCAGATCGCGCTACCCCTGATGGTGACCAACGCCATTCAGTCGGGTCTCAATTTGACCGACACTTGGTTTATTGGTCGTTTATCGACCGACGCCGTAGCTGCCATCGGCGCGATCTACTGGTTGATGACCTGCGCGATTTTGATCCTGGGCGGGGTGGGTTTATCCGCCCAGTCCTTTGTGTCCCAAGCAGACGGTAGCGGACGGTTTAGTCGGGCTTCTCAGTGCGCATGGAATAGCCTTTGGAGTTCCTTGGCGGCATTGCCTTTCTTTGCGCTCTTTGCCCTGGGCGGTGCGCCTGTCTTGGCGTTATTTAGCCTCGATCCGAATATTGAATCTTTGGCGATCGCCTATTGGGAGCCGCGTCTACTCGGCGCAGTGCTCGGCGCGATGAGTTGGGCGATGATGAGTTTCTTTAACGGTATGGGCGCCACCCGTGTAACGCTTTACATGGCAGTCGCGACCTTGCTCGCCAATATCCCTGCTAATGAATGGTTCATGTTTGAACTCGGTTGGGGGATGCGTGGGGCGGCCTGGGGCACTAACGTCGCGCAGGCGGCGGGCTTGCTCCTTGGCTTTGTCTTTATGTTGTCAGGCGCCATCGCCAAACGGTATCGGACTCGACTGACCTGGCGTCCACGCTGGGCCATGATTAAACGTCAGTTTATGGTGGGCTTGCCGATTGGCGTGATGTACGGCGCCGACGTACTCGGTATCGCTTTGATGCAGCTCATGGTGACTCAAGTTGCGAGCGCCGGCGCTGCTGCTACCCAAATCGTGATTATGTTGACCTCCATCGCTTATATGCCAGGTCTCGGGATTGCCACGGCCGGAACGACACTCGTTGGGCAAGCGATCGGTAGCGGTGATCGTGAATGGGCGGCTCGTATCGGGCGTTATATCATCCTGTTGTGCGCGGGATTTATGTTGACGGTGGCTTTATTAATTCTACTTGCCGGTCCTTGGCTGTTGCCGCAGTTCGTTTCAAGCGGTGATGCCGAGGCGAGTATCGCCATTGCATCTGCGCTTATTTTTCTTTGGCCAGCCGCAGCCTATCAAATGTTCGATGGGTTTTATCTTGGTTCTAGTTTCGCGCTGCGTGCGGCAGGCGACACGACGGTGCCTGCGATGACGGCCTTATTATTATCTTGGTTTTTCTTTGTCCCACTAGCGCATACGCTGATATTTACGCCGGAACAAGCTTGGATTTCGGGGCTACCTCAGTGGGGGCTCGGAGCGCTCGGTGGCTGGCTGGCACTTATGAGCTACGCGATGTTGCTCGGGAGCTTAATGTTTCGTCGCTGGCTAAGCGGTCGATGGCGGAGTATCGACCTGTGGGGTCGATCAGTAAGCGAGCCGCCGCCAACGTAAGAGTACAAGGGCAGCACCCACCATGCCGCCCAGATGAGCAAAGTGCGCGATACCGCGCGCGGTACCGGTGACCCCGAGTATCAACTCAAGGGCGCCAAATATCGCTGCAAATAACCAAGCGGGCATTGGGATCGGGGGGATGAGCGGGACTACTTTGCGTCGGGGGAACATGACCGCAAACCCGAGCAGTAGTCCAAAAATTCCCCCAGAGGCACCCACAGTGGGCGCAAGCTCACCGGTGGCCGCGGTCACGGCCATCTGCGCCAAGGCGGCTGCGAGTACGCTTGCTAAATAAAACTCAATGAAGCGCCTCGGCCCCCAATAGCGCTCGAGTTCCGCGCCAAAACTTATGAGACCCACCATGTTGAAGGCGATATGCGCAAAGCTACCATGCAGAAACGCATAGCTCAGAAGCTGCCACGGTTCAAAGCCATAGCCTAAGGGCCACAACGCAAAATCAACCAGTGCTCGCGGGCTGAGCGCCTGCAGTGCAAATATCGCAATATTCGCGATGAGTAGCGCGCGTGTTGCAGAGCCCAGCCGATCGAGCATCAAATCGTACCGCGCTCTGTCTTAGTGGCTCTCAAGCCAAGCGAATAGCCGTTCGCAGAAGCGAATTTTTTGCTCCTTCCCAGCGACCACGTGCGCAAGATCATCCCAGGTTTCACCCACGGAGCCTGGGATCGCGTGCTCGATCGGGAGCGTCGTTCGCGGGCTCGTGACTTGATCGAGCGCGGCATGAATCACGAGCGTCGGACATTTGACGTTCGCTAAGCGCTCTCGTGAATTGAAATTGACGCAGGCATCAATCAGGCGCGAATGCGCCTCAAAACGACCATGCAGTTCTTTCCAGCCGCCCTGCGGGCCCAGTAATTTATCTTTATTTAGGTTGTAGTACTCGGGCGTGAAGGAGAGCAGCGTGACCGCTTTTTGAAAGGCAAAGAAACCCGCATCGCGGTGTAGCCAACGAAACATCTCAAGCTGATCACGCAAAAAATCATCCACCTCGCACCAAGCGCCGGTATTCAGCATGCTACGCGCGAGGTCGGGTCGGCGGATCGCCATCTCTTGGGCGATACAGGCGCCCATGCCCACCAAGCCCACGAGATGTACATTTTTAAGTTGTAAATGATCGAGTAAGCCAATGGCATCATCGGCGTGTAAGGCCATCGTCGATGGCTGACTGACATCATCATCTGAATCACAAATTCCGCGGTAATCGAACAAGATGACTTGATATCGGTCAGTCAGTCCCCGCGCGAGGTGGTGGTGGTTGTCGTGACAAAAAGTACCCCAACCACCCATGCAAAGCACTGGGTCACCATCACCCAGTATCTCGTAGTACATATTGTGGCCATTGATAAAGGCAGTGGGCATGACAGATCCTTAAAAGAGTTTGGTGACACCAAGAAATGCGATAACGACGATCAGCCCGTAAAGCGCTAGTACGTAACGGATAGCGCCATCTACCGCGCGGGCGATAGGCTGCTCGATCTCTGGCTGACTACCGCGAGTTGCGAGCTCGGCGAACGCCGGTCCGATGGGCCGAAAGGCTAAGTCAATGCCAATGCTCGCAGCAAAGATCGCCGCAAATAGCAAAACTTTGGCGCCGAACCAGCCGCCCGGAAGGGGTCCGATGCCCAACAAGGCAGTGACGCCCAAGGTGCCGATCGAAAGAAATAGCAAGCCTTGCAAAATTAAATTGAACTGACTGAGTTGTGCGCCGCGAACGGTCCCTTCGTGCTTACCGATAGCGAAGAGCAAAGCAATCCAAGCGAACGCAACCGCCCATGCGAGGATGAGAGCCCAGTTCGGGATGATGGCAAAACCCCCTGATGCCGTGACATGTAAGCCAACCGGAAACATGATGGCAAAACAGAGGCGTGGCACGAGATCAATCATGATCGCCATACGCAGAGCGAAGGCCCGTTCTGCGAAGGAAAGGTCGGGGCGTTTTGCGGCCTTAGCCAGCAAAAACACCCCAAGGTCGCCGCCTAGCCAGTAGACGAACAGTAAAATATGCACAAACACCCAAAGCTGATGCTCGATCATGGGGCGCTCGGGACTTGCATGCCACGTTGTACAGCGGGTCGTGCGCCGATTTCTTTGGCCCAACGCGCAAGCTGTGGATGGCCATCTAGGTTACCCGGATAGCGCAGCATCGAGACGCTCGCCACCGGGTAGGCAAGGATGTCAGCAATCGTGTAATCCTCGCCCGCTAAGTAAGGTGTCTTACCAAGCTGTAACTCGAGTGGGCCTAGCAGGCGCGTGCACAACTTATTGTAGAACTCGATCGCCCATGGTTGCTTCTCGGCGGCGATCACGTTGAACACGAATTGACCGCTGTAGGCGGGCGCGAGATCGCCCGAAATCATTCCGAGCCATTCGAAGACCCGAGCGCGTTGACGCGTGTCGGTCGGCAGGAAGCGACCGGTTTTTTCGGCAAGGTAAATCAGGATCGCGGCCGAGCCATACACCGTGATCGGCGCGCTCGCTGGTTCATGATCCACCAGCGTGGGGAGTCGACCGACTGGATTCAGTGCTAAAAAATCAGCGCTGAGTTGTTCACCCTTGATGAGATCATAGCTTTTGACTTGATAGGGGAGTCCCAGCTCTTCGAGCATGATGGACGCTTTATAGCCGTTGGCGGTAGGGACCGTGTGTAACTCAATCATGGCGGTGGATGATGCAGCAGCGACGGCGATTCGGCAAATTCACACTTGCGGGGGAGTGGCTGCGGCCCCTTGGCCTAACGTGATTTGAGCGATAACCAACGAGCGGGACGTAGTGCGGTGATATTGTCGTTACGCCAGCCTTCAACACGATCAGAGACCAACCGACGGCTCACCAAGTAATAGAGTGGGATCACCGCGACATCACTGAGCGCGACTTTCTCTGCCTCGCGAAGCTGCTGTAAACGCGCTTGAGGATCCAAGCTGTCGGCCGCTTGGCTGAGTAAGTCCTCGTAGGTGTCGTTGCGCCATGCACCGCCATTGCTTGGGCTGGTGGCCTTTAAGAACGAGAGATAGCCTTCTGGGTCTTCGTAAGGCGCGAACCAAGCGGCTCGGGCGATTTCAAACTCACCGTTACGAGTCGCGACTTCCACCACTTGCCGCTCGGCTTTGCGAAGACTTGCGACGACACCAATTTTTTTCCACATGGCGGCAACGGCGATCGCGACCTTTTGATGCTCCTCGCTCGCGTGATAGAGGATTTCAACGGTGAGGGGGCGGTCGGGGCCATAGCCTGCGGATCGCAGAAGATTTCGTGCTTGGGTAAGCACAGCCTCGTCGGGTGAGAGCGCGGGCGCCTGCGCCCGGCTCCCGCCTGTCGCGAGATGTGCCGGATAGAGATCCGCAGGCACAAAGCGCACGGTGGGTTGGTCGCCCGCTCGCACGAGTCGATCTGTCAGTAGCTGACGATCAATGCTCAAGGTGAGCGCGCGCCTAACCCGTGGATCTTTGAATTTTTTGAGGCGGTGATTGATCACATAGACTGTGACGCCGAGCGAGGGCGCAAGCCGTAACTCGCGTGGCATGTTCTCGCGCAACCAGTCCAAGCGTTCGGGTGGGAAGTTGGTCAGCGCATCAAGTTGACCGGTTTGAAAGCGGCGTAAACCGGCATTTAAATCATTGATGGGGTGATATTCCACGCCGGCCAAGCGGACGTTGGCGGCATCGTGAAACCTCGGGTTCTTGCGCGTTCGAAGAACCTGTCCGGGTATCCACGAATCGAGGACGAAGGGGCCGTTAGAGACAAAGTATTCCGGTCGCGTCCAAGCATTACCGTAACGTTCGATGACATGCCTCGGTAACGGTGCGAAGGCGGGGAGTGCGGTGATCGCCGGAAAATAGGGGGCGGTACGACTCAGGCGAATGCTAAGGGTGAGAGGGTCCTTCGCGCGTACACCGAGCTCCTTGGGTGCACGGGCTCCCGTGAGCACCTCAAGACCGTTTTCGAGCAAATCCACCCATGGGGCGAGGCCCGCTGCCGCGGTGGCCGGATCAGCAAGACGTTGCAACGACCAAATGAAATCATCCGCGGTAATCGCTGTCCCATCCGAGAAAGTCAGCCCGCGACGCAGCCGAAAAGTGTATTCGCGACCGTCTGGGCTGACGGACCACGACTCGGCAGCACCGGGAACGGGTCGACCGCGAGCATCTAAGGCCGTCAAACCTTCAAATAAATCCGCGTTGACGACTAGGGAAGGCGCTGACACGGCCCGATGGGGATCGAGCGAATCTGGCTCGCCGGGGTGGCCAGAGCGAAAGATGCCCCCGTCACCGACATCGGTTGCGCTCTCGGACAGCACGGGTGTACTCCCGAGAAGCAGTCCTAGCGCAAGGAGAATAGCGAACACAGCGAATCCTTCCTTTCGGTTTACTCTTGTTGTGGCAGCGCTCCGGCGCCGGCGGTCTCTGCGGCACTGGGCGCCGTTAAGATGCCGTTCGCGGTGAGCGCTTCAATCACCTGACGCTCGACTTGGCGATTTTCAGCAACCCCCGTGCCAGGTGCAGATGACCAATGGTTAATCGGCCAATGTTGAGTGCTCTGATAGAGAGGCGCATGAATGCGCGGTGAGAGCTCGGCTAAAAAGTTCAGACTCGCCCGCTGGCGCCGTCGGCGTAAAGCCTCGATATCGATTTCTGCAGTGATCAGGGTATCACCCGCAGATTCAGCCATATTCAAGACCTTGCCATGGTAGTCAATGATTTGTGAATGTCCGTGAGAGCTATCGGGCGGTGAGTCGCCATCATCGGTAGGGCCGCAATTGGACATCGCAAGATAGGCGTGGTTTTCATAGGCGCGAACGCGGCGTGCCAGCTCCCAGCCCCCATCCGGTAAGTGGTAGCTGCTGCGCCCCTCACTAGAAATATGCAAAAATATCTCCGCACCGTTTAGCGCTAAGCAGCGCGTCACCTCCGGAAAATTGATGTCATAGCACACGAGGCAACCGAGATTACCGAGTGGTGTGCGTAGGACCGGGAAAAGCGCCTTCGGTCCGCCAAATCTTTGGATATAGTCGTCGTATACATCACCCGGCCGCGTCTTACCGGTCATCGCGTAAAGTTTGCGATACGTTAAAGCTACCTGACCGGCTGGATCGATAATGATCGCGGTGTTCCAGAAGCGTCCGGGGTATTCGGGCAAGGTTTCGTAAATCATGCCGGCGACATAGATCTGATGACGCCGAGCTGCGTTACAAAGCGCCGCAACCTCTGGTCCATCGAGGCGGACGCTCGCCTCAATCCAGTCAGCATTGCTGCGACCTGGCTGAAAGCCATGCAGGAAAAACTCTGGGAAGACCACCAGTTTGCTACGTGCGTAATCACTTGCGCGGCGAATGGTCTCGCACGCGCGGGTCAGATTTTGCTGTAGCGCCTCGGGTCGAAATGCGCTTGTACCTTTGAAGACCGGTGTGACGGTCGGTTGCGCCACCGTCAGGTTCCATGGCTCGATCATGCGGTTCTCTTGACCCCTCGTGGTCTGATCTTCGATAAGATCTTGGAGAGTATCACTCTTACGAGGCAGGCTGACATGACACTGGTGACACCTCTTAAACGCACGGCCATCATCGTCAAGGATCTACGACGCAGTTTGCGTTTCTGGCGCGATGCACTCGGTATGAACGTTTGGATCGACGGTAAGGCAGGGCGTGAGCTGCCCGCGTTATTTAAATTGTTGGGTGCGCCGCCATGCACCACGCGCTGGGTCATCTTGCAGTCTGAAGACGTCGATTGGGGGATGGTCGGCTTGTTTGAGCTATCGCGCCCCTCGCCACCTTCAGTACCCGATTTTGATCGCACGCGCGCGCATGTGGGCGAGGCATGCCTCGTCTTTCATACCGCCGATGTAGAGGCGATTTATCGCGCGGCTAAGCGCCAACGACTACCGATTCTTTGTCCACCCACCCGGCTTGAGCTCAAGGCTCACGGGGTAGAGTCCATTGAGATGACCTTACGCGACCCGAATGGCGTGCTCGTCAATCTCATTCAGAACGTAAAGGGAGGTCGAGTCGGTATCTCCAATCAGTTCCCCGGTCTCAAGAAGCCCCGTAGCGGTGCATCTTCACGGCGTCGATCGGGATGATGGTCGATTTGAGTTCGGTGAAGAATTCCAGGCTCGCTTGTGGGCCATCACGACCGATTCCTGACTCCTTGTAACCGCCAAAGGGTGCGCGGAGTTCACGCATCAGTGGGGTGTTTACCCACACGGTGCCTGCACGGATATCGCGTGAGCAGCGCATCACGGTGTGTAAATCGTCACTCCACACATAGGTGACTAAACCGAATTTGGATGCGTTAGCGATCTGGATGGCTTCATCTAGGGTGTCAAATGTTAGGAAGGTTGCGAACGGCCCAAAGATTTCCTCTTGACAAACCTGGGCATCGTTATGTGGAGCGAGTACTGCCGTCGGCTGCATAAACCAGCCTTGAGATTGATCGCTTGCGCGCGCGCCACCAGTGAGTAATTTGGCGCCATCACGACGCGCGACCTCCACAAAACTTAAGACACGCTCTAGGTGAGCGCGAAAGGCGAGTGGGCCGATTTCGGTGTCAGCCAGCATCGGGTCACCCAGTCGAATATTCTTCGCCCGAGCAACGAAGCGTTCAATGAATTCATCAGCGATCCCGCGCTGCACCAGAATTCGCGAGCCGGCTAAACATTGCTGTCCGTTGTTACTGAAGATGCCCGCCAACGCGCCATCGAGCGCGCGTTCGATGTCGGCGGACTCGAAAATGATATTGGCCGACTTGCCGCCAAGCTCCAAGGCAACCGGTTTGAGATTACGGCCTGCGGTCGCAGCGATCGCACGTCCGGTCGTGGTGCCACCGGTGAAACCAATCATATCGATATCAGGGTGCGAGACGAGCGCTTGACCGGTCACGGCGCCCCGGCCGTTGACAAGATTCACGACGCCCGGGGGTAGGCCTGCTTCGTGAAAGATTTCGACCATGCGTCGCATGGATAGCGGGGTGTATTCCGAGGGCTTCAACACACAGGTATTACCCCAAGGAATACAAGTGGCGACTCGCATCGAAGCTAAGGCGAGCGGTGCATTCCAAGGCGCGATGCAACCTGCAACGCCTTTGGGTTCACGAGTGATGTAGGTGAGGTACCCCGCGGTCTGCGTGTAGGTCTCACCATGAACGTTACTGGCTACCTCAGCAAAGAATTCAAAGTTGCGTGCCATCCGATCGACATGGACTTGGACACTGCGTAGCGGGAGCCCCGTATTCAAGCACTCGAGGTAGGCGAGCTCCTCGGCATTCTTACGCAGATGGTCACGAATCGAATACAAAATATCCTTGCGCGCATTGATGTCCATACGTGGCCACGGGCCTTGGTCAAAAGCGCGACGCGCTGAGCGTACGGCGGCGTCTACTTCCACGTCATCGGCTTCTCGCAGGCGCGAGATCACCTGTTCGTCGGTAGGGTTGACCACCTCGATGTCAAAACCTTCGCGCTTTGCCACGACGGACTCACCATCAATGATGCTCGTGACATGTTGGTTGAGAGAAAAGCTACGACTAATGGATACGCTCATCAGGCTCTCCAGGCACAGGCCACAAACCAAGGCAGGCTACCCTCACGGGCGGGTAGGCTACCGACATGAATACACGCGGGGTCAAAGCCTGCGGCGAGCAGCTCGGGCTCCAGATCGCCGTTGGCATAGACCTCCCAAAAGGGCTCGTTATTGTTCAGGGTATCCCAAGACAACTCAAATTTTTTGAACTCCGAGAGCCCGGCAAACCGTAGTGGAACATCCTGATGCACGCAGACGCCACCGGGACGCAACAAGCGACGTGACTCACGCAGCATATTACGACGGGTGACACCCGAAATTTCATGCATGAGGTTATGCGACACGATGAGATCAAAGGATTCGTCTTCAAACGTCGTATGGCCCACGTCCATCTGATGGAAATGTACGGCGGCGCCTAGCGCCTCTGCTCGCGCATGGGCGTAACGCAGCATCCCCGCGCCGACATCGATGGCATGGACCTCGGCGTCGGGGAACTCGAGCGCGTAGGGCACACTTGCGGAGCCGGCCGAGCAACCCATATCCAGAATCCGTCGTGGCTTTAGCCCCGGAAATTTTTCATTGATAAAGCGCTGAACATGCGCTGCCTTACTGTCATTGCGTGGTAGGCCTTGTCCAAAGGCGTAAAGGTTGCCGCCCATCTCGTACAGGGCGCCGGCCGAGCAGTCGCCATCACCTAAGTCCATGGCATAACCACCGGTCTGTAAATGAATGTCGACGGCTGTCACGCCTCGCGGCGGCGTGAAGCTCGGGTCGAGGTGCAAACTCCCTTTTCGATCGGGCGCGTTCCTGAGCTGTGCGGCAGTGTGCGCTAGTCGATCGCGTTCGCGAAACACGCTATCCCCAATCGCGACCCACATTTGTTCTTGCGCGGCACGTGAGAGTGACGACCAACTGCGATAGGCGGGGTCGGCCTGCATCGCGCTGCGGATCTGATCACGCGTTTTTGGAATCGAGCCATGCTCTGCGTGATAGCGGGGCGCTACCACCTGGTCGAATAGAGGTTGTTGGCTACTGCGCAGACCACGATTTAATGCTTGTTTGAAAGCCACGATGAACCCTTGTCGGGCCGCTTCATCGGCGGTCGGTTGCGCCAACATTTCGTGTCGAACACTACGAACCATAGCTGTGATCTCCTGACATCCTCAAAGGCCTCTACCGATCCTGCCTCAGACCTGTCATCATGTCACTATAACGATTGATTTACGTTCGTCTGGCAGCTGATGGCACATCCGGATTTACATAATTTTTTAGCCGAGCATGCGAGCGCGGTTTGGGATCTTAAGGAACCGATCTCGTTGCAGCATGAGCTGACGGCATTGCAACACGCGCTCGACATCGCGCAGCGGTTTCCTATTCTGCGTGCGGCGCAGGTGAAGACGCTCGCAGGCAATGCATCGCCCATCCCAGTCATCACGAATCTAACAGCGAGTCGTGAGTTAACCGCGGCGGCGCTCGGGATTGAGGATCATCGACGCACGGCCGAGTGGTTTGCACAGCGGAGTCGCGGCGGTATCGCACCGCGTGTGGTCAGCCGCGATGAGGCCCCAGTGCAAGCCCTAGTTTTCGAAAACGAGGCGGCGAGTTTGCACGACTTACCGGTGTTAACTCAGCACGAACGCGAACCGGGTCCTTATTTAACGGCCGCTCACGCGACCACGTTTGATCCCGATACGGGAGTCGATAACACGGCCATTCAACGATGTTGGGTGCAGGCCGAGCGGCGTATGACGTATTTCCCGTACCCGGCCACGCATAACGCGCGCAACTTACGTAAGTTTCACGCCCGTGGGGAGCCGTGTCCGATCGCGTTTTGGATTGGTCATCACCCGGCGGTGCTACTTGGCACCCAAGCGAAGCTGCGCTACCCCCAGAGTCATTGGGAGGCGGCGGGTGGTGTGATCGGTGAGCCATTGCGTGTCGTACCCTCCATCTTGCATGGCGAGCGCATCATGGTTCCGGCGGATGCGGAGATCGTGATAGAGGGCTATGTGTATCCGGGCCAGACTACGACGGATGGCCCTTTCGGGGAGTACACGGGCTACTTGGGAGGCGCCGTGCAAGCGCCGGTCGTTGATGTGCGCTGCATCACTCGTCGGGACAACGCGCTCTACCATGACTATGGGTCTGGTCTAACGGATATGTTGGTGCCCGACAATATGGCGATGGAAGGCAAGCTCTTTGAGCTTGTTAAAGCGGTTGCACCATCATTGATCAATGTTCATGTGCCGACCGAGGGTCGGCGATTCCATGCGTATTTGCAGCTGAAGGCACCGATTCGTGGTGAGGTTCGCGATGCACTCGCCGCTGCACTTGCTTATCGTCGGGTGAAGACGGTGATGGCCGTGGATGAAGACGTCGATATTTTTGATCGGGGCAGTATTCTTTGGGCCTTGGCCACTCGCGTTCGCTGGGATCGCGATACCATGAAGATTGACGGCCTGTCGGGGTCGGCATTGGATCCGTCATTGCCCGAAGGTGAGAGTACCGTGACGAAGCTTGGGATCGATGCGACGATTCCTGCGCCGCATCGTCCGGGTAGTCCGCGAGATTATCCGGCGGTGGCTACGGTGCCAGACTCGCACGTCCGTCGTGCTCAGGAGCGATTGGCGGGGGCTGACACAAACGGTTGGCCACGAGACTGAACGGTTGATGGATGAAGTTGAATTTGTTGTGAAGGAGACGGGATCATGTCCGCAATGATGAACCAGAAAGAATTCTTTGCTGCACTCGAGGCTGCACGAGTCCCCAAGCACGGAGGCGGACATGCCTTTAGTCGCGCCTGGGCGGCCGGCGAGCTATCGCGTGCTCAGTTAGGCGAGTGGGCGATTCAGCATTTTTATTACATTGATCCCATCCCGCAGCAGTTTGCGGCACTTTACGCTCGACTACCGGATCTCGATGCGAGACAGCATTTACTTGAGAATCTGTTGGGTGAGGAAATGCCGGCGTGTCCGGAGAAGCGACATCCGGATTTGCTGCGTAAATTCGCGCGCGCCTGTGGCGTGAGCGATGAGCGAATTCTCAAGGCGGAAGAGAACGGCGAGGTGCTCGCGACGACACGTGCGATGCGCGCTTGGATTTGGGAGCTCTCGAGCATCCGTCATTTGAGCGAGGCGTGCTCGGGCATCATGGTGGCCTTGGAAGGTCAGTTGCCTACCTTGTATCCCAAATATGTGGATGCCATGCGAAAAATGGGCTTCACGGACGACGACATGGAGTTTTTCCATGTGCATATCGAAGGTGATACCGAGCATGCTCATGTCGGGCTTGAACTCACCGAGCGCTACGCCACCAGCCCCGAGTTGCAAACACGTGCGATTGCCGCCGTGCGCGCCTCCGCGGAGATGCGCTTCTCGATGTTGGATGGCGTGTACTCGCAAGTGGTGCAACGCAAAGCGGCGTAAGCCGTTGCGTTGCTGAAAGCTGGAGCGCGCCTGAAGTGGTGACCGACCCCGCACCCGTAGTGCTGGTGACCGGGGCGGCCGGCGGCTTGGGTCGGGCCGCCGTCGCTCGGCTGCGTCAGCGCGGCCTGCGGGTGGTCGCGACGGACAGGGCGTTGGCGGAGATTCCCTGCGGAGCGCCCCTAGACGTCTTTTCTTTGGATGTCACCGATGAGTCGGCCATCAACGAGGCGATCAATCGGGTGCTCGATCAGTACGGACGACTGGATCATGTCGTCCATCTCGCCGGTGCCGCAGGGGAAGGGCCGCTCGAGCGAGTTTCGCGTGTCGATTGGGATACGCTGCTCGCGGTCAACCTCACCTCTGCATTCTTGCTTGCGAAGGCATCGCACTCAGCGCTGGCCGAAAGTCGCGGCTCATTGGTGCTCACCAGTTCGACAAATGGCTTGAATGGTGGCAGTGCGCTGTCTGGTCCGGCCTATGCGGTCGCCAAGGCAGGGCTCATCAATCTCAGTCGCTATCTCGCCAAAGAATGGGCCGCTGAGGGGATTCGCGTCAATTGTCTCGCGCCGGGGCCGATCGATACGCCCATGGTCAGCGGACGGTTTGCGGGAGAGGCTATGGAAAAGCTACGTGCGAGCGTCCCGCTCGGTACTATCGGCACGCCCGATCAGGTCGCCCATGCCATCGAATATCTGCTGAGCCCAGCGGCCGCTTTCATCACGGGGACGGTGATGAATATTTCGGGCGGTTTGGTACTCGATTGACGTATGCTCGGCAGCATGCGTGGAAGAAGTGACGGCTCCTCGGGGGGTGGCGTGCGCGCCATTGCGTCGCCGAGATACCATCAGGTTTATGTGAGTTTGCGCGCCTGGGTGCAGGATGGAACTTACAAGCCCGGTGATCAAATTCCGACCGAACCCCAGCTCTGCAAACTCTTTGGGGTATCGCGTATCACGGTACGCAAAGCGATCGACAGCCTCAGTCAGGAGGGCTGGCTCGTGCGCCAGCAGGGGCGTGGCACTTTTGTGCGCATGTCGGCGTCGCGTGGCACGGCGCTTGATATTGACGAGGTGCGCAATCAGGTAGCGGGTTTCGCTGCTGTCACGGAAGTCAAAGATTTGCAGGTGGCTGAAATCGAGCCCGATGGCGAGACCCGTGCCGCACTGAATTTGCTGGATGATGAGCGAGTGCAGCGTGCGACCCATGTGCGCACGCTAAAGCGCGTCCCCATCGGATTGATTACCACCTTTGTCCCGCTCGACGTAGCCCGTCGCGTCACCCTTGCCGAGATGGCAGAACAACCAATGTTTGAGTTACTCGGTAAAGTCGGTATCCGCGTTTCGCGCGCAGACCAATTCATTGGTGCGACCCTAGCGGGTGTCGAGGCCGCTCGTGCGCTATCGGTTGAAGTGGGGGCTCCATTGCTGCGATTGACGCGAATTGTATTTGACGTCAATGATCGTCCGGTTGAGCGGGTGGTCGCTTTGTATCGGGCCGATGCCTACCAATACCACATGCAGTTAACGCATCAGCTCTCGAGCGGCGACGGGCGATGACCGGGTTCGTACTCGCGCGACGCTGGGTGATGGGGTTGGCTTGCGCGGTGGGCTGTGTCGCCGGGTACGCGCAGACGATTCCGGTCAGCGACGTCGCTGCCACGGTTATCAAAGATTGCGTGCACTGTCCTGAGTTGCTAGTGGTCCCCGCCGGGCGATTTGTCATGGGTTCTGATGACGGTGAAGCGGGTCGTTCTGAGGGGCCAAAGCGCGAGGTTACGATTGCCTACGAGTTCGCTTTGGGCCGAACTGAAGTGACAGTTGCGCAATTTCGTGCGTTTGTAGAAGCCACCGGATATGAGGTCGCCCCCGGTTGTCGCAGTCAAAAACTACCGGGACCCCCGGGTGAGCGCGTCGGCTGGTATGACCCGCCTGAGCGGGGTTGGCGTAACCCGGGATTTATCACGCCGCTCACCGATGATCAGCCGGTGGTCTGTGTGGGGCAGGACGACGCACGCGCCTATGTCAGTTGGTTACGCGAGACGACCGGCCAAGCCTATCGATTGCCGACTGAGGCGGAGTGGGAGTACGCAGCTCGGGCGGGTGCTGAGGGAATCTTTTTTTGGGGTAACAACTCGGACCTTGCCTGTGCGCATGCCAATGTTTACGACCGAAGTGCCCGCAAGCTGCACGATTTCGGTTGGGGTTACGCGAACTGCGACGATGGGTTTGCCGAGATCGCGCCTGTCGCACAGCTGAAACCTAATGCGTTTGGCTTGTATGACATGTTGGGTAACGTCTGGGAGTGGACGGCAGATTGTTATCGAGCCACGTATGACGGGGCTCCTAGCGATGGTTCTGCTGTCCCAGCCGACGGTGCCTGCGAAAAGTGGAGTGTCCGCGGCGGTGGCTGGATGACCCGTCCCAGCCGCCAGCGGCTCAGCTTTCGAGGTCGCGATCCCATTGATGCGCGCTACAGCTATTTCGGACTGCGGGTGGCGCGCGATTTGGGAGATGTCTCGGCACGCCCGTAGTGCAGACAGCAGCCAGTGCGCGGACGCATGTCGCGCTGCCAAGCGGCATAATTCGTAGGGTTTTTTTATTGATCACGTCGATGAAGGTGAAGCATGACTGAAGCGGCAAAAAAGTTCGATCTAGTATTTAAGAACGTGAAGATCGTTCGGCCCAAGCACAACGATTTACAAGCGATGGATATCGGCGTGAAGGACGGCAAGGTCGTCGCGGTTGAACCCTCCTTGGGTGCGGATCAAGCCAAAGAAGTGGTCGATGGCGCCGGTAAATTAGCCTTCCCTGGGCTGGTCGATCCGCACATGCACTGCGGCATTTACGGCCCATTGGATGAGGACGCGCGTAGCGAGAGTCTTGCTGCAGCACAAGGCGGTGTGACCTCAAGCCTGAACTACATGCGTACGGGCGGGTACTACATGCAACGTGGCGGTCCGTACGCGGATGTCTATCCCGATGTACTCGCGAAGTCAGCGGATAATTTTTGGGTGGACTACGCGTATCACTTAGCGCCGCTTGATCGCACGCATATTGGCGAAATTGACATGCTGATCGAAAAGTTCGGCGTGACGTCTTTCAAGATCTTTATGTTTTATGGCGGTTATGGGCTACACGGTGCGTCGAATTCGCAACGTGAGTTTTTGATGATTGACGAAAACGAGCGCTACGATATCGCTCACTTCGAGTTCGTTATGCGCGGCATTCAACGCGCCATGTTACGCCGACCTGAGTTGAAAGATTCTATTTCTTTGGGGCTCCATTGTGAGCTGGCGGACATTCTACGCGCCTACACGCAGATGGTGGAGGGCGGTGCAAAGATTACCGATCTTGATACTTATCTGACGGGTGAGACACACGATCCGGAGTGTGTCGATTGCGCGCCCTTGTCTGGGCTTAGAGCCTACAGCGCAGCGCGTCCGCCACACTCTGAGGGTCTGGCGATCACCATCGCCTCGTACCTCGCGCATGAGACCAACTGTCTCAACATCAATTTGTTGCACCTCACGTCGCGTAAAGCCGTGGAAGCTGCACTGACGATGGCCAAGGCATTCCCGCACGTCAACTTCCGTCGGGAAGTGACCATTGGACACTTGTGCCTTGACTATGATGCGAAGGTGGGCGGTCTTGCCAAGGTGAATCCGCCGATCCGATCGCGCGCAGACGTTGAGTATCTGTGGGAGTCATTGCTTGATGGCAAGCTTGACTGGGTGTGCTCAGATCACGCCTGCTGCAAATTTGAAATGAAGCTCGGTAAGGGTGATAGCGATAATATTTTTGTTGCCAAATCGGGCTTCGGTGGCACTGAATTTTTACTGCCTGCGCTCATCACAGAGGGCCGTAAGCGCGGACTCTCTTGGAACAAAATGGCCGAGCTCACCTCTTGGACGGCAGCACGTCGCTTTGGCCTGCACGGTAAGGGTGATATTGCGCCTGGATTTGATGCAGACATTGTGCTGGTTGATCCGAACAAGAGTTTTGTGGCGGGTAATGATGTCTCCGAATCGTCGCAGGGTTACTCTGTGTTCGAGGGGATGGAGATGTCGGCGGCGATCACGCACACGTTCCTTCGCGGTCGCTTGATCTACGGGCCGGATGGCGCAGTGGGTACGCCGAGCGGTCAATACCTGCATCGTCCTTATACGGGCTGATGCTGGTACCTCAGCGAATTTTGGTTAATCATCCGACTTCCTTTAACGGTGTTACGCACAAGGAGTGAGCATGAGCATCAATGCTGGTGACAAAATGCCTTCGGGCAGTTTCAAGGTCATAACGGCCGAAGGCCCCCGTGATCTCTCAACGGACGAGTTATTTTCTGGCAAGACGGTTGTCTTGTTTTCAGTGCCTGGCGCTTTCACGCCGACCTGCGACGCCAAGCATCTGCCTGGCTTCGTGCAGCATGCAGACGCGATCAAGGCAAAGGGGGTAGACACCATTGCCTGTATAGCGGTCAACGATATGTTTGTGATGAAGGCATGGGGCCAGTCAGCCAACGTTGGCGATGCGGTCTTAATGCTTGCCGATGGAAATGGGGATTACACCAAGGCGTTAGGTCTTGAGCTCGATGCCCGCGGATTTGGTTTGGGTATGCGTGGGCAACGGTTTGCCATCATCGTCAAAGACGGGGTTGCCAGCGTGGTGAATGTTGAGGCAGGTGGCGAATTCAAAGTGTCCTCCGCTGAGCACATTCTGTCGCAACTCTGATATTTCAAACATGAAGCCAAACGCTCGAATCACGTTCCAGCGGGTACCGCAGGGCTTACCTGTGGTTGAGGACTTCGGCGCTGATGTCGCCGAGGTCTCCACCCCCGGTGAGGGTCAGTTCCTGTCCAAGACTCTCTACCTCTCGCTCGATCCGTACTACCGCAACGTGATGAAGGGCAGTCAGATCTATGCGGATCGCTTGCGAGCGGGCGATGTGATGGTGGGCGAGACGGTGGCGGAGGTCATCGAGTCGCACCATCCTCAATTTCAAGCGGGGGACTTTGTCGCCGTCCGCAATGGTTGGCAGGAATACGCACTCTCGGATGGGCAGGGCGTTCGAAAAGTGGATGCCAGCCTCGCACCCGTGTCCACTGCACTGGGTGTGCTCGGTATGCCGGGACTCACCGGTTACGCAGGCACTGTTTTTTTGGCGCAACCCTTACCGGGGCAAACCTTTGTCGTCTCGGCAGCGACCGGACCGGTCGGGAGCACGGCGGGCCAGGTGGCGCGACACATGGGTGCGCGCGTTGTCGGCATCGCCGGCAGCGATGAGAAGTGTGAGTTTGCGGTTCGTGAGCTCGGCTTTGATGCCTGTATCAATTACAAACGCGAAGATCTCGCGAGCGCGCTGAAAGAAGCTTGTCCGCGCGGGATTGATGCTTATTTTGATAACGTGGGCGGCAGTACTTTGGAAGCGGTACTCAGTCGCTTGGCGCTCGGGGCTCGCATCGTGTTATGCGGCATGATTGGCGCCTACAGTATGGATCAAATGCCCCAAGGTCCGTGGCTCGGACCCGTTGTTGGTGCGCGTGCGACGATGAAGGGCTTGGTGGTCTATGACCATATGGACAAGATGGCGGAGATGACGCGGGTCTTGTCTGACTGGATCGCCGCAGGCAGTTTTCGCTACCGCGAGGATATAAGCGATGGTCTCGCCTCGGCACCGGAGGCCTTCTGTCGCCTCATGCGTGGCGAAAACTTTGGCAAAGCGCTAGTTCGTGTCGGCGCGTAAGAGCCAAAACTCCTAAACGTTTAAGCGTCTAAACATTTACACGGGGCTGGACTGACAATCGCTGTCATTGCTCGCTCTACGACTGTGGATCTGCAAAGCCCGGTGTCACGCACTGCTCATAGAGTCGGCGCATATAAGTGATCGGCGCGAGCGGTGCCTCCACATATTGCGCAAAACGCCAACCCTCAGCGGTCTGCCGGAAGGTTGCGCAGACTCGGTTCTCGCCCCCAATCGGTTTGGGGTGATTACACATCAATGCATCCCAATGCATTTCATAGAAGCCGGTGACGAGGTTATCGCCAAGCTTTTGATATTGGGGCTCACGCAAAATGACCATGTGCATTTTGGCCATGCTACCGGCGGTAAACCGCCAGTACTGGCGCAGTGCATCCCAACTGAGTGAGGGTGCAGGGGCTTCCTCTGCAAAATAGACGGGCGGTTGGCTGAGATCCCATAGGGTCTCAAGGCGCGCAAAATCCAGCTCACACCAGCAGGCCGCCTTCTGCTCAATCAGATCAGTGAGAGTCTTCAAGCATTTGCCTCCAGTGTCGATGCGCGTGCCTTTAAGGCTAGTCGCATTGCGAGCCACGATGCAAGACAGGCACTGGCCATCAGTACGGCACAGCCGCGCGCCGTACCGTCATAAACAAAGCCGGTAATCACCGCGCTAAACATTGAAATCAGCATGGCCAAAGAGCTCGAGAGTCCTGATGCCACGCCCGCAAGGTGAGGATAGTCGGCAACCGCTCCTGTTAACGCGATCGGTGAGATCACGCCATTAGCAAACATCAGAAGTCCGAGCGAGCCGCTGAATATCCAGAAGGCTGGTTGAGTGGAAAACGCAGCGGCAACAAATAAGGTCGTGGCTAAGATATTGCAGGCCATCCCGAGCTGTTGGGTTTTGACAGGCCCGCGCGAGCGAGCAAGCGCACCTGCGGTGCTAGCACCTAAGATATAGCTCACGGCAAGCCCAGACCACATGAGGCCAAAGTCCGCACTCGACATGGCATATAAACGCTCATAGAGCGCCGCGCCGATGGTAATAAACACAAAGCCCGAGGCGCTCACGAAGCTGTAGCAAAGCGAATGCCCCATGAATAAACGCTCACCTAATAGCGTCTTACCCCCCGCGATAAGTTGTCGGACGGACATGGGGGTCACGTCTATCGGTCGGGTTTCTTTGAGTTGCAGAATCAGTAGTAGCACGAGGGCTGCGGCCAATAAGGCATGTAAGCCAAAAATTCCTCGCCAGCCGAACGCTTCACTCGCTAAGCCGCCAATTAACGGTGCGAGCACCGGCGCAACGCCCATCACTGCTGTGATGAACGAGAGCGCGGTGGCGGCAGGCCCCGGTTCAAAGGAGTCGCGGACGATCGCACGCGTGACCACCGTGGCAACGCTGACACCCATTGCTTGTAAAAATCGTGCCAGTACTAGCGCGGGTAAGTTTTGCGCCACACTGGCAAGCAGGCTCGCTAAAAAAAAGAGCCCGAACCCCGCGATTAATACCGGCCGACGCCCGAAGCGATCACTTAAAAGGCCTTGTAGCGGCTGAAAGAGGGCTAGGCCGAGCAGATAGGCAGAAACGACAAACTGCAGGCTCGCATACTCCGCCGAGAGCGCACGCGATAGCATCGGCAGCGCCGGCACCACGCTGGCCATACCAAAGGCCGAGAGGCCACTAGCAATCCCGAGCAGGATGACAAATCCCCACCCGGTTGCCACAACGGAGGTGTCGCGGTTCAGTTTGCGCTCAGTAAGGTCTCGAGCTCAGGGACGATTTGAAACAAGTCCCCCACCAGCCCGTAATCGGCGACTTCAAAGATTGGCGCCTCAGGATCTTTATTGATCGCAACAATCGTACGCGCATCTTTGATACCGGTGAGATGCTGAATCGCTCCCGATATGCCAAAGGCGAGGTAAAGCTCAGGTGCGATGATTTTTCCAGTTTGTCCGACCTGCATATCATTGGCGGCGTAGCCGGCATCGACCGCAGCGCGAGAGGCGCCCACGGCGGCACCCAACTTATCGGCAAGCGAATACAAAATCTGAAAATTTTCTGCGCTGCCGAGTGCTCGACCTCCCGAGACGACTCGGTTGGCTGTTTGCAAATCCGGTCGGTCGCTACGGGCCGCCGACATGGATACAAAGCGAGTGTGTGGAGGCAGAGTCACCTCAGGGCTGATGGACTCAATAGCCGCAGATGACTCGGTTGTCGCAGCCACCTCAAATGAGGCAGTACGCACTGTCGCAATCACGGGTGCGCCAGGCTCCACCTCCACAGTCACAATGGCGTTACCCGCATAAATCGGCCGCTTGAAACACCGAGCCGATTCCACCGCCATGATATCGGAGACCTGTGCAGCATCGAGGAGTGCTGCGACCCGCGGCATCAGGTCTTTGCCGAAAGTGGTCGATGGGCCAAAAATATGGGTGTACGGCGAAGCGATCGCCGCGACTTGTGGGGCGACGTTCGCCGAAAGTAATTGGGCATGGGACGAATGCGCGACGGTCAGCACCGTCTGTACGCGATCAATCTTGGCCGCTTCAGCGGCAATGGACGCAGGTTCAGCCGCAAACACCACCACGGTGATATCGCTCTCGCCGAGATCGTGGGCGCAACGAACGCACTTGGCTGTTGCAGGGTTTAGCCGTGAGCCATCGTGTTCAGCAATGATTAGTACTTTGTTCACTCGTTCACCTTAAACCGAATCTGTTGACTTAGACGAGGCCTTTGCTGCGCAAGGCAGAAACCAATTCAGCGGTATCTTTGACCATCACTCCCTTGCTACGTGCCGCAGGGGGCGCGTAGTGGGTGGCTTTGATTCGCTGGGTCAGCGTGACGCCTAAGCTTGCGGGGTCAATGACATCCAAAGGCTTTTTCTTTGCCTTCATGATGTCTGGCAATTTGACATAGCGCGGTTCATTGAGGCGCAAATCGGTGGTGATGACAGCAGGCAGATCAATCTCGAGCGTCTCTAGCCCCGCATCCACCTCGCGCGTGACCCGAACTGACTCACCGGCCATTTCGACTTTGGAGGCGAACGTCGCTTGGGGACGATCCCAGAGAGCCGCTAGCATCTGCCCCGTCTGATTGCAGTCATCATCGATCGCCTGCTTACCCAAGATCGCAAGGATAGGGGCTTCTTTCTCAATGAGTTTAAGCAATATTTTGGCAGCGACTAAGGGTTCGATAACCTCATCGCAAAGCACATGCAGGGCTCGGTCGGCACCCATTGCGAGTGCGGTGCGTAGCTGCTGCTGACAATCGTTGCCGCCAATCGTGACCGCGACGACTTCCTCGGCATGGCCTTGCTCTTTGATTCGCAGCGCTTCTTCAAGCGCGATTTCGTCAAACGGGTTAATACTCATTTTCACGCCATCGGTGACGACACCCGTGCCGTCCGGTTTGACGCGAATGCGCACGTTGTAGTCAACGACGCGTTTGATCGGGACAAGAATCCGCTTCATTGCCGTATTGGCTCCATGGCTCCGCTGGGAAGCCTGCTATTCTACAGGCGCAGGGCGACGAGGCCCAGCGCACGACAGTCGCAAGTTAACGACGACTTTTTTACAGACCGTACACTGATCGTCGGGGTGGATTACAACCCGAGTGCACCCGGATTGAGCCGACGCTGCGGATCCAGGAGCTGTTTGAGATCGCGAATGAGCTTGGCATTGCTCGGTTCGCGTCCTCGCAGATACGGGTAAAACTTGCCGATTTGAAAGTGGGCTGCGCCATGCTTAAGAAAGATGTCCGCAATCCCGTGTTTCATCTTATCGACAAGCGCCCGACCTTCGGGGTTGTCTGGGAACTGGGGCAAACTCGCTGCGTAACCCTCGGGCATCAGCCGCTCTTGGGTAATGTTGGTGACATCTTCCCAATAAAACACCGGCTCATAGAGGAAGGCATGCGTTGAGACGGTCATGAACATCGCGCCGGAACGAATTTTCAACCGCTGCATGTCGGCAGCGTGCGCCTCGTAGTAGGCCGACAAATCTTTACGGAAGGCCTCCACCCGTGAAAAGGGCAGCACGCCGTGTACCGGTACCCAGCGCTCGCCAATGGGGCTACGCACGTTGTAGAGCGGCATAAAAGGCATAGCGTTGGCAACTGTCGGTACGGTCGCGGGAACCTCCGCCCCGTGAGGCCGCAGAGCCTCGCGCAGACGCGCGACCGCCGCTCGGCAGGCGGCATCATCAATACCATCAACAATCCAGTGCGCAGAGAACACCGCGCCACGTAAAAAGCCACGACCCGCCAGCGCCATCTTTGAGAGGTTGCGTAGACCATCAAAGATTCCGCGCGAGCTCCGCCATACGGCGAGCGCCGATTGCATGGCTGTTGCCACATCGGCTTTGCCTAGCTGCCCGGCTTGCAGCGCAGGATCCAAGCCAAAGTTGGTGAGATTAAGACCCTGTTTCGCGGCAGCTTCCATGCCAGCTAGCATGTGATCAAAATCTTTGAAGCCAAATGACAAGCCCATAACATGGCTGTTGCGCGGCATGAGTCGCAAAGCCACCGCGGTCTTGATGCCGAGTGCGCCGCAGTCACCCATGAAAAGACCCGTGAGATCGGGGCCGTAGGAGCGTAGGAAGGGCGCATTGTTTGCACCACCCCAAGTGCCTGTGCGCAAGGTTTCGCCGTTTCCGAGTACCACTTCAACGCCCAAAGTGGTCTCACCCGAGACCCCAAATACCCCGGTGCCCCAGGTGACGCTATTTTGCGAAAGGGAGCCACCGACCGTTGCTGCCAGACCTGAAAACGGCCCATAAAATGGGGTTCGCAGGCCTTTGGCCGCCAGTGCGTCATTGAGTGCGGCCCAAGTGACACCCACCTGTGCGACCACATACATGTCCCGAGTATTGATCTCGAGAATACGATTCATTCGCGACGTGTCTAGGCTCACCGAGCGCGACTCCGTGGGTAGGTAGCCGTCGGTGTAGGACGCGCCGCCGCCGCGCGGGACCACCGACACGCCGTGTGCGACACAGAGCTGAACCACTTGAGCGACCTCGGCTGCGCTCGCCGGTCGCAACACGGCAAGCGGCATCACGCCCGCTTGATAAATATCCGTTGAGTAAAACTCTCGCTCCGTCGCATCGGTGATCACGTGCTCACGACCGAGCAGTGCTTCAAGGCGGCCTAATAAGTCCGTGTCGTTTATCTCGACTTGTGCATTCATTTGGGCTACTCCTGCGACAAGTTGCGCGTGGCATGACGACTCAGTTCATGCGGCGCAGGCTCGCGCTGTTGATCGACAAAGGTTTGACGGATTTTATTGGCGGTGTCGCGCAACTTCGGTAAAAACCGTTCGACCGCCAATTTAATCGGCACCGCTGTGCCGCTGAATCGAACCATCACCGCCGCGAGGACTCGGTCATCAATCATGATCGGCACGGCGATACTGATTTCATCTGAAACTCGACGCGCGCGCACTGCGGAGGCATAGCCCTGCATCCGAATATCATTGAGCAGTTTCATGAGATCCGTGCGGTTGCGTGCGAGCGCATCTTCCTCGCGATTGGAGCGTGAGAGGATTTCTAGTAAGGACTCACGCTGGGTCGGTGAGGAGAAGGCGAGATAAATACGACCTGATGCCGTGGTGAGTAGCGGCACCCGAGTGCCCGCCGAAAAGCGCTCTACGGCCAGCGGGCTGCGATGATCCGTGGATTCGCGGACCATCATCGAGGTTCCAGAGAGGGATGCGATGGCGACCGGCCAAACGATGTCCTTACCGAGCTCATGTATGAAGGGTCGCGCGATCTGCGTCACCCACGCTTCATCGTCGTAGCCATCGGAGAGGCCGCGAACCATGATCGTTAAGCGATAACGATCATCGGTGCTGTCGCGATACACAAATCCCGCATGGCTGAGGGTCTCTAAAATTCGGTAAGTCGTCGTACGGGGCAGGCGGATGTCCTGCGCGACCTCTGACACGGTGGCGCCGTTGCGTAGGTTCAACACGGTCAGCGCATCAAGTCCACGTATGAGGGCACGGATGGGTCGAGTCGATTCCATAAGCTTCCGAGTCTCCAGTCAGCAATAAGGAAAGGGCAACAGGCCCGATCATTGGAGTCTAGGGGGGACCGCGGACAATGTCCACTGCACGGTCGGCAACCCGTAGGTCGGTTAGATCGGGGTGGCTCGCTTTCCCTGTCGATAGGCAAGATCGGTCAGGCTATCGCGGCAATCGTGTGGATCCCGGTGAGGAGCGGTCATGACAGATTCTTTGGGTTATCGAATGAAGTTTGGCGTGGTGGCGCCATCCACAAACACCAGCGTGCAGCCGGAATATGACGACATGCGCCCGTACGGCATTACCAATCATTTCTCGCGCATCATGATCCCCGATACCCGCGTGACAACAGACGAAGAGTTTCTGCAGATGATGCACAACATTCGCGGTGCGACCGAGGAGGCGATCGACGCGGTCATGACCTGCGCGCCGGGCTACGTCATCATGGGGATGTCAGCGGAAACCTTCTGGGATGGTGCAGAGGGCGCCGAGAAGCTGCATCAAAGGATGGAGCAACGCGCTGGGGTCGGTGTGGGGCTCGGCTCGCATGCGGTGCTGACGGCCTTACGCTGCTACGGCGCGAATTTGCGCAAAATTTCAGTGATCACGCCGTACATGCCCGTCGGTGACGGCATGGTGGAGAAATTCTTTGAGGATAACGGGTTTGAGTTACACGCTTTGAAGGGCTTGAAATGCGCAAGCCCGATGCTGATTGCGCACGAGACGCCCGCGACGCTGCGTGCGGCGATTCGTGAGGTGGATGACCCCTCCGTCGAGGCCATCGTTCAAGTCGGCACCAATCTTGCGTGTGCCGCTGTGGCCGCGGAAGCTGAGCGTTGGCTGAATAAGCCCGTGATCGCGATCAACACGGCGACCTATTGGTATGCCTTGAGGCAGAATGGCTTCAAAGATCAAATGCAGGGCTTTGG
>CAZSRB010000022.1:6891-29124 GCA_964609065.1 uncultured Acidibacter sp. | reverse complement strand
GAAGTAACGGCAGCCACGCGCGAGTATTTATTGCGCCGACACGGCTTATTTATCGACGGTGAATGGCGTCGACCGCAGGAAGAGGGCGAGTTACCCGTTGAAGATCCGGCGACCGAGCAGGTGATCTCCCAGATGGCGCTCGGTGGTAAAGCCGATATTGATGCCGCAGTGGCATCCGCTCGGGCGGCACTCAAAGGGCCTTGGGGCTCGATGACCGCCGATGAGCGAGGGCGGGTGCTCTTAAAGTACGCCGATTTAATCGAATCACGCGCGCAGCTCTTTACGGAGCTTGCGGTGCTCGATAACGGCATGCCGTATGTGCTCGGCGAGAGCACGGGCATGTTCTGCAGTATGTTCTTGCGCTACTACGCGGGCTGGACTTCAAAGATTTCAGGTATGACCTTGCCTTCTTCAGGTGGGGGTCGACGACCGCAGGACTTACTCGCCTACACACTGCGCGAGCCGATCGGGGTTGTGGGCGCCATCACGCCGTGGAATTACCCTTTTGGTATGGAAATTTTGAAGATCGCGCCGGTGTTGGCTGCAGGCTGCACACTCGTGATGAAGCCAGCAGAGCAAGCGCCCCTCGCCGCTCTGCTACTGGCAGAGCTCGCGCATGAAGCGGGTGTCCCACGCGGCGTATTCAACGTCGTCACCGGACTCGGTGAGTCGGCAGGCGCTGCGCTCGCCGCCCACTCGGGTGTCGATAAAATTGCCTTTACCGGCTCGACTGAGGTCGGCCGTCTGATCGTGCAGGCGGCGGCCGGGAATTTGAAGAAAGTTTCGCTGGAATTGGGGGGCAAGTCGCCCGTCGTCGTATTTCCGGATGCCGATCTGTCAAAGGCGATCCCGGGTGCCGCGATGGCGGGGTTTATGCTGCAGGGTCAAAATTGTGTGTGTGGTAGTCGTGTCTTTGTACATGAGAGCGTTGCGGATGCCTTTACCACGGGACTCGCGGCAGCCGCTAAAGCGATGGTGGTGGGTCCAGGCTTTGATCGCAGCGCGATGTTGGGGCCAGTGATCTCCAAGGTGCAACGCGATCGGATCGAGCGGCTACTCGCCACCGCGGAAAAAGAAGGCGCCCGTCGATTATGCGGGGGCGATCGCCCGCACGATCGCGGCTGGTTCATTGAGCCCACGGTCTACGCCGATTGCACGCCTGATATGACGATTGTTCGCGAAGAAATCTTTGGTCCAGTCATTGCAGTGCAGACTTTTAATGATCATGATCTGGAGCGCATTGCCGAACAAGCCAACGATACGGTCTACGGTCTCTCCGGCAGTATTTGGACGCGTGATCTGGAGACTGCGCATCGAATGGTACGTTTGATCGATGCAGGACAAGTGGGCGTCAACTGTCACGCTGCGATGGATCCGAGTATGCCCTTCGGTGGCAACAAACAATCCGGATGGGGGCGAGAGTTTGGTCAAGAGGGGCTTGATCTCTATCTCAAAACGAAGGCTGTGACGGTGACGTGGTGAGTGAGCCGATGAAAGAACTTGGGGATAAAGCCATCGAGACACGAGCGCTCGAAGAAAAGGCTGCAAAACGAGAGCCTGCTTTTTTTGAAGATCCTACGATTGATAACCTTGTTGATGTCACCCTCGCCTTAGGAGCGGAGCTCTGGGTGCAACGTGAGCGTATGCGGGTTGTGGAGACCTTGCTCGCCGAGCACGGCAAAGTCACGCCCGAGATGATTGAGGCTTACGAAGATCCACCCGAGCAGCAAGCGCGCGTCAAAGAAGCGCGCGATGCCTTTGTTGAGCGAATTTTTGGTGCCTATAGTCGACAGTCGCAGCCTGTCAGCAGTTCGCGCTAAGCGCGTTACTCTCTCAAAAATTCACTGATTAGCTGGACTTTATCGCTGAGGCCCAGGCGGCCATCCGTGAGACCTTGGCGGATGACGGATGAGCCGACGGCCGAGGCCGCTCGTGTCAATGACCCACGAGTGGGATCGCTGGCATCGGCTGTGAGCAAAACGGGCTGACGCAGGAGGGGTAGGCGAGCCGCTAAGTCGTGACGGAAGACGGCCTGATAGCCAAGGTGGTAGGTCTCTATCGCCTGCAACAGTTCGAGAGTGAGGGTATGCAGCACCGCTGGCGGCATGGCACCGCCGCCTAAGTTGTGATCGGCATCGCGCTTAAAATGCGGAAAAAACCAGGCTTGATCACGGATGAACTGGAGCGCTCTAAAAATTTGAGTACCTTGGGCATCAGGCGTGAGCACGGGCGCGTAGTGATCCAAATATTGCTCTTTCTCGTGCTCATCTAACCATAGCAGTCCATCGATGATGACTTTGCCAATCCGCTCCGGTCGGGCAAGCGCCATTTCGATCGCGATATGCGCGCCGGTGTGAAAGCCATAGAGATCGCATCGCTCAATACCGAGTTGATCCCACATCTCAAAGAATGCATGACCGTAATCGATAAGTGTCGGTTGCGTGAGAGGTAAAGCGGCCGAGTCCCCAAATCCCGGTGTATCCGGCGCGAAGATCGCTCTATGCGGTGTGTCTTGATGCAGTGCGAGCGCGAGGGGCTCCACGCTTCGCGATGAGGATGGCGATGCATGCATCATCCAGAGGGGGCAGGGACGCGGGGCGTCTGAGTTTGATGCTCGCGTCGCCGCGACCTCTCTATTTAGAAAGCGGTAGTGCATCAGCCCGTGAGTCTGACTTAGGAAGGCGCGATCGCATGATGCATTCATTTGGCGCACTCCCCACCGTCGAGCGGGATGACAGCGCCCGTTAAGAACGACACGTCGGGTCTCAGCAGCCAGCTCACGGTGGCGGCGATCTCCTCCATCGAGCCCGCACGACCGACCGGAATATCTTTGAGTCGTGCTTCGATGGGCGAGTTTGGTTGAGCGCGTATCGTCTCATAACGCTCGGTCGCGATGAGGCCGGGCGTGATCACATTGATACGGATGCCGAACGGAGCGTACTCGAGCGCCGCAGATTTACTGAGTCCAATGAGCGCGCTTTTGGCGGCACAGTAATCTTGTAGGCCGGCAAACCCGCGGGTTGCGGCGATGGAGGCATTATTGACAATCGCCCCGCTGCCTTGTGCGCGCATCAAGCGTAGCTCGTGTTGCAAGCAGCGAAACGTTCCCAAAAGGTTGAGTTCGAGTGTCTCTTGCAAGCGTGTGAGAGGTGTCTCGGTTGTGACCGAAAACCCCAAGGTCCGCCCCGAGTTGTTGAAAGCCGCATCTAAACGACCAAATTGATGCTCGATCTGAGAAAAGCAGGTCGCTACGCTCTCATCTTCGGTGACATCGATGGTGAGCGCTGTGGCACGCCCCCCCGAGCGTTGAATCTCGGTCGCCACCTCCTCGCAGAGCGAGAATCGGCGCGCCGCCACGACAACATGAAAGCCATCCTGCGCAAGCCGCAGCGCCGTGACTCGCCCCATACCGCTCGATCCGCCCACAACCAACGCAACTAGACCTTGGCCCGTCACTTGCTTACCCCTCCTGCTGCTTTTTGTGCCAATTGCGCTACCCAAAGACTCACTCTAGCGTATTCGCCAATGGGATGAGCCACCCCACAACGGGCGCCTTTGTAGCGGTAAACCAACATAGCCCGCGTGGTGGTGCCGGCTAACACTGTTATGCGTCAGGGGTATGACAGTCGGAAGCGTACGCATGCGCGCGGCGTCTATGCTGTGGTGAGATCGGGGTAATTGATCAGCGCATGAAGGAAGCGCATCAAGGAAGATGAGGATCGCAAAACGTCGGCAGGGGTTATCAACCTCCGGATGTTTGCGACCACGATAGGCTGAAGCTCAATTCGTTCATCATCAACGTGCATTTTGGGAGGGGAGAATCAAATGCGTATGTCTAAATATTCGTGGGCACCTTCGAGTGTGGCACTGGCGGTCGCTGCCGCTATTGTGCCGGGTGCCATGACGCCGATGTCCGCGCACGCCCAGGCGGGCGGTGTGGCGGAGTTGGCCGAGATCGTGGTGACGGCGCGTAAGCGCGAAGAGTCGCTGCAGGATATTCCGGTCGCGGTGACGGCGTTTTCTTCGGAGCAGCTCACCAAGCGCGGTATTTCTGAGCTTGACGATGTGGCGATGTACACGCCCGGCCTCGTGTTCGAAGACTTCTCGTCGAGCTTCAGCGCGGCGCCAGTCATGCGCGGTTTGACGCAGGTGAACGTCTCGTCAGAGGTGCAGAACGTTTCTACGTTTGTCGACGGTGTGTACATTCAGCGTAGCTACGCCGTTGACATTGGTATGGCAGACGTGTCGCGTATTGAGGTCGTGAAGGGCCCTCAAAGCGCGCTGTATGGCCAGAACGCGTTCGGTGGCGCGATCAACTATGTCCTCAATCGCCCGGGCGAAGAGCTGGAAGGCGATGTTGAATTGACCGCGGGCACTGATGGCCGACTCGACTACAAACTGGCCGTGGGCGGTCCTTTGGTCGAAGGCGTGATGGGCGTTCGGGCTTATTACGGTCACACTGAGTTTGATGGCACCTGGGAGAACGAGTATCCCGGACTCACAGGCGATCAAAAATTGATGGGTAATCGTGATAACGACACCTATAGCTTGATGGCGCTGATCACGCCGTCCGATGCTGTCTCAATCGAGCTCAGCTACATGCATGTCGAGCGTGAGATCGGTAATCGTCCGGGTTGGAGCGTGAACTCAGGTGATGCGCAAAACTCGGGCAATTGCGGTCCAGTGGTGCCGGGATCCACACGTCTTCGCTTCATTTGCGGTGAAATCGCCTTGAGCCCTGCACCGTATCAGACCTCTGCTTCGACGCGTCCCGCTGGGCTCAACGTGCTCGCGATTCCGACGCCTGGCTTTAAAAACGAGACGGATTTCTATCGCGCGGATTTGAACTTTGATCTCAGCGATTCTCTGACGCTCGCCTACCAGTACGGCAAAGTCGAGTCCTCAGGTCAGGAAATCAGCTCACCGTCGGTGAACCCGGTCTCACCTTCTTTTGGAATTAACCTCGCTGCCTTGGCTGTGGGCCAGTTCCAGTTCGGCTTCTTCAACTCTGCACAGAAAGAAGGCAGCATCAATAATTTTGATAGCCATGAGCTGCGACTTGACTATGCGCCAGAGGGCAGCCCACTGAAGGCGACTTTAGGGTTCTATCGCTCTGAGTTCGAAGACGTGTACAAGTTCTTCCTGACGTCGGTTCCAGCGGGTGAGTTCTTGGAGCGTGATCCGACCTCGAGCTTCCTGGACATGACGGGCTTCCAGTTTGGTCTGCGCGATCTGACGAACTTTGGTGAGACGCAGGCGATCTTTGGAGCGCTCTCGTACACCTTCGATAAGCTCACCGTCGGTGCGGAACTGCGCTACAGCAAAGAAGACAAATCGGTCTTGGATACTCGGGCCAATCTCACCTTGGCCGATGAGTTCTCAGACACGATCCCGCGCTTTACCGTGGATTACCGTTACTCAGACGACGTATTGCTCTATGCGTCAGCGGGTAAGGGTTTGAAGACTGGTGGTTTCAATGGCATCACCGCCGGTGCGGTCACCATTCCGGAAGACGAGCAGGCCTTTGGTCCTGAGACGAACTGGACCTATGAGATCGGTGCCAAGAGTACGGTGCTTGATGGCCGCATGTTGCTGAACGTTGCCGTCTTCAACGTTGACTGGTCCAACATGCAGATCCAGGCGCTGCCGTCCAACACTCCTGCTGCGTTGGTGGCCAACACGCCAGTGATTTATCGCAACATCGGTAATGCTCGTTCACGCGGTATCGAGATCGAGTCGCTGGTCGCGTTGAACGACAACTGGTCGTTCAATGTCGGCGCTTCGTTCACCGATCCGACCTACAAGGACGGTACGGACTCCTTCCGCTTCAATGGTCGTTGCGATGATGTGGTCTGCCCGATCGACACCAGCGTGGGCGGGAACATCCTGCCGCGTACTGCAAAGACCCAGTTCATTGCCGGACTTGAGTGGAACTCGACGCTCGGCAATGGTCTGGAAATCTTTGCGCGGGGTGATTTGACCTATCAGTCCAAGATGCAGATGGAAGAGATGAACATCGGTCAGATCGAGCCGCGTACCTTGGTGAATGCGCGCTTCGGTGTGAGCCGCGACAACTGGGCCTTGGATGTCTGGGGTCGTAATATCTTTGACGAAGAGTATATTTCCAACAGCTTCTTCATCATCTCGGGTGTGAGCTACGGCACCTCCTTGGGTGAGAAGGCCACCTACGGTGCGACGCTGCGTTATATGTTCTGATTAAAGCGCTTTAAGCGCTCTCGGGTGTCAACCCAAAGGGCGCGTGCTGACCTTTTTGAAAGGCTCAGTACGCGCCCTTTTTTTTGGGGATTGGATTGTCGGTTGACCGAGAGCGGATGGCGCTGAGCGCGGATTAATCGGCGAGTTTGAGATCCTGACCGATACCGAGCGCCTGGGCTTGCTGCAATGCCAATAGGGCGGCGGCTAAATCTTGAGTCGTGACACCGAGTGATTTATAGACCGTGATGTCTGAGCGTTCACGGCGCCCGCATCGCGGATCACTGAGGACTTCGCCGATTTCAGCCGCGATATGGGCTTCGGTGACGACGCCTTCGCGTATGGCTGTCAGCAGTTCACCCGCTGCCGCGAGTGCCGCGGGACGATAATCCACAAAGAATCGACTGCGCGAGACGACCTCGGTATCCGCTTCAGCCGTCGTCGCCACTGCCGAGCCCACCAAATTGAGGTGCGTCCCGGCCGACAGCCACGCCCCTTGGAAAAACGGGGTTTTAGCAGACGTCACCGTACAGATGACATCCGCCTCTTTGCAGGCACTCGGTAGGTCATGGACAACTTCTATCTCAGGGGCCGAGCCTGCGAAATGCTGATCACCCACCTGCTCTTGGGTGACACGCCAATGTTGTAAGCGCTCTCGTAGCGCTTCAGCGTGATGCGGCGATCGACCCCATAACTGTAGGTGTGTGAAGGGCCGTGCATATTGCAGCGCGCGAGCGTGAGTCCAAGCTTCCTCGCCTGTGCCCACCATCAGAAGCGTTCGCGCATCGTCGCGGGCGAGTGCATCGGTCGCAACCGCTGTCATCGCTGCGGTACGTATCGCCGTCAGAGTCCCGCCTTCGAGGAGCGCGATGGGTAGCCCTGTCGCCGCTTCAAAGATCATGACCGCGCCGACATGCGAGCCGTGCGGATCATTGGCGGGCCGCTCATATTTGGAGACGATTTTGACGCCAAAACAATCGGCATCGCCCCCGAGATACCCCGGCATCAAGCCCAGTTTGCCTGCGCGTTCTGGGATGGGCATGAACTGGCGCAGCGGGAGTGTGCAAGCACCCGCCGAGGTGCGTTGCATCGCCTCGCGCATCGCTTGCATGCAGGCATGAAAGGGCAGCGATTGCTCGACTTGCGAGCGCGTGAGCGTACGCATCGGTTAACTACGCGGCGGCACAAAGCGCATCTGCGCCTGCACCTCAGCCACATTGTCAGGGCGATCAAAAGCTTCTGGCATAGGATCGCCCGCTTGACGTCGCTTGCCGATCGCATTGAACCAGTCTTCAAGCCCCGGTGGCATGAATACCCAAAAAAGTTTCATGTCGATGTCACCGGTATTGTCGATCCGATGGCGCGCGTAGCGACCGAAGAGCACTGCAGAGCCCGGTTCGAGCGGCGTGGTTTCGCCTTCAATCGTCACCGTGCCCGTGCCTTCATAGACAAAGACGAGCTCATGATTGCGTTCATGCCCATGCTCACGGATATGACAACCCGGTGGCAATAATTGAATGCCCGAGGAAAAATCATCGTAGGGCGTGTTATCCGGCGAAAACTTGACCGTGACATAGCCGCGCGAGGGCAGGGGTTGCCACAACGAGATGCCCTCTTCAGGGCCGCTGATTACCGCATGTGGCTCACGGAACTTTTGTTCGGCCATGACAGGTTTTCCCCTTGCTGCGACTTCAAAAACTCGAGCACGGCCGCGTTATAGCGATCCGTGACGGTGTGGGGACAGAAGTGTCCACCTTCTTCCAGAAGATGCAAGCGCGCACCAGGAATCCGATCGGCGAGTTCCTGCGAGAGGTTGGGCGGAGTCAGCTGATCGTCATGTGCACCGATCACAAAGGTCGGTGTGCGGATCGCGCCCACCTGATGGCGTAAGTCATGGGACATGACTGCATTCAGGCGACCAAGTTCGACCTCTAACCCCGGGAACTGCGCAAGGCGTGAATGCAAGTAAGTATTCGCATCCGAGAATTCTTTGGAGAGCGCCCAGGCAGGCATCGCGAGCAGCGTCCCCACCATGAGATAGTTGAGCGGCCCACAATTGATCAAGACATCGCGGCGGGTACGAAAGGTCTGCACAAAGAGCGGTGTCGGGCCCGCCCAGCTGGCGCTTAGCACGAGTGAGCGCAGACGCTCAGGCGCCCGCAAGGCAATATGTTGACCGATGGCACCGCCTGTGGAATGCCCCACTAAGTGGGCGGATTCGAGACCTAATTTGTCCATTAAGCGCAAGAGATCATCCGCCATTTCGCCTGCGTTGGAGATCAAGGGCCCTGGGCCTGAGCGACCGACGCCGCGGTGATCATGCGTGATGACGCGAAAGTGCTCGGCAAAGGGGGCTACCTGACGCGACCAAAAACGTCCGACGCCGCCAAGTCCTGCGACGAGCAGCAGGGGCTCACCCTCGCCGTGACTCTCGACGTACAGTTCGGTGTGACCGAGGGGGACAAGTTGGCCCGGCTCGGCAGCTTGAGCTGGCATATCCATGGCTGCCATTCTGTAGGCGAGTTTCCCTCGACGGCCAATGCTTTGTGTCCCGAGCGCCATGCGTCTCTGTTATGGCAAGGCGCGAGCTTTCGATTGTCTGTGCGGTACGCCGGTTGTTTTAATGGAGTGCGGACTGATCAGAAATCCGTACGATATTTTTTGACCTAGCTACCATTTGACCCAGCTACCAGAGGAACCGCGCGCATGACCCCGAACTCCGTACCGCTGAATCCGGTGACCGATGAAGACCGCGAGACCTATGAGCGTGATGGCTGCGTGGTCTTGCGCGGGGTTTGCAATCAGGCCTGGATCGATCGTCTGCTGCCGGTGGCCCGACGCATCACGGTTGATAAAGAAGATTTCGGCCTATTACCGACCTACCCAGGGCGCTACATGTCGCGCACGGTCGCCGAATTTCGTGATCTCGTCTTTAATGGTCCGCTCGCTGAGGCGGCCTGTCGAGTCATGGGTTCCAAAGAAGCTCATTTTTTCTTTGATGAAATATTTGCCAAACCGCCTCGTTCAGATGAAAAAACCATCTGGCATACCGATCGAATGGGCTGGCCGGTCGAGGGTAAAATGGTGCCCTCACTCTGGATGCCCTTAACACCGATTACCAAGGCCAATTCGCTCGAGTGTATCGCGGGCTCGCACGTGCAAGATGTGCGCTATTGGTTGTTCTCGCCCAATGCTCGCAAAATGATCAAGCCCCCAGATCGGGTACCGCACCCGAATCCCGAGCCGCTACGTAATGACCCGAACACGCGTTTTATGCGTTGGGATATGGAGCCTGGGGATCTACTGATCGTACACCCGTGGACGCTCCATTACTCCGGCGGCAATCCCGAAGCCGATTGGCGTATCGCACTGTCGCTTCGAATCTTTGGTGATGACATCCGCTGGGCCCCCCGTCCCGATTGCGTCAATCTCGCCGGTATCAGTCATGATGAGATGATCGAGGGTGAGCGACCCATGGGTCCACTCTGCCCACTGATCTGGTCGGAAGATGGGCGTCGCGACGGCGATGAGGCCTTCCCTCGCGGTTTCGCGACCCGTTGGACCCGCAAACGCAAGCAGGATGTCAACGAATACGATATTTTCTCAAAGAGTTTGCAGGCCGCGCAAAAGGAGGCGGGTTGAGTATGCGAGGGTATCAAGGGGTCTTGCCACGTACGCCATCACTTGAGGATGAGAGCTACTTGGGCTTCATGGAGTCCCTGCGTAACCAAAATATTCTGCAGTTTTTTCCTAAGATTGCTGCGTTCGCACATGAGCCCAACGCAGAGGGAGATCCTCGGGTACGTCTTTGGAAGCGTCTCATGCGTAGTCAGCAGCAACAGACGTGGGAGAAGTTGCAGCAGAGCTTCGCCTCTCAACGTACCGCCTATGAGGATGAATTGGCAGCGGCCGAGCGCGCTCGACCCGGGCGATTACATGCTGATCCCGGCTTTCAAGTGCCCGCTTATGCGACGCTCGACATTCATCTGCAGCCCGGTGGTTATGTCGGCGACTCGCTCGCAGGGTATGTCTTTCATCACGGGACCAAAGTTTTCTATCAAGGCGCGAACGATCAGGATGAACTGCATCGGCAGGTCGTCGATTTTGTCAGCGCACCCGAGGTCGGCGAGGTCAAGCGAGTGCTGGATCTCGGTTGTTCAATCGGCCAATGCACCACTGCCTTAAAGCAGCGCTTCCCCGAGGCTGAGGTGACCGGACTCGATGTGGGATTGCCGCTGCTGCGTTACGCACATAAACGTGCGGTGGACCTCGATATCGATGTGCATTTTCGCCACGGTCTGGCCGAAGATACCGGTCTGCCGTCGGGACAATACGACGTCATTTTGGCCTATATTTTGTTTCACGAAGTACCCGAGCGCCTCTTCAAAGTGATTTTGGCCGAGGTGTTTCGGCTGTTGCGACCCGGTGGACGGTTTACCGTGGTGGATGCGCCAAACAATCGTAATTTGCCGGCGGCCAATAAACTTTGGCTCAAGTTCGATGCGCGTTATAACTGCGAGCCCTATTCGCCAGCGTTTGTGGCCAGTGATTTCCAAGGGCTGTTACAAGAGGCGGGCTTTCGGGTGCTTGAGTCCAAACCGACGCCGACATTCTTGCACTGCACGGTCGCCCAAAAGGATGACGGCGCGAGCGGATGAGTGCTGCGCTCGATAGCCTGTCACATTTTCGCGCGCGACTCGGGGACGATCAGGTTCTCGATTCGCTTGAGCAGCGCGAATTCTTTGCTCAGGATGTCTATCGACGAGGCGTAACGCCTGAGCTTGTGCTGCGGCCGCGTTCAACCGCTGACGTGCAGACGATCGTGCAAGTGGCGCGACAAACTCGTACCGCGTTACATGTGCGCGGGGGTGGGATGTCCTATACGGATGCTTTCCTACCCTGGAAGAGCGAGTCGGCGGTGGTGGATCTGTCGGCTTTAAACCGCATTCGCTCAATCGCACCTGATGATTTAGTACTGACAGCAGAATCGGGCTGTACGTGGTTACAAATCGATCAAGCGCTCGCGCCGCATGGGCTACGAGCTCGATTTTGGGGGCCGATGTCGGGGGCGCTGTCCACGTTGGGTGGGGGGATGTCTCAGGGCGCTGCGACCTTTGGTTCCGCGCGGCATGGGACCTCGGCCTCTGCGGCGCTCGGTTTTGAAGTTGTGCTGGGGACTGGGGAAGTGCTCGACACCGGCGCGCTGAGTGGCGATTCGGAGGCGTACCGACGAGCGGCATTTTTCCGACCCTATGGCCCCGACATCACGGGGCTTTTCACGGCGGATGCCGGCGCGCTGGGCATCAAAACGGCGGTGACGCTACAACTCGAGCCGCGACCTCGTGCACGTGCGGCATTGTCCTTCGCATTTGATGACTTTGAGAGTTTGCAACGCGCGACGGCGACACTACTACGGAGTGGGCTTGCGACCGAAATCTTTGGCTTGGAAACGTCCTTAGCCAAGTTAGTCGCAGGTGAGCAGGGCTTGATGCAGGATTTCAAAGCGCTGCTCGCCGTGTCTCGGGCGCAGGGTAGCCTAGGGCGTGCGCTGACCCAAGCGGTTCGCATGGCGCTGGCCGGACGGGGTTTTTTGGCGCGCTCGCAATTCATTGGCAATGTGTTGCTCGAGGGCCGTGATGCGCGCCGCCTCGCCACGGATGCGGATGAAGTCAGAGCCTTGGTGGGGCGTGATGGCCGCGAGGTCGCCAACACCATGGCGGCCATGGTTCAGTCCACCCCGTTTCCGCAACCCATGGTGGTTGGGCCAGGAGGTCGTCGTCTCTTACCCCTGAATGTGATTTTGCCGCACTCCGCTGTGACCGCGTTTCACAAAGATTTCGAGGCGCTACGGGAGCAGCATCAGGCGCGTTGCCAAGAGCTGGGGGTGTTGCTGTTCATGGTGTTCGCAGGCATTGGTCCTTCCTGCGTGTTGCACGAGCCGGTGATTTATTGGCAGGACGAGTGGTTACCTTTGCATGTGGCGACGCTCGATGACAGCCTGCGCGAGTGGGTGAAGCCAGCGGCTGATCATCCTCAAGCGCGCGAGTATGTGGAAGCCTTGCGCCTCGAGTTAGTCGCGCTGATGGCTAAACATCAGGGTGCACATCTACAGATTGGACGCGCTTATCCCTACCTACATACGCGAAATCAAATTTTTCAAAATCGATTGGCCGCGCTCAAAGATTGGGCCGATCCCGATGGGATCATTAACCCAGGTGCGCTGGGGCTTGGCGTATGAGCGCAAGCATCAAAACGACTGACTCGCGAGAGGTCGCGATCGTGGGCGCTGGGATCGGTGGCTTGGCGGCTGCCATCGCGCTGCGTTTAGCGGGGTATCAGCCGACGGTTTACGAGCAAGCCGCTCACCTAGGGGAAGTCGGTGCCGGGTTATCGCTGACCCCAAATGCGGTCAAAGCGCTTGATTGGTTGGGCATTGGGGATCGCGTTCGGCGCATCGCGGATGAGCCCTTGCAGCAGTTGACGTGTCATTACGCGAGCGGTGATCTTTTGGTGAGTTTTGATCGTCGTAATACGCGCGAGCAATACGGTGCGCCTTATCTGCAAATGCATCGAGCAGATTTACACGCGCTACTCGTTGAGCGTTTACGCGCTTTGGCGCCGGAAGCGATCCAGACCAACCATCGGTTGGTCGAGATTAGCGTCTCTGATGAGGCGACCTCTCAAGGAGCGCGTTTGCGGTTTGAAAATTCCGCCGGTTATGAAATAGACCTGCAAGCACCTGCGGTCGTCGGCGCCGATGGACTTAAATCTTTGGTTCGTAGGACGCTGTGGCAGGTGGAGCCGCCCGCTTATTCGGGGTTCGTCGCGTGGCGCGGGCTCGCAGACGCGTCAATGATTCGAGCCGAGCTCAGTGAGGGCTCTAAAGTTTTCGCAGGCCCCGGCCGACTCTTCGTGCGCTATCCGATTCGTCAGGGTCGGTTGATGAATTACGTCGCCTTCTTAAAGGTGGCTGAGCCACAAGGTGAGAGTTGGTCGCAACAGGGCGAGGTGACAGAACTTCAGGCGTTGCTCGCAGGCTTTCATCCGGAAGTTGCCGCGATTCTGGCCGCGACACCGGAGGGACGATGTCACAAGTGGGGGCTTTACGCTCGAACGCCTCTTGCGCAATGGTCGCGTGGTAATGTCGTATTGCTGGGTGATGCGGCGCATCCCATGATGCCGTGGTTCGGCCAAGGTGCTGCGAGTGCCTTGGAAGATGCAGTCATCTTAGGTCGCTGCCTGCAGGACAGTACCTCAATGGTCGAAGCAGCCGATCGATTTCAAAGGACGCGTCTGGAGCGTGTGAGCTTCATTCACCGTGAGTCCCAAGCAGGGGGCGAGCGATTAACGGCGCTGCATCCCGAGCGCTTACGCGAGAGCGCCGTGCGCAACGAAGATAGCTTAGGCCTGATGAGTTACGACCCCGTCTTAGGTCCGCTCTGCGCTTGAGTTTTGGCCACCGCTCTAAAGGCTTCGAGCACATAGGAGAGCGCAGGGCGCTCTTGCTCGCCCACGCGATAGATGAGACCCGCCGGACGCTCAATCACGTGATTGTCGAGGGGTAGGCTGCGAAGCCGATCCGCCATGCGCTCATGGTTGAGATGCTCAGGGAGTGGGCTCAAAAAACGTCCGCTTGCGACCAGTGACAACATCAAGTTCAAAGAATTAGTGCGGAACACATCGCGCGGCGGTGGGAGTCCATCGGCAGAAAAAAACTTCTCGAAACTATCCTGAGCATGCGGCTGATCGGCAATCACCCAGCGATAAGGGACGAGATCCGCCCGCGTGAGCTCTCGACGGCCTGCCAACGGATGAGTACGTCCCGCCATGATGCTCGAGCGCACGGTGGTCAGTGGCTCGAGTACGAGATTGGGTGACACGGAGACGGGCGGAAAGTTGGTGAAGATCACATCGACGCGGCCATCATTTAATTGCCGTAGAAGATCTTCGAAGAAGGCTTCATTGATCACGAGTGCTAAGCGCGGATGCGCTTCACAGAGCACTTCTGCCACCTGACTCGTCAGATGGGTGGCATACATCGCGGCGACCCCGACATGCACCGTGCCCGTCACACCGCGCTCAAGTTCGCGCACTTCGCGCGTCAAGCGCTGGCAAGCGTTCAGCACAATTTGTGCATGCCGATAAAGCGCAAGCCCCGCCTCGGTGGGCGTGACGCCGCGCGGCTTACGCTCCAAGAGGTCCATGCCCAGCATGTCCTCCAGATTTTTGATACTGCGCGTGAGCGCAGGCTGACTGATCGCGACGCGCTCAGCGGCCCTCGATAAGTTGCCACTATCGACGACGGCGACGAAATGGCGCAATTGGCGCAGCTCCATGTATTTCCCCTCGATATCTGCCCACGTGCGATGCGGTGAGCGCATCGATTGTGCAACGGAAATGATTGGCTGACAAAATCACCCGTAACAGACTATGCCTGATTGTCGCGTTGGGGGGAGAGTTCGCGCAGATGGCTTGGGACTTCATCGTAGTCGGTGCGGGTTCAGCAGGGTGCGCGCTAGCACGGCGCTTATCCGAGCGGAGCAGCGCGCAAGTGTTACTGCTCGAAGCGGGTGGCTCAGATCGCACCCCGATCGTGCAAGTCCCGGCGGGTCTCGTCAAAGCCATTGGTCGACCGCGTTTCGATTGGTGTCATTTGGCTGAGCCCGATGCATCGCGACTCGGCAAAGTGGATTTATGGCCCGCAGGCAAAGTGCTGGGCGGTTCGAGTTCCATCAACGGCATGTTATTCGTGCGCGGCCACGCTGCTGATTACGATCATTGGGCGGAGCTTGGCTGTCAGGGTTGGGGCTATAACGAGGTCTTACCGTACTTCAAGCGCTTAGAGCGCACCGCCTTTGGTGAGGATGCGATCCGCGGACGCGAGGGACCCATGCACGTCTCGCCATTACGCACGCGACACCCCTTGGCAGAGGTCTTTCAGCGCGCGGCGATCGGACAAGGCTTTGCCTTCAATCAGGATTACAACGGCGCCGTGCAGGATGGCGTGGCGGAGCCCCAAATTTCCCAATATCACGGTAGGCGCTGGAGTAGTGCGCGTGGGTATCTCGAGCCGATCCGCGGTCGAGCCAATCTCACCCTTCAACTACGAACCCAGGTGCTGCGCTTACTCATCGAGCACGGTCAATGCGTGGGCGTGACGGTGCGGCGTGCCGATGGCAGTGAGCAGTCGTATCGCTTAAACCCGGGTGGCGAAGTGGTCTTGAGTGCGGGGGCTCTCGGGACACCGCGGATTTTATTGAGCTCAGGCATCGGGGACGCCGAAACACTGCAAGCCTTAGGGATCGCGGTAAATGCTGATCGCGCTGAAGTGGGTCGTAATTTGCAGGAGCATCCCAACTCAGTGGTTTGCGCACGAGTCAATGTTCGCACCTACAACATGGACTCGACGCCCTGGGGTATGTTCAAAAATGGCTTACGTTGGTTGATCACTCGAGATGGCCCTGCGACGAGCCCCTATCCGCATGCGGTGATGTTTGCACGCTCGAGTCCCGCCGAGCCACGCCCTGATTTACAGTTTTTATTTGGTCCGTTCGCGTTTTCTTTTGATGAGCGCGGCGTGATCCCCTACACAGGGCCTGCGGTATCGATCGTATTCAATACCTGCGTGCCGCAAGCTCGCGGGAAAGTGAGCTTGACCTCGGCCGACCCGCTCGCGCCCATCCGTATCGAGCATCGTTTGCTTGAGCATCCCGACGATCTTGCCCGACAAATGGCCGGTGCACGGATCGCGAGGGCCATACTGCGCTCATCGGAGTTCGCAGGGTTTGACTGCGAGGAGTACCTGCCCGGACCTTCCGTGGGCGAGAACGACACCGAGGCTTGGACCGAGCATCTGCGAAAGACGAGCTTCCTCGGCTACCATCCGGTGGGCACCTGTCGGATGGGCGCGGATGCTGAGGCGGTAGTCACGCCCCGCTTGGCCGTACAGGGCGTCGGAGGAGTGCGTGTGGCCGATGCGTCGATCATGCCGCGAATTGTCGCAGCGAATACGCACGCGACCGCCGTGATGATCGCTGAGAAAGCCTCGGACATGATTTGGGAGGATCGGCATGCCAGAGCGTGATGTACCCGGCACCTGGAACGGGCCCAAAGAATCTTATAGCTGGTATGTGGTGTTGGTGCTTTGCGTCTGCGGCATGGTGGCCTTCATCGATCGGCAGATCATCAATCTGCTCGTTGAGGACATCAAAGTCGATCTGCAAATCAGTGACACGGAGATCAGCTTGCTACAGGGTTTTGCGTTTGCGGTGTTTTACGCGTTGGCGGCGGTACCGCTTGGTCGGCTCGCGGATACCTCGAGTCGTCGTCGACTGATCACCGCGGGCATTGTGGTCTGGACGGCCGCTGCGGCGGCGTGTGGACTCGCCAAAAATTTCTGGCAACTTTTTATCGCACGGGTATTTGTGGGAGTAGGCGAAGCGACGCTTACGCCATCGGGTTTTTCGATGATTGCCGATCTGTTTCGGCCGGGTCGGGTCTCCTTGCCGATCGCGGTATTTACCGCATCGAGCTTTGTCGGTTCGGGTGTAGCGCTATTGGTCGGTGGCTATGTGATTGCGATGCTAAGTCGCGCAGAAGCGATCTCCTTACCCATTTTCGGTGAGCTACGCACCTGGGAGGCGGCCTTTATTATTTGTGCGCTGCCGGGTGTGCTCGTTGCGTTGTGGTTTTTTTTGACGGTGCGTGAACCGGCGCGCCGCTCAGCGATTTCGGAAAAAACTGTCACCGACGCAGAGAGCCGACCCTCCCTTGCGGAGGTTTGGGATTTTGTGCAAGCCAATTCGCGAGTGTTCGTCGCCGTGTTTGCCGGGATCTCGGTATTGGCGGCCGTGCAGTTTTGTCTCGGAGCCTGGGTGCCCGCCCATTTTATTCGCAACCATGGCTGGACCCCTTCGCAGGTGGGCTACGCTTATGGATTGATTTTTTTGATCTGTGGGACGGGTGGTGCGATCTCAGGCGGTTGGATCGCAGATCGCTTGCAACGCAAGGGAATCAAAGACGGCCATCTGCGAACAGCCATGTGGGCAGCCTTAATGGCAGCGCCCTTTGTGGTGTTATTTCCTGCGGTCAGTGACCCCGAACTCGCGATCGCTTTACTCGCGCCTGTCGTGTTTTTTGGCACGATGCCCTTTGGAGCGGGGCCCGCGCTGATCCCTGTGATTTGTCCTCCGCGGATGCGGGGCTTATTGGTCGCAGTCTATCTTTTGATCGCGAATTTAATTGGACAGGCGGGCGGGCCGCTGGTGGTTGCGCTCTTTACCGATTGGGTCTTTGGTTCGCCTGAGCTCGTGAGTCGTTCGCTGATGGTCGCACCGGTCGCATTATTGATCTTGGGTGCAGCGTTGGTGGGACGCGGCATGGCACCGCTGCGGAGGTTCTATGAAACAGCGTGAGCTTTATGCGAAGTGGCGCCAAGACCCAGAGGGGTTTTGGCGTGAAGCGACCCACGCGGTCAGCTGGGATCAGTCGCCGACCCAGATCTGTGATACCGATGCCTCCCCTGCGGGACGGTGGTTTGCGGATGGCCAGTTGAACGCCTGTTACAACGCAGTCGACCGACATGTCGAAGCCGGTCGTGGCGAGCAGGCGGCACTGGTGCATGTGAGTGCGATGACCGGTTCGAGCGAGTCGATCAGCTTCTCGCAGCTACAGCATGAGGTCGCGCGCCTTGCTGGCGCCTTGCGCGCGCAGGGCGTTCAGGCGGGCGATCGCGTCATCATTTACATGCCCATGGTGCCGCAAGCGGTGTATGCGATGCTCGCGTGTGCGCGGATCGGGGCCATTCATTCGGTAGTGTTTGGTGGCTTTGCGGCGCGCGAGCTGGCCGTACGTATCGATGATGCACAGCCCGTGCTGCTTTTGACGGCATCCTGTGGTTTGGAGCCCGGCCGTGTGGTCGATTACATGGGGCTGGTGAGACGAGCACTGGAACTCGCTGAACACAAGCCATCCAAAACGGTCGTGTGGCAGCGACCGCAAGCACCCGCCGACTTGGGTGTCGATTACATCGATTGGTTAGATTTTATTGACGGCGTCGAGCCTGCCGCGCCTGTTTCAATGGCTGCAACGGCGCCGCTTTATATTCTCTATACATCGGGCACCACCGGTAAGCCCAAAGGGGTGCTGCGTGATACGGGGGGGTACCTCGTGGCGCTCGCCTGGTCGATGCGTCACGTGTATGACACGGCTCCCGGCGAGTGCTTTTGGGCAGCCTCGGATATCGGTTGGGTGGTGGGCCACTCGTACATCGTCTATGGACCCTTGATCGCTGGCTGCACGACGCTGATGTTCGAAGGTAAACCGGTGGGTACTCCCGATGCGGGTACCTTCTGGCGGATTATCGAGCAGTATCAGGTGAAGACCTTATTCACTGCGCCGACGGCATTGCGCGCGATCAAGCGCGAGGATGCAGCGGGTCGATTCATCAAAGAATCTGATACGAGTTCGTTAAAGGCAGTTTTTTTGGCAGGCGAGCGCGCAGATCCTGATACGGTGCAGTGGGTAGGCGAGCAGTTGTCGGTGCCGGTGATTGATCACTGGTGGCAGACTGAAACAGGTTGGCCGATCGTCGCGAATTGTTTAGGGGCTGATGCGCCTTTGCCTGTCAAATTGGGGAGCGCAAGCTTACCGATCCCAGGTTTTGAAGTGCGAGTGCTCAACGAACTTGGGCAGACACTAGAGGCGAATGCGCAAGGCGATCTCGTATTGGGTCTGCCTTTACCGCCAGGATGCCTTCCCACATTGTGGAACGATCCCACAGGATTTGAAGCCGCCTATTTCACGACTCACCCAGGTTGGTACAACAGTGGTGATGGGGGTTATATCGATGAGGACGGTTATGTCTTCATCATGGGCCGCGTGGATGACGTAATTAATGTCGCAGGTCATCGTCTTTCCACTGGTGAATTAGAGCAATCTTTGGCAGGTCATTCATCGGTGGCCGAATGCGCCGTGATTGGTGTGGCGGATGGCTTAAAAGGGACGGTACCGCTCGGGCTCGTGGTACTCAAAGCAGGTGTTACTCATGATGCTCAAATATTGATCGCCGAGCTCATCGCCAAAGTCCGTGAAGATGTGGGCCCAGTTGCGAGTTTTCATCGCTGTCATATCGTGCCTCGTTTGCCGAAAACCCGCTCGGGCAAAGTGCTACGTGCCACGCTTCGTGCCATGGCTGCAGGCCGCGAAGTACCCGTCCCCCCAACGATTGAAGACGCCTCCGTACTGGAAGAATTACAGGGTTTATTGCGCGGTGTGAGCTAGCGCTCGCGCATCTTGACGCCCTTTTGGGGTGGTCATCCTCGCTCGGGTCTGTTACGGTCTATTTTTCGTAGCCCAAGAAAGAGGCTCGAATCGCCCGCGCGATGCACTGTCATCGCCCGCCGTCCTTGAAAGGACGATCACAGGGGGGCGTGTTGGTTCGCTGAGTCACACCGTCCCCGCCACCCGCACTATGCCTGGGAGGTGCTCATGCGCACAGATAACGCGCCTCGTTATCAACCATATACGTTGACGCACTGGGATCAAATCCCGGGACTCGATCGTTTGTCGGCGACGCGTCGTGAGGCGATGCGCGCTGTGGCGCACGTGTTGCCCTTTCGCACGAGCTCCTACGTCATCAATGAATTAATTGATTGGGATAATGTTCCCCAAGATCCGATTTTTCAACTGACCTTTCCCCAGCCTGAAATGCTCGCTGAGGAAGATGTCGCGCATGTGGTCAAGTCGCTACGTAGCGGGGCGGCACGCAGGGAGATTCAGGCGCTTGCCAATGAAATCCGTCTGGGGCTCAATCCGCATCCAGCCGGTCAAATTGAGCACAACGTTCCTAAGATTGACGGTGAGCCCTTGCCGGGTTTGCAGCACAAGTACTCTGATACGGTGCTCTTTTTCCCGAGTCGTGGCCAGACCTGTCACGCCTACTGTACCTATTGCTTTCGCTGGGCACAGTTCGTCGGTATGCAGGATCTAAAATTCGTGCAGCGTGAGACAGCGACGTTTCATCGTTATTTACGCAAGCACACAGAAGTGAGCGACGTGCTGTTCACAGGCGGTGATCCGCTCATTATGCGAGGCTGGCATTTACGCGATTACATTGAGCCGCTGCTGGGCCCTGGTTTCGATCATATTCGTCATATCCGTATTGGCAGCAAAGCACTCGCGTTTTGGCCTTATAAATTTTTGACAGATCCTGATGCAGACGACTTATTGCGTTTATTCGAACGCGTGTCGCAGTCCGGACGGCAGCTGGCATTGATGGCGCACTTTTCGCATCCGCGTGAACTGGAAACGAAGGCGGTACGCGAGGCCATTACGCGGATTCGCAATACCGGCGCCATCATTCGCACTCAGGCGCCACTCATTCGACACGTCAATGATTCGGCACAAGTCTGGGCGGATATGTGGAAGCTACAAACTCGCCTTGGTTGCATCCCGTACTACATGTTTGTGGAGCGCGACACGGGGGCGAAGCGGTATTTCGAAGTCCCACTCGGACGTGCGCATGAGATTTTCATCAAGGCCTACCGGCAGGTGTCGGGGCTGGCACGCACGGTGCGCGGGCCCTCCATGTCAGCGATGCCTGGCAAAGTCGTGGTGCTGGGCGTTGAAGAAATTAAGGGTGAAAAAGTCTTCATTCTGAGCTTCCTGCGGGGTCGTCGACCGGAGTGGGTTGGTCGGCCGTTCTTTGCCCGCTATGATTCGAGTGCGACTTGGCTCGATGATCTACGCCCGGCCTTCGGCAAGCCGCATTTCTTCTTTGAAGAAGAGGTCCCGCTCGCTTGGCAAAAGCAGGCGGGTTAACCGCCGGGAGCGAGGGGATGAACGCGTGCGAGGATCATTGTTTGGCTTAGCGGTCGCCGCCGTGGTGGTCTTTGGTCTTGCGAGCAAGCCGGTACATAGCACCGAGGCGGAAGGGTCTGTCGTGCCCCAAGCGAGAGTGATCGCATCGGCTGCCGATTTTTCCATCTTGTCGCCACGCGAGCGGGTGGAGCCTGAAAATCAAATCGTGGCCGAGCGCCTCGAATCTTTGTTACCCAAGTTGATGGCCGAAGTTGGGCTCGACATGTGGCTCATCATCAACCGTGAGTACGCCGAGGATCCCGTGTACTTCACGCTGGTGCCGCAGCCGAGTCTGGCTGCGCGTCGTACGACCATGCTCGTATTCCATCGGCAAGCCGATGGTACGGTGGCGAAGCTCTCCGTTAATCGTTATCCCCTTGGGGCGCCCTATGAGTCTGCATGGGCGGGAGGCGATCTCGATGCCCAGTGGCGGGCGTTAGCTGAGTTAATCGTCCAAAAAAATCCTGCCCGGATCGGTATCAATGTGTCACCGAATTGGCCCGTGGCCGATGGCTTGACGCATGCGCTTCACGAGCGGCTGGTGTCAGAGTTGCCAATGGACGTCGCACAGCGACTCGTCAGTGCCGAAAATTTAGTGATCCGATGGCTGGAGACGCGCACGGCGAGCGAACTTGAGGTGTATCCGCATATCGTGGGTATCGCACGCGGAGTGATTGCCGAGGCTTTTAGTTCGCGTGTCATCACACCGGGCGTGACCACCACAGACGATGTGGCCTGGTACATCCGCGAACGCTTTGAGTCCTTGGGGTTGCCAATATGGTTTATGCCTTACGTCAACCGACAGGCTGCGGGCATCCCCTGTGAGCAGGACACGGCATTTTGCGGGATAAGCGGTGTGATACGCCAAGGCGATGTACTGCATACCGATGTCGGTATTTGTTACCTCAAGCTCTGCACCGATACGCAAGAGATGGGCTATGTCGCCCGAGTAGGTGAGTCCGAGGTGCCAGCGGGTTTGCGTGCTGCGATGACGAAAGGCAATCGTTGGCAGGATATTTTAACGAGTCAGTTCGTGACGGGACGTACCGGTAACGAGGTGCTCGCAGCGACACGGGCCGCCGCGGACAAAGAAAAGATCGTCAGCAGCACGTATACCCATCCGCTCGGTTTTGTGGGCCATGCGCCAGGGCCGACTATTGG
>CAZSRB010000022.1:0-6791 GCA_964609065.1 uncultured Acidibacter sp. | reverse complement strand
AACACGCGACGAAAAGGCGCGTGGCAATTTTTTGCGATCGTTTCGGCGGCACGTCTTTGAAGATTTAGCGCGGGTGATGCGTGAGGACTACGCGACGCACGTCGCATCGGGTTCTCATGATCAAGATCCGCAGGATGCCGAAGAGATCCACCGGCTGATGCGTCAACGGTCGAGCTTCCAGTTCTATTCCGCCTTACGCGTGGCGTCGCAGGATTTGCTCTATCAGGTCGTGCGTCCCCCGATTGAGCGTATGTACCGCGCAAGCGCTTCAACAGCCAAGAGCACACGATCCGCCAAGAGGCGAGCTCGTCACGGGCGAACGGCTCGCTTACATCTTGAGCCCGGCTTGCCGGTTCCCCGTTCGGTGAGCGCCGTCGACATCCATCTCATGCCGGGCAGTTACACCGCTGCCTATGCAGACGACGACATGGCGATGGGTGCGGTTTATGACGCGCGCCTGAGGATCTCAACCTTTGGGGTGTTTGGGCCTGATCTTGATGACATCGGTCAGAGTGTCGCCCAGCATCTACGCGCTCTGAAACCTTCTTTTCAGCCGCGCCGTATTCTCGATTTAGGATGCACGGTGGGACATAACACCTTACCTTGGCGACAGGCCTTTCCTCGTGCCGAGCTACACGGAATCGATGTGGCCGCACCGTGCCTGCGATACGCCTATCAGCGGGCGAACACGCTACGGTTGCCGGTGAATTTTTGGCAAATGAATGCCAAGCATCTCCAGTTCCCAGATCATTATTTTGATGTCGTGTTTTCCTCCATGTTCTTGCATGAAGTACCGAGGCGCGATATCCCGGTGGTGCTGCGAGAGGCGTATCGGGTGTTGCGTCCGGGGGGTGTGATGCTACACATGGAACTACCGCCCACGTCTGCCATCCACCCTTACGACTCGTTTTATTTAGATTGGGATGGGCGCTATAACAATGAGCCCTACTATCGATCCTTTCGGGCAATGAGTCCTCGCACTGCGGTGGGGGCGGCGGGCTTCAATGTAAACGATTTTTTTGAATGGGTGGTTCCCTCACAGCATGCAGCTCGGTTCATAGATCCGCTCGTCGAAGAGAGCCCGGCAGAGTCCACCGATGAAAGACTAGGACGACTGGCGCAGGGGGTGAAGTGGTATGTATTCGGAGCTCGTAAATAATGCCGAAGCCTGAGGCCGCCTGGGGCGTTGTCGCTGCATCGGCGCTCGGACTCGCGACGGGTATTGCCACCACGATCGTCGCCACATTTGGAATTTTTTCCGCGGCGCTGACGGTCGAGTTTGGGTGGAATCAGGGCGATATTTTTGCGGCTTTGATGGTGGTGACCGTGGTCGCGGCGGTGCTGGCGCCACTGATGGGCGCGTGGGTCGATCGCTATGGTGTGCGCCGAGTGATCGGGCTGTCGTTCATCGCTGAAGCCTTCATTTTTTTATCTTTTTATTGGCAGGGAGAGAGTTTAGCGAGCTTTTATGTGCGCTATGCCGCGCTCGCGTTCCTAGGGCTTGGCACGACGCATGTGGCGTTTGCGCGCCTCATCACCGTCTGGTTTGAAGCGCGTCGTGGGCTTGCACTCGGTTTGGCCTTATCGGGCGTGGGGATAGGCGGATTTTTATGGCCGTTTTTGATTCAGGGGGTCATCGACGATTTCGGGTGGCGACTCGCCTACGTGTCGATCACTGCGGTCATCCTCGTCATCACCTTGCCGATTCTCTTTATTTGGGTTCGCGAGCCCTTGCGTACCCAGGAGTCTCAGTTCGACTCCCTCTCGCGTACAGATACCCCTCGCACCGAGACTGCGACCGATGACAGCGCGCCGTCGTCACTTCCCTTGGCAGGGCTATCGCTGGGTGAGGCTATTCGGCAGGGCGTATTTTGGCGCTTAGTGCTCGCCTTCTTTTTGGTGGGCTTTGCCATCCAAAGTCTGCTTGTACACGTGGTGCCCTTACTTCGGTTGCGATCGATCGATGCGAGTTACGCCGCCCTCGCGCAGTCGTTGATGTTTGTCGCGGTGACGAGTGGCCGCCTCGTCACCGGCTGGATGATGGATCGCATTTTTGCGCCAAGAGTCGCAGCCGGTTTTGTGATCGTGGCGCTCACCGGAGTCATGTTAATGGCGAGCGCGCAGAGCGGCGTGTGGTTTTTAGTGGGTGCACTGTGTGTCGGTTTGGCGGTCGGCGCAGAAGTGGATGTGCTCGCTTATCTCGTCAGTCGGTATTTTGGGATTCTGAGCTTCAGCCAAATTTACGGTGTCTTTTACGGCGTGTATTCTTTGAGTGGTGGCGTAGGTCCCTGGTTTACGGCGCTCAGCGTCGATCAAACGGGCGCCTATGATTTCGCGCTGATGACTCATGTCGGCGTTTTGGCGACGGGGGCTGCAATACTCTGGTGGCTCCCGAGGTTTCAAAAGCCGAGTGGATTGCAGGGTGAGCCTGCGCCCTAAGTGCTCACAGCGAGCAAGGTGAAGTAGCCGCTTGCGCTCACGACCAAAAGGGCTCCTTCCGTACGCGATAGCGTGTGCTGTCCAAAGAAAGTCAGCCAGCATAAGCCTGCGATACCCAGCATGACGGGTATATCTCTGCGAAGAATGTCTGGGCTGACCGCAAGCGCTGGCGTCGCGGCGAGCGAGGCCACCGCCAGAATCGCCAGGATGTTGTACAAACTACTACCGATGAGATTACCAATCGCGACATCTCGTTCGCCGCGCCACGTGGCTAATAAGGTCGTAGCTAGCTCGGGTAATGAGGTGCCGATCGCAAGCGCTGTGAGTCCGATCACGGTTTCAGTGATCCCCCAAAATCTCGCAATCTCGATACTGCTTGCGAGCAGTGTGTCCGCACTGATCGATAAGATGCCGATGCCGATAGCGAGCCAGAGCAGTTGGCGAAGTAGCGTGGGTAAGAAGTGCGGGGTGGCTGGGCCTTTGATGCCTGTCGCCGCTTTGCCAAATTCGGCGATATACGCACGTCGAAATGCTTTCGATTCGCGACGTCCCAGATCAACGCGAATCAGCGTGTAGATCACTGCCCCGGCCAGTAAGGTCAGTCCGTCGAGTCCCGACAGAGTGCCATCCCACCCTAAGATCCAAAGGAGCACACCGGACGTCACCATCACCGGTAAGTCAAAGCGTAGGCTCAAGCTATGTAACGGCAGAGGTCTGAGACACGCGCTCGCGCCGAGGATGAAGCTCAAATTGAAAATATTGGTGCCGACAATGTTGCCGAGTACGAGATCACTACGATTCTCGGTGGCTGCGGTCACCGCGATGAATAGCTCAGGCGCAGAGGTGCCGAGCGAGACGACGGCGAGACCGATGATGATCGGTCGCATGCCGAAGAGGGCAGCTAGACGGCTCGCGGAGCGCAATAACAACTCGGCTCCTCCCAGTAAGCCGGTCAATCCCAGTAAGAAAAACGCAAGCGTCGTCACGCTCAAGGCTCTCTCCTTACGCTAGGCTAGCGCTCTATGCCGCCACGCACCGATATCGATTTCATGCATCTCGCCTTGGCCCAGGCTCGCGCGGCGGCCGATGCGGGCGAGGTACCCGTCGGCGCCATCATCGTCAAATCCGGGGAGGTGATAGCGAGCGGCGCTAACCGCCCGATCGCACAACACGATCCGACCGCCCACGCAGAAATTTTGGCGTTGCGCCGCGCGGGCGAGGCCCTGTCCGATTATCGATTGCTCGACACCACGCTCTATGTGACGTTGGAGCCGTGCATCATGTGTGCGAGCGCCATCATTCACGCGCGTGTCCAAAGGGTGGTGTTTGGGGCCTGGGATCCCAAGGCGGGTGCGGCGGGGAGTGTGATCAACGTATTCACGACCCCGCAACTGAACCACCGCGTGGACGTTTTTGGTGGGGTCTTGATTGAGGAATGCGCTAATCTGCTCGCCGAATTTTTCCGCGCCCGCCGAGCATGAAACCCATAGCCAGTTTGACCACGGGGTCCGTCTATCGGACCTTGTTTACGTTCACCTTGCCGATTCTGGCAGGCAACATCCTGCAATCTATTAATGGCTCGATTAACTCAGTCTGGATCGGTAAGTTTTTGGGCGCCGCCGCGCTGACCGGCGCGAATAACGCCAACATTGTCATGTTTTTGCTGCTGGGGTCCGTGTTCGGGATCACATTAGCCTCGACCATCTTGATCGCGCAGGCTTATGGTGCCGGCAAGCTCGATGAAGCTAAGCGCGTGACGGGAACGAGTGCGAGTTTTTTCTTTGTCTTGTCGATTTTGGTTTCGATTGGGGGTTTTTTCGCAAGTCCCCATATTTTGATCTGGATGGGGACGCCGGGAGATGCGCTCGCACAGGGTATTACTTACTTAAAAGTGATGTTCCTCGCCATCCCGTCGTCTTACGCCTTTTTCTTTGTGAATGGCGCGCTACGGGGCGCGGGGGACTCTCAGACGCCATTTAAGTTTCTGCTGCTATCGGTGGTGCTTGATATCGCACTCAATCCGCTATTTATTTTTGGATGGGGCCCTGTCCCAGCGATGGGGATTGCGGGCTCGGGTCTCGCGACCCTTGTCTCGCAGACTGTTGCGTTTGGCGCCCTCATGCTGCACGTGTATCGCACGCGCAATCCGCTGGCGATTCATCGGGGTGAGGGTGAATTACTGCGCGTGGACTGGGGAGTGGTCCGCACGATCGTTTTTAAAGGTATCCCCATGGGCCTGCAAATGGTCGTACTCGCGCTCAGTATGGTGCTCTTCCTGAGGGTGGTGAATCGCTTCGGCTCAGATACGGCGGCCGCCTTCGCAGCGGACATGCAGTTATGGAACTATGTGCAGATGCCCGCTCTCGCGCTCGGGGCCGCGGTCTCGTCGATGGCCGCTCAAAATATTGGTGCGGGGCTCTGGGATCGGGTGCGTAGCACCGCGCGAGCGGGTATCGCCTTTAATTTTTTGATGACGGGTATTCCAGTTATCTTGATTTATTTGACCGAGCGACAAAGTGTCGGTGTTTTCTTGCCAAGCGGTAGCGCCTCGGTCGATATTGCCGTGCAGATTAATCACATTGTGCTGTGGTCGTTCCCGCTATTTGGGATCACCATGGTGCTCTCGGGCGTCGTGCGTGCAGCCGGTGCGGTGATGGCGCCGTTAATCATGCTCGTGATTGCGCTGCTTTTAGTTCGCGCCCCACTTGCGGAATACAGCATTGGGCATTGGGGCGCACAGGGTGTCTGGTGGAGTTTCACCATCTCGGCGATGGTGGCAGCGATACTCTCGATTGCGTACTACTCCGTCGGGACTTGGCGCTCAGCGCGTATGCGTGTCGAGACCACTGCCGCTTGACCTGTGGCCGTCTCCTCCCCGCGAGTCTCGCGGATAATGGCTAAAAATTGCTGCACCCGATCGAGCATGAGCTTGGTTTCCCAGCCGCGGGCGTAGCCGTGCCGGACTTGCAGATACCAAAACTCTTCCGAGAGGAGGGTTAGCCGCTCACGCACATCCACCCAGGTATCGGGGTTGCCGCCTTGGCGCACGGTCAGCACGCGAGCATCCTCGAGGTGACCATAGCCCATGTTGTAGGAGGCAATGGCCATCCACGTACGATCGGGCTCAGGCATACGTGCAGGGAGCTTGGCATGCAGATCCGCGAGATAGCGACTCCCCGCGAGGATATTTTCCCGAGCATCAAAACTATCTTTGACGCCGAGCATACGAGCAGTTCTCGGCATCAACATCATCAGGCCTTCTGCGCCATTGGGAGAGCGCGCATCGGCTCGCCAGCGTGACTCTTGATAGCCGAGTGCGGCGAGTAATTGCCAATCAAAACCTGTCTCGTCTGCCGCCTTCATGAAGATCGGTTGGAGGTCTGGCAGACGTTCAGCGATATCGGATGAGAAGGCGGATGCATCAAAATCATTGATCAGCGCGGTCGGCGTGGGCTCGAGCTCAGGACTTGAGGGTGGCGCATAGTCGCGTGCGGCAGTGGTCAAAAATTCATTGGCTGTCGCGAGTAAATCCCGACCATCAACCCGAACGATCCATTGCATACGACGTCTTTCTGGAAGGGCAAACGCGACTCGTAGCTCAGGAAAGAGGGGCCAGCGCTGCGCAAATTCTCGGCCATCGACCAAGGTCGCATCGGCGGCCTGACTACTGACGAGCTCAAGTGGATCGCGGCCGAGTTGTCTCGGGAGCACCGTCCAATCTAAGGCTGCACGCTCGATCGCTGAGCGTGTTTCGAGCACTGCTGCGGCGGTGCTATCGGCCAAAATCACAATCCGCTGACCCTGCAATGCCGCTTCGTTCTTTGGGCGAGCGGCGCCGCGCGCGTACACCCAGAGGAGGGGGGACTCTGAGTAATCCTGGGTCGCTAAGCCCACCCCTTTCCAGCCGCGATGCCAGGTTAACTGTGCAGCAGCGAGATCAATCTCTCGCTCTTTTAGTAGGCGTCGCAGGCTCGCGCGATCTGGGGCCGTGACGATCTCAAGCTCAAGTCCAAGATGCTCGGCGAACGCCGAGGCGAGGGTGTATTCATAGCCTGCGGGTCCATCCGCGCCCTCGTAATACGTGGTCGGCAGGTTAAGCGTGCCCACCCGCAGGCTGCCGCGTTCCTGAATCTGCGGTAAGACTTGGGTAGCGCGCCAATCCGAGCAAGCCCCAAGAAGCGTGATGCCGATCAGGGTCGCGAAACGGGTTGAGCGGGCAGTGCCGGGCGAAGCCATGTGCGTTAGAATAACCGGCTCTGGAGAGGTACCGAAGTGGTCATAACGGCGCCGACTCGAAATCGGATGGTCGGTTAATCCCGGCACGTGGGTTCGAATCCCACCCTCTCCGCCAG
>CAZSRB010000021.1:2229-29520 GCA_964609065.1 uncultured Acidibacter sp. | reverse complement strand
TCGAAATAGTTCAAAAGGCGGGTTCGCCCTGGCGTTTTACTCGTCCGCGCAAGTCCGCGACGCTCAAGGATCGCGTTAATCGCGCTCGACTTACCGGCGTTGGAGCGGCCGGCAAAGGCAATTTCGGTGCCCGTGTCGGGCGGAAACTGGCTGACCGCCGCCACACTCAGCAAAAACTCGACTTGTGGAAACACTGACATGGGCTGCGCGCCGAAAATTCGGGGGCATAGTGTAAACTCTGGGGCTCGATAATCGATCGTTCGGAGCCGATAGCGATGTTGATCAAGCCCCGCGCCCTACTGAGCCTCTTGGCACTAGTGGCTCTGTCTGTCCCCTTCGCCCAAGCCCGCGGCAACGCCGAGGCCGGCGCCGAGCAGGCCAATGCGCTTTGCATTGCTTGTCATGGAGTCAATGGCAACAGCGTCGTGGCGGAATGGCCGAGCTTGGCAGGTCAAAATGCCGCGTACATCGCCGAGCAGTTGCGACTGTTCCGCGCGGGTCATCGCAACAACATGGTGATGTACCCTCTCGCGCTCGGGCTGACGGATGAAGCCATTGCTGACGTGGCGGCGTATTACGCGGCACAAACTCCGACCGGTCTCGAAGCCGACCCAGCGACCGTCGAAACGGGGAAGGCACTTTATCGCGGCGGTGATCGCGAGCGAGGTATCCCATCCTGCACGTCCTGCCATGGCCCAGCCGGTCTTGGCAATCCTGCAGCAGGCTACCCCGCTTTGCGCGCGCAACATGCGACCTACACGGTAAAGGCCTTACAGGACTACGCCAGCGATCAACGTTATGTGAACGTCACGACTGGGGAACCGACTCGCTCACGCAACGGTCATATGATGGGTGTGATCGCCAAGCGTCTGACGGAGGAAGAAAAAGTCGCCTTGGCGAGCTATATCCAAGGTTTGCGCTAATTAGGGTGGACTGAAGTCATGCGAGATCGCCGTCAAATTATTTCTTTGTTAGCCGTCTGCGCCCTCGCCTTAGGGTCCCTCGCGCCACTCGCACAGGCTCAGTCTGGTATCCCTAGCAAGTGGCAAGCGGGTAAACATTACCGAGTCTTATCGCCCACCGTGGCGACCTCCGTGGGCGCCGGTAAAGTCGAAGTCGTCGAAATTTTTTGGTATGGCTGCGGCGCCTGCTTTGTACTCGATCCGTATCTCGAATCTTGGAAAAAAAGCGGCAAACCCGCCAATGTCGAATTTGTACGGATTCCGGTGACTTGGAATGCGGGGGCACGGCTTCATGCGCGGCTCTACTACACGTTGCAAGCACTCAAGCAGGATGAGCGTTTGCACACCAAAGTTTTCGACACCATCCATCGAGGTGGCAATGGCTTACTCGGTCGAGACGAAGCCTCCACCTTACCGGTAATGCTCAAATGGGCTGAAGAGAACGGCATCGAACGCAAAGCCTTCACGGACGCTTGGAATTCCATGTGGGTGAATACGCGACTGCGACAAGCTGACGAGATCGTGCGTCGTTATCGCGCTGAAGGTACGCCATTCATGGCCGTCAACGGTCGCTACAGTACGGATGTGGGTAGCGCCGGTGGCGTGCCGCAAATGCTGGAGTTGATCAACGCACTCGCTAACAGCGAGCGTCCGCGCTGACCTTCTGCGTGCGGTGCGTAAGCTAACCGCATGCTGAGCATCCATTACCTAGATGAGCGGGGCTTGCAGCGAGCACCCGTCGATCCGGTCACGCTCTTTGTTGCGCCAAAGCCAGACGCCTCACTGCTGTGGGTCGATCTACTGGAGCCAACCGCCGAGGAAGAGGCACTCGTTGAGCAACAGTTTCGCGTCGCCGTCCCCACCCGTGAGGAAATGCGCGAAATCGAAACTTCCAATCGGCTTTATGAAGAAGAAGGCGTACTGTTCCTCACCGCCACCGTAGTGACCCGACTCGATACCGATCATCCTCAAAATAATCCCATCACGTTTATCTTGACTCGTGACCTGTTGATCACCAACCGCTATGTCGACCCGCTACCCTTTCAGCGCTATGCCACCTTCGCGGTACGCCATCCTGAGCAATGCCGTAGCCCAGGAGCGATTCTGGCGGGGCTGCTCGAAGCCTTCGTCAATCGAATCGCTGACGCGCTCGAGCGTACCAGCGACGAGGTGGACCGTCTGGCCGCCGAGGTCTTCACACCTATCGATAGCAAGCGCAATCAAAGAGTGCGCGATTACCGACAAATTTTGGAACGCGTCGGTCGTAGTGGCGATTTAAACTCCAAAGCACGTGAAACCCTCACCAGCCTTGGACGCTTACTCGCTTTTTTGCAGCAATCAAATCACAAACAAATCGATGATTCGACGCGAGTCCGCTTCCGAACCATCTTTCGCGATTTGCGTCAAATGAGTGATCACGCTGCCTTTCTAGCCGGTAAAGTGCAGTTCACGCTCGATGCGACACTTGGCATGATTAATATCGAGCAAAACAATACCTTGAAGATATTTTCGGTGGTGACGGTATTGCTGTTACCCCCATCAGTGATTGGCGCGGCGTACGGCATGAACTTCCGGCACCTTCCAGGTGCCGAGGAGCCTTTGGGGTTTACCTTGGCGGTACTCTTGATGATCTTGTCGGCCATCGTGCCGTTTATGGTGTTCCGTCGTCGCGGTTGGCTTTGACTTTCATTCTGCTGCAAGGAAAAATTCGGCTATGTCTCGTCATCGCCGTATTTATTCTTTGACTCTCGCAAGTGCGCTGCTGACACTCTCTGCCTGCGGTGGTGGTGGTGGCGGCAACACCACCCCGACAGGCGCCAATCCGATCACACCCCAAGCCTGCTCGCTGCGTGACCGGCAAGAATGGGCGATCGACAGCCTACGGGAGTGGTATCTGTTTCCCGATACGCTACCCAGCAACATTGACCCCGCTAATTATGCGACTGTCGATGAACTGATCGACGCCATGACCGCGACAGCGCGCAGTCAAAATCGGGATCGCTTTTTCACCTACCTTACCTCTATCCAAGAAGAAAACGCCTTTCTGTCTTCGGGTGAATCCGCTGGATTCGGCGTCCGGCTGGGATTTGATTCCGCAGCACGACGCGTTTTTTTCATGGAGGTGTTTGAAAATTCTCCCGCGTTCACCGCAGAGCTAGCCCGTGGCGACGAATTACTCGCCGTGGGCGAGGTTGGCGCCAGTCTTCGCTTGGTTAGCGACATCATGGCCGAAGAGGGTGCGAGAGGCGTCTCGAATGCACTCGGCCCGAACACCAGTGGCACCCGCCGTGTGTTACGTCTTTCGAACGCCACCGGCACGCGCGAAATCACTCTCGAAAAACGTGTTTATAGCTTAGAGCCTGTTTCGCCCGTCTACGGAAGCCGTATTCTCGAGATCGAGGGTCGGCGTGTAGGCTATTTCAATCTCAGAACTTTTATCGATTCGGCTGATGATCAGATGCGCAGCGTCTTCGATGATTTTAGAGCGCAGGGAATCAACGAATTTATTCTGGATTTTCGCTATAACGGCGGCGGACTCGTACGCACCGCTGAACTCCTAGGGGATCTATTAGGCGGGAATCGCCAATCGGGGCATATATTTGCTCAGCTCGTCCATCGCCCCGAAAAATCTTCGCGCGATAGCATCAAATATTTTGACCCTCCTTCGCAGGCGGTCTCTCCTTTGAAGCTCGCCTTCATCACCACTGGCGCGAGCGCCTCAGCGAGCGAACTCGTGATCAACGGCTTCATCCCCTATTTCGCAGCGGATCTCGGCCTGATTGGCGCGAATACCTTTGGCAAGCCCGTCGGACAAGTCGCTATCGATCGCAGTGCGTGTGATGATCGACTACGCGTGGTCGCTTTCACGACTAAAAACGCCAACAATTCTGATGCCTATTTCGATGGCTTAGCCGGCGCCGTGAATGCCAGCTGCCGAGCGAGTGACGATATCTCTAAGCCCCTAGGGGACCCCAACGAGGCTTCAATCCGTCAGGCCCTCGATTTTTTAGCGGGCCGAAGCTGCGAACCGATCGTGGCAAATACGGCAGGCAAGTTTCAAGCGAGTGCCGCCACCGCGGCCCCGAAGGCCGTCGCCGCCGTCTCCACCGGATGGCTTGAGCCGGTGGTCCCGGATAAGCCACATCCCGCGCAACGCGAGACGCCCGGGCTACATTAGTTCACATCGCCGCTATACTGCCTGACATCGTCGCGCCCGTAGCTCAGCTGGATAGAGTACTGCCCTCCGAAGGCAGGGGTCGTGAGTTCGAATCTCGCCGGGCGCGCCATCTCACCCCTTTATGCATACAAACACCTGTTACCGATTCGGAGTAACATCGGAAGAAATACTTTGGGGGAGATGATGGCCGACGTCGCGCCAACCGCTGAGCTCGTGTCTGAGTTACGCGGCACTTTATTACAACTGCAAGGCACCATTGATGAGCTCCGACGAGAGTTGGAGAGTGCATCCGCCGCTGCAACGGCTGCAGTCCAAGCTGCCGAAGCGCGTGCCGCCAATGAAATCGCACAACTCAAAAAGACGACGCAGGCGGTGCGAACTCAACTAGAAGAAGCGATCATCCAAGGCGAAGCGACAACTCAAGCTGCGCGAGCCAGTGGTGAAAGTGAGGCGCGTCAACTACGTGAATCGCTGCACGCCCTTAGGCTCACGCTCGAGCATACCCGCCAAGATGCAGACCAAACGCTTAGCGAAGCGCATGCGGCCTTCGCTCGCGAGCGTGACATGCTGCAAAAGCAAATCCAAATCCTACGTGACCAACTCGAAGCTGCGAAACGAGAAACGACTGTATGACCGCCGAGCCCAAACCTAACGAGCGAGCAAAACGACGCCGCGTACGCAAAGACGCCGCCCTCAAGCGAGCCGAAATTTTGCTTGAGGTATCGCGTCGATGTGCCGCGCGCAATGATCTCGATAGTGTTCTACTCGAACTTGTCACGCTGACCTCGCGCGCGCTCGATTGCGATCGCGGTACGCTATTTTTAAACGATCCGACGACGGGGGAGCTCTACTCACGTATCGCGCAAGGCGATCTCACCCGCGAAATTCGCATTCTCAATACATCGGGCATCGCGGGACACGTGTTTCAGAGTGGCGAACCCATTCACACGGAAGACCCTTATTCTGACCCGCGCTTCAACAGCAGTATTGATGAGCGCACCGGCTATAAAACACGCAACATCATTTGCGTACCGGTACGCAATATGGCCGAAGAAATCATTGGTGTGATGCAAAGCCTGAATAAGCACCACGGGCCATTTATCGAAGAGGACATTGAACTGCTTGCGGAAATGACCACTCAGGCGGCAGTCGCCCTACAAAGCCTACAGTTTGTGGAGCAGATGCAACGGCTCCGCGATAAAGAAATGGCGTTTCTTGAGCTCGTTTCGGATATCAACCAAGAATTTGATCTCTCTCGGCTATTGCAGCGCGTGGTTGCCGAAACTACCCGTATGCTCAATTCCGAAAGAGCGACTATCTTCATGCATGACAGCTCAACCCAAACGCTCTTTTCCCGGGTTGCGGCGGGCGGTGAAATAGCCGAGATCCGCTTTCCCGCACACCTTGGCATCGCAGGCACCGTGTTCACCTCGGGATCGAGCATGAACATCCCGTATGCGTACGCAGATCTGCGCTTCAATCCGTCGTTTGATCGTCAAACCGGGTTTTTTACCCGCTCGATTCTTGCTGTTCCGATCATTAATAAAAATGGTGTGGTGATTGGTGTCACCCAGGTACTCAATAAGAAAGGCGGCGTCTTCACAGACGAAGACGAACAACGTTTAAAAGCCTTCACCGCTCAAGTGGCGATCGCACTCGAAAACTCAAAACTCTTCGATGATGTGCAGAGAATGAAGAGTTATAACGATTCAATCCTCGCGAGTATGTCTAATGGCGTGATCACGCTAGACCCCGCGGACACGGTCGTCACCTGTAATGGCGCAAGTGAGCGTATCTGGGAGATTGACGGCTCTTGGATTGGTCAAAAACTCTCGGATCTGACAGGCGCCGATACGCAATGGATCTCCGAGCGTGTCGCCGCATCCAAAACCTCACATACGACTGAATATTTCCCAGATGCCAATATCACTCTGGGCAATGTCACTCGGTCAGTCAATCTCAGTGTCATGCCACTGCTCGCCGCGGAGGGAGACAAAGAATTAGGAGCGATGCTGATGTTTGAAGATATCAGCAACGAAAAACGCATGAAATCGACGATGTCTCGCTACATGGACCCAGCCATTGCCGCACAAATGCTTGATGGCGAAGCATCAGATATCTTAGGTGGCGTCAATGCAGAAGCTACCGTGATGTTTACCGACGTCCGAGGCTTCACCACTATTACTGAAGAATACGGCGCACAAGGAACGGTGTCATTCCTGAATGAGTACTTCACTTTAATGGTGGAGTGCATTACCCAACACGGGGGTATGCTCGATAAATTCATTGGCGATGCCATCATGGCCTGCTTTGGATTACCCGTTTCGCACGAAGACGATCCAGATCGCGCTGCGAAAGCAGCGATCAATATGATCAGAGAACTATGGGCCTGGAATGAGGCGCGCCGAGAGCGTGGGCTCAAAACAGTCGATATGGGAATTGGGCTCAATACCGATATGGTAGTTTCGGGCAATATTGGGTCGCCTAAGCGGATGGACTATACCGTCATAGGCGATGGCGTGAATCTGGCCTCGCGCCTAGAAAGCGCTTGTAAAGCTTATTCGGCACGTATCCTTGCGAGCGAATCGACGGTTTCGAAGCTCAAGGGGACCTATCGACTCAGAGATATTGACTTAGTTGTGGTCAAAGGCAAGACGCAACCGGTTCGTGTCTATGAAATATTGGACTATCACGACAGTAAGACTTTTCCGAACCTCATGGATGTGGTCAACTATTTTGGTGCGGCCATGGAGTCTTATCGTAAGGGGGACTTCAGCGCAGCGGAGCGCGGCTTTAAGAAGTGTCTTGAACTTAACCCAGACGATGGCTTATCGGCGACTTATGTCAACCGCTGTCAGTATCTTGCAACCCACGCCCCCGAAGGAGAGTGGACGGGCGTTTGGGTGATGAAGGAGAAATAGGCATGTCCGATAGCATCATTCGTGAGCAGCACCATCAATGCCGTCAAAAATTATCGACGTCGTTACAGGCATTGGATGGGCACGCCAATGATCAACAAGTCGATATGCTGAGTGAGCTTGTCATCCAAGCGATGACGGGGCCCTATCGGCTCTATCACTGCTTACAGCACGCGCTTGATGTCGCAGGCGATGAATCTCCGCGAGAAATTTTGATCGGGCTATTTCATGATTTAGTACAGCAGCAAATTGAGCCACATATGCCCATCAATTTGGCGGAGTTTGTGGCGCCACATGTACGCGAATTCCTGCCGGCGCATTTGGGGGGCAAACCCACACTCCGATTGAATCCGGATTTCAATGACGATCCCACTGCGAAAATGGTGGGCATTATCTTTGGCTTTTCGCCGGGGCAGGAGCTTCCGCTACTAGCACAAACGAATGAATTTTTGAGTGCACTGGCGGCCGTGAAATCCTTGGAGCCAGTGCTACCAAAGCCAGAGTTACTAAGACTCGCCGCTGGCATCGAAGCGACCATTGCCTTTCGGCGACTCGGCTCGCAGCCGAACGAGCAGCTTCTTACCCGTATCGGTCTTGCGAGTGAGGTCAGTGATTTTGGCTTAGCCGCCGACGCGCAGCGCGATTGTGTCCGAACGGCCGTCAAGGTCGCCAATCGAGACGTCGCAGGCTTCGCATTTGATGATATCGGCGCCTTTCTGGATGACACGTGGCGACTCATGGGGGAGACCAATCACGAGTTGCTGCTATCCACCAACTACACGGTAAGGGGCTATCGCACCGCGGTACAAAAAATGACGGGCTTTCTCGGTAGTCTCGACCCGCGAGTGGTGTTCCGCCAATTTGACGATGAGCCCGACTCAGAACGCTATCAACACCTTGTCACGCATGCGGGACTTAATCTGGAGGTCGCCCGGCTCTACCTGGGTGCCAAACTGGTCACCATCGCCTTTTTAGAAGCACTCTCGTTACGCGTTTCAACTGATGCATCAGTTGCCATGATCATGGGAGACTTAAGCAGCGAAGCACGTCTTGCCGATCTCAGCCTCGAACGACATCTTCCGAAGCCCAGCCGACGGATTGAGCCGGTCGGCGCCGCGCAAACGACAACGCTGCAGTTGATCGAGATTGGGCGCGCATCGGTATCGGATTTCGATCTCAGACACTCGCCGCTCGCGACCACCTTTCTGCACCATTTAGGCTTCGATGGGCTTGAACGGGCGCTGAGTAAAAGCCAGGAATTTCTCGCCAACCTCGCCGGAGCACGTAGCGATTCGGATCGTGTCCGCGCGGGGCAAGAGTACATCGCGAGCTTCGACCCAGAGCTCAGCCGCATCATCACGGTCGCGATCCAAAAAGTGTTCGAATTGCGGACCAAACGCTTCATGACCAGCGGATAAGTCTCTGATTGCGATTGCAATCGTCGTTAATCCGCCGGCACACTTCCGAAACGGTAGGGTCACATGCCCCCCCACTAATTGGGGAGGGCTTGCGAACGTAAACAAAGACCAAGGCGGGGGGGTGCTCATCGACCAGCAAACCCCTGGATCAGGGGGGCTCGGTGAGCGAACGTTATCATATAGCGGTGGTCGGGGCAGGTCCGGGTGGACTGAGCGCTGCCGCCCGTGCGGCGCAGACTGGGGTCTCCCACATCCTGCTTGAGCAAAGTCCGGCACACGCCAACACCATTCAGCGCTACCAAAAAGGTAAGCACGTCATGGCGGAGCCGGGGATCCTCCCCCTACGCAGCCCACTGAAGTTTGAGGTGGGCACTCGCGAGAAAATCCTCGGCGAATGGGCGGATGGTCTCGGCGAGCATCAGGTCAACGTCCGCTATAACGCGGACGTCACTGCGATCTCAGGTAGTCGTGGTGACTTCCGTCTGACCCTCAAGTCTGGTGAAGAAATCACCGCGGAATATGTGATTTTCGCGATTGGCCTGCAGGGTAATCCGCGTCGACTCGGCGTGCCGGGAGACGATCTCCCTTGCGTCCAATACACCCTCGATGACCCGGATGAATATAAAGATGAAACCATCCTAGTCATTGGTGCAGGCGATGCGGCGATTGAAAATGCGGTGGCACTCTCCAAGCAAAACAAAGTCATCATCGTCAATCGCTCTGGGGAGTTTGCGCGCTGTAAAGATGGCAATCTCGCACTGATCCTCAAGCACATTGAGGAAGAAAAGCTCGACTGCCTCTACAAAACCCAGTGCGCGGCGCTGAGCGCAACGCCCGAGGCAGAAAAGCCTTATCTGTTGACCTTGTCGACCGACAAGGGCGAAATCAACATGCCGTGTCATCGAATCATTGCTCGACTCGGCGCCATCGCCCCACGCAAATTTGTGGAGTCTTGCGGGATTCGCTTTCCATCGGCGGACCCTGCCGCGTTACCTGAGTTGTCGCCTCAATACGAGTCCAGCGTGCCGGGTCTTTACGTCATTGGCGCGCTCGCGGGTTACCCCCTCATCAAACAGGCGATGAATCAAGGCTATGAGGTCGTCGAATCCATCATGGGTCGCGAGTGCGCGCCTGCTGATGAGCCTCTGCTCGCAAAGAAATTTGCGCGATTACCTGGACGGCAATCGGTCTCGGAGGTGCTAGCAGCCATGCAAAGCACGATTCCGTTATTCAGCGATGTGAATCCGCTGATGTTTCGCGAGCTGATCCTCGGCAGTGAAATCCATGTCCCCGCAACGGGTGAGGCTATTTTTCGCCGGAACGACTACACCAACACCTTCTTTTCCATTCTGTCGGGTAGCGTAGAAATCGAAGTGGGCGAAGGCGCAGGGGCGCGGCGAATCCCACTCGGCGCCGGGCAATTCTTTGGTGAAATGGGGTTACTTTCCGGACGTCGCCGCACGGCAACGGTCTATGCCGGCAAAGACTGTGTCCTCATTGAAACGCCACGCCGAGACATGATCAAACTAATCAGCTCGGTCGATGCCGTGCGAGAGGTCATTGATCGGCTCTTTATCACGCGCACCATCCAAACAGGCTTTGCCCCTAAAGCTAGCTTTGAAGATCTTCAATCCATCGCGGCGCGCGCGAAGATCAATAAATTTAAACCTAACCAAGTCGTGTTCGCCGAGGGAGATCACGCCGACAGCCTGCACCTCATTCGTAATGGCTCAGTGTCGATCTCACGCACCATGGGCGGTAGCGAGGTCGTCATCTCTTATGTTGCGGCGGGTAACTACGTTGGGGAAATGGGCCTACTTGGCAATACCTCGCGTAGTGCAACCGTGCGCGCCACGGTACCGACCGAAACCATTAGTCTCGATGCCGCCGCATTCGGCGAGCTACTCGATCATAACCCTGAGCTACGAGCTGAAATGGAAGGCGTGATGCGTAAACGCGTCTCGTCTAATGCTCAAACTCAAGCCAGCGCAGAAGATAGCGGCGGTTTAATCTCCTTCATGATTAAACAGGGTCTCGGTGAAGCGACCGATATTCTTTTAATTGATGAATCGCTATGTGTGGGCTGTGATAACTGCGAAAAAGCGTGTGCAGGCACTCACGGCGGCACCTCGCGACTCGATCGCGCAGCCGGCCCAACCTTCGCGAATGTGCATGTTCCAACCTCGTGCCGACATTGCGAAGATCCGCACTGCATGAAGGATTGCCCACCGGACGCGATTCGTCGCTCACCAAGCGGCGAGGTGTACATTCAGGACAACTGTATCGGCTGTGGCAATTGCGAACGCAATTGTCCGTATGGCGTCATTCATATGGCGGCACCGAAACCGGCTCAGCCTGGCTTACTGAGCTCACTCTTGTTTGGCTTTGGCGAGAACAAAAAAGTCGAATACGACAAAAAAGCCCTGAAAAAAGCAGTCAAATGCGACATGTGTAAGGACCTAAGCGGAGGCCCTGCCTGTGTTCGCGCCTGCCCAACGGGCGCTGCCTTGCGCGTCAGTCCACAGGAATTTGTGGACTACGTCACCACTGAAGCGGCGGAGCGCTGACATGCACCAGTCGATGCTCGATTATGCAAGCCGGCGATATTTGAAGATCGCGCTCCTGCTGTGTGGCGCCTCGGTCATCGCTTATCTTTGGCATGACCCTATCTCACCTCCCAATGGCGGAACCTGGCTGGGTTATACCTTAGGAGGAATCGGGGCCGCGCTCATTCTTTGGCTGACCGCCTTGGGTATACGTAAGCGTGCCTATAGCTCGAACCTAGGGAGCTTGCAGGGTTGGGTCAGTGCCCACGTGTATCTCGGCTTGTCACTGATTCTGATCGTGACGCTCCATGCAGGCTTTCAAGTCGGCTGGAATATTCACACGCTCGCTTATGTATTGATGATGCTGGTCATCGTGAGTGGCATCGTCGGTGTCGTCGCTTATCTACGGTTTCCTGAGCAACTGTCTGCGAATCGAGCGGGACTCAATGCAACGCAGATGCTGCAAGAGGTGGACGATCTCGACCAACGAGCCGAACGGCTCATTACCAACCTACCCATCGAAATCGGTCATGCCGTACGCTCAGCGCGTGAACACACCCGGATTGGTGGAGGAACTCTCGCCATATTGACGTCGCGCGATCGCTCGCAAGTAGAGTTGCCCGCTGCGGACGGTGTCATCCGCCTGCAAGCCAACGATTCGCAAAACCGCTTGCTCGACTGGTTGGGTACTCAGTTATCCCGCAGCACAGATGGCGAACTCAGTCGGCGTATCAGCGATCTGATCAATATCGTGGCAGCCCGCCGAGTGGCCTTGCGTCGTTTACAGCGCGATGCACGAGTGCGTGGCTGGCTAGACATTTGGCTGTATTTCCACGTTCCCATCACTTTTGCCCTGCTCGGCGCGCTGATTGCGCACGTCGTCAGCGTGTTCCTTTACTGGTAGGCCGTCATGCGCATACTGATTCAGATCATCTCGCGGGGGCCCGGCGGCGCCACTGAAACCCAAGAAAAAATTCACGCGGGCGATACCGTCACCTTTGGTCGCGCGACCGATCAGGTTCTGCAGTGCAACGATCCACGGGTGTTGCTGCAGCATGCGACCATCAAAATCAGTGATGAGCGTGTCGGTCTGACTGTAAATTCGCCAGCGCAAGCTGCTGTTAATGGCCGCTTGTGTCGAGACGCGAGTCTACAAATTGGCGATATCGTCCAGCTTGGCCCGATGCTTCTGCGCCGGTTACGAACCCCAGCAGGATATGACGCAGCATTTTCATTGGAGCCTGACCCACGATCTGCGGTCGAAGTCAAAGAAATTGAAGCCCCGAAACTCACACTTCAGGCGCTCGGCTGGCGAAAACGAGTTTGGGCCTGGGTGTTTTTCTTGGCTTGCTTCGGGCTCGGCCTGCTCCTCCCATGGTCGGGACTGAGTGGCGATGGCGCGTTATTACAAAGCTTACGCGGAACACCGCTACCGGCTGACGGCCAGTGGAGTTCAGGGGCCTTACATCCCGCCCATGCGGAATTAGAACTCGAGTGTGAAGCTTGCCATGCCAAACCTTTTCAGCGCGTGCGTAACGAATCCTGCCTTGATTGCCACAGCACGCACCTCACTCAGCACGTAGCCGAGGGACATCCGCAAGTCGATTCGTTGATGGCAGATCGGTGTACGACTTGCCACATCGAACATGATGAACCCTCCACACTTGTGCAAGCCGATACGCGTCTTTGCACTGACTGCCACGCAAACCCTGAGGCCAGCGGCTTTAATGAATCGGTGCTCGCCGTCACAGACTTTGTCACGCAGCATCCGGAGTTTCAGGTGTCGCTGCTACAGGCTTCTAGCCAACCCATCAATAGCGCGATGGCGGGGATGGCAAGCCCTGCTCCGGCTCGCTTACAACGACTGAGACTGGATGATCCCAGCTTAAAAGAAAACTCCAACCTCGAATTCCCTCATAAGGTCCATCTCGACCCCAAGGGTATTCAAGCGCCGACGGGTGATGTCGTGATGGAGTGCGCTGACTGCCATACGCCAACGATGGGGGGTGCGCAATTTTCGCCCATCAACATGGAACAACATTGCGCGAGCTGCCATCGATTGGAATTTGATCCCGCACAGCCTGAGCGTCAGCTGCCGCACGCCGAACCCGCCGAGGCGTGGCGGATTTTGCTCGGTCACTACAGCGCGCGATTCTTAGACGGTTATGCTGACCCGCTCGCAACCAGTGCGCCAAACCGTCGCGGTACCGGCGAGCGACTGTCGCCGCAAGAGCGCGCTGTGCGTCTCGGCCAGGCGCGCGAGCGAGCACTGCTCGTAGCGACCGATATCTTTGAACGTCGTGTATGCGCCGATTGCCATACCGTTACCCGACGCGAAACGGACGAAGGTCCGCAATGGGATGTCCTGCCGGTACAACTCACCCAAGTGTTCATGCCCAAGGCGCGATTCGATCATGCCTCGCATCGCACCGCAGATCTCGCCTGTAGCAGCTGTCATGAGGCAGAAAGCTCTGAATCGGCGACGGATGTGTTGATGCCAAGAATCGAATCTTGCCGTGACTGCCATGGAGGCGAACCTGGCGCAGCGCACACCCGTCATCTGGTGCCGGGTGAATGTGTCTCCTGCCACGTCTTCCATGAAGAAACGCATCCCCTGTGGACGCCCTCTGCCAAGGCGCTGGCTCAATGACGACTCGACGCAGACCGCTCTGGCTCAATCTCATCGCCACCGCCGTCCTAACGGCCTGTGGTGGTGGAGGCAACGATCCAACCAGTGCGCCCGGCCTACCCAGCAGCGCGACGCCCGCCACGGAGGATTGTTCGGGCAACTGCGGCACCGCGGATAGTCGTCTTCAAGTGGCTGATGTCCAAGCGGTCATTGCGCGCGCGGTCGCCGAGGCACAAGCGCGTAACGCGCGCGCCACCATCGCGGTGGTAGATCGTGTCGGTAATGTGCTCGGCGTATTTGTCATGAACGGCGCCTCGCCCACGGTCACGCTGCGCAGTACCACAGAGGGCGAGGCCACGATTGATGGCGGCCTAGAAGGGGTCGCGGTCGTGCCTGCGACGATGGCCGCGATCGCCAAAGCGATCACAGGCGCTTTTCTATCGAGCGAAGGCAACGCGTTTAGCACCCGCACGGCGAGCCAAATCGTGCAGTCACATTTCAATCCAGGCGAATTTTTGGCGCCAGGCGGCCCGCTTTTTGGCGTGCAGTTCAGCCAGTTACCCTGCTCGGATCTGAACCTACGGACACTCGGCCCTGGGAGCGCGGCGACAGCAGGTCCTCAGCGCTCACCGCTCGGTTTATCCGCCGACCCCGGCGGGTTCCCGCTTTATATTAATGGCGTGCCAGTGGGCGGCGTCGGTGTGGTGGCCGATGGGCTCTATGGCCTCGATGCCAATATCTTAGACATCGATATCGATCTGGATGAGGCGATCGCGTTAGCGGCCACGGCGGGCCATCCAGTGCCCACCGCGCGTCGCGCGGATCGCATTACAGCCGATGGCAAAACCTTTCGCTACACGGATATCGAATATGCGGCGCTGAGTTCGGCCGTCGCTTCGCCCCCTGCTTTTGCATCGCTCAGCGCAATCGGTAGCTTAGTTGCGGTCACCGGTTACACCGAGGCCACGCTGCGTGGGGGTACCGCCTTTGGCCAGCGTGAATCGGGCGTGACCGCTGATCGTTTGGATTATCCGGGGCTGGATGCCTTCGTTCTGGTCGATGCTGCCGGTAACGAGCGGTTCCGTCCTCGCGCCGGCACCGATGGCGCAGACGCCCTCACTGAAACCGAAGTACGCACGCTGCTCTTCAACGCGCTCAGTATCGCGCAACGTAGCCGTGCACAGATTCGCAAACCCCTCGGGTTGCCCGCACGCGTCTCCATTACGGTGGTCGATTCGCGCGGCGAAATTTTAGGCATCGTGCGCAGCCGCGACGCCCCTGTATTTGGTCTTGATGTCTCGGTTCAAAAAGCCCGTACGGCTACCTTCCTCTCTTCGGCTACCGCAGCGAGCGTACTCAATAATTTACCCGCTGCCGTCTATCTCGATGAAGGCTTAGAGGTCTTGCGCAGCGAAGCGCCGGGTCAATATGTCGGGGCGTTCCAAAGATTCATCGGTGTTCCGGCGGCACTCACTGATGGTCGCTACGCATTCTCTGCGCGTGCGGTCGGTAATTTAGCGAGGCCTTTCTACCCAGATGGCGTGGACTTCAATGATGCGGGCCCTCTCAGCAAACCGGCTGGGCAGTGGAGTCCGTTCAACACAGGGCTGCAACTGGATGTTGTCTATAACGCCATCATTCACCACGTTGCCCATGTTGCAGGACTCGCGCCCGATGTGCCACGCAACTGCTCGGGAATCAGTGGCTTTGACGCAGGATTCACCGTGAGTGAGCCCTCGACATTGCTCGCTAATGGTCTGCAGATTTTCCCGGGTGGTGTTCCTTTGTATCGCGGGAATACTTTGATCGGCGGCATCGGTGTCTCAGGCGATGGCGTAGATCAAGACGACATGGTGGCATTTTTAGGCGTCGCCACCGCTCAACTGGGTAGCAATGGTCCTCAAAATGCATCCGCTGAGCGCCGTGCTGATCAGCTCGAGCCATTCGGCTCACGACTGCGCTATGTCAACTGCCCCCAAAGCCCGTTCCTCGACTCCAATGAACAGGAGCCCTGTCGTGGCTACTGAGCGAGTGTCTATTCTTACGCTCAGCGTGCTCTCAGCGATCGCGCATGCTGAGGCGCCACCCGCACAGCAGCAGTCAGCCGATACGCTCGCGCCCTGCGTCACCGAGGAGCCTGCCGATCCTCGCCGGCGTAGCCCGGCGATTCCCGTCTTAACTTATACGCCTGACCCCTGTGATCCGACTCGAGTGCGTGTCCCACAGCTTAAGGAAATCGGACCCATTCAAGGTTTGCCCGATCGCTGGCGCATCATAGAAGCCATCGGGATCAAAGAAAATCTATGGGACCCCTACAACGGACATAATGTTCTCAAGGGTGATCGGCCATTATTTGGTGAAGATTGGTTTGTGGCGCTAATCGGAATTTCCGATACAGTTTATGAGCCACGCGAGTTTCCTGTACCGGTTGGTAATCCCGTTACCGCGCGCCCGGCTTCGTACGACACGATCGGCGATGGTCAACAAACCGTGCTATCGCAAACGTTTGCATTGGAGACCGTGCTCTACAAGGGCAATACCGTCTTTAAGCCACCTGATTGGGAGTTCCGATTTACACCAGCGATCAATGTCAGCTATGTGACCTTCGAAGAGCGCGGTGCGTTGAAATCGAACCCCGACTTTGGTCTCTCCAGAACCGAGGCCGTCGTTGGTATTCAAGCGGCTTTCGTGGACAAGCATTTACGCAATGTCGGCGACCGATATGACTTTGATAGCTTGCGCGTCGGAGTTCAGCCGTTCACCGCAGACTTCCGCGGCTTTTTACTGAATGATGCGCTGTTCGGAATTCGGCTCTTTGGTATTCGTAACAATAATCGCGTTCAGTACAACCTGGGATGGTTCCAGCGGATCGAAAAGGACACCAATAGCGGTCTCAACAACCTGCTTGAGCGCGGAATGGGCGCTCTGCGTGATGATCATATCTTTGCCGCCAACATCTATTATCAAGATTGGCCGGTCCTAGGCTTTAACATCCAAGGCACGGTGGTCCATAACCACAACCGTGAAGATCAAAAATTATTCTATGACGATAATGGTGTCATCCAGCGCCCCGCCTCGCTAGGCCTCGAGCGACCGAACGCCTATGACGTGACTTATCTCGGCGCCTCGGGAGATGGTCGGATCGGTTGGCTTAACCTCTCAACTTCAGCGTATTTTGCAGTGGGTAAAGCCGATCGTGGCGCCTTCGTCGAGCGCGAGCAGGATGTCCAGGCCGGGTTCTTTGCGGCAGAGTTTTCGCGAGACTTTTCTTGGATACGCCCTCGCCTATCGGTCGCTTGGGCCTCGGGCGACCCAGATCCTTTTGATGGCAAAGCTGAAGGCTATGACGCCATTTTTGAAAACCCCTTGTTCGCCGGCGCCGACACGAGCTTTTGGATCCGCGAGCCCGTGCCCCTCATTGGCGGCGGTCGCGTTGCACTCTCTGGGCGTAACGGTCTTTTGAACTCATTGCGCTCATCCAAAGAGCAAGGACAATCCAATTTTGTTAACCCTGGGTTGTGGCTCATCGGTGTCGGGGCTGATTTTGATCTCACCCCTACGCTACGTGTGAGTGGCAACCTCAATTGGCTCGCCTTTGATGACACGGCGACGCTGGAAGTGGCGAGGGCGCAAGCACCAATCGATCGCGAGATCGGACTTGATGCGTCGATCGCACTCACTTGGCGCCCCCTAGCGATCCAAAATATTGTCGCCCGGCTATCGTTTGCGGCGCTGGAGCCGGGTGAGGGTTATCGCGATCTTTATCGTGACGATACGTCGTACGCCGTGCTTGGCAATGTGGTCCTGACTTACTGAAGTGTTTGCTACTCCATGAAAAAACTTTGGACTTTGTTCCCGTTCGTCGTGGGCTCGGTATTTTTGCCGGGTGTCATCGATCGCGTGCAAACTGCAGAAACGGAAAAGGCGGTTGAGCGTAATTACGTCACCGCACCGCACGCGCCCGCGCGGCAAACACCCCAAGCGGCTGACGCAAAAAGTGAAGGTTGCCTCGACTGTCATACCGCGACTGATCAACCGACCATGCATGCCAACCCAGGCGTCGTACTGGGCTGCACCGACTGTCATGGAGGCGAGGCGACAGTACGTTGGTCAGGCGGTCATACCGATAGCGATCGCTTGAGTGCCGAATACGCGAAAGCGCGTGATACCGCGCACGTTTTACCGCGCTACCCGGGTGCCTGGCATACCCCTTCGAGTGCCACCCCCGAGCGCACCTACGCGCTATTGAACAAAGAAGCGCCTGAATTCATTCGCTTCATCAACCCGGGCGACTACCGTATCGTGGAAGAGGCCTGCGGCGCCTGCCACGCTAAAACTATTGCCGATGCTAAGCGCAGCCTGATGGCGACGGCGACCATGTTTTGGGGCGGAGCCGCTTATAACAACGGCTTACTACCCTACAAGCAGTATATTTTGGGTGAGGGTTACACCCGCGATGGCAAAGCAGCTGTCATCGATGGCGCACCCATTTCACCGGAAGATCAAAACCGGTTTGAGATCGTGCCGAGGATCTACCCGCTACCGCGCTGGGAAAACCTACCACCTGCCGACATTTTCCGCGTCTTTGAACGCGGCGGTCGCAATATCACCAATCTCTTCCCGGAGACAGGCTTACCGAATGTGATCGGTCAGATTCAGCGACTTGAAGAGCCGGGACGCCCCGACATCCGTCAAAGTAATCGCGGACCAGGAACCGGTGCGCGCGTCGCCATTCCGGTGCTCAACATCCATAAGACGCGTCTCAATGATCCTTTGATGTGGTTCATGGGGACCAATGACAACCCAGGGGACTATCGCTCTTCCGGTTGCAGCAGTTGTCACGTGGTCTATGCCAATGATCGTGATCCGCGTCACTCAGGGCCTTACGCGCAATTTGGTCATGACGGTAAGACGCAAACCGTTGACCCGACGATCCCCAAAGATCGTAGTGGACACCCGCTCAAGCATGCATTCACTCGGGCGATTCCCACTAGCCAGTGCATGATCTGCCACATGCACCAGCCCAATATGTTCATCAACAGTTTCTTGGGCTACACGATGTGGGATTACGAATCTGACGCCGCGTCAATGTGGCCAAAAGAGCAACGCTTCCCGACCTCCGAAGAAATGCGCAAAGTCCTTGATCGCAACCCAGAGGGCGCCGCGCCGCGCGGTCTATGGGCAGATGTCGAGTTTCTGAAGCAAGTCAGCGAAATGAATCCAACCCTCAAAGATACCCAGTTTGCTGACTACCACGGTCACGGTTGGAATTTCCGCGGCATTCACAAGCGCGATCGCGAGGGCAATTTGCTGGATGCCGAGGGCGAGTACATCGCGCCGGATGATCCTAAAAAATGGGACAAGGCGGTTCTGATGTCATCCATCCACGTGGATGTGGGCATGCACTGCGTGGACTGCCACTTTGCGCAAGACTCGCATGGCAACGGCCACCTGTACGGTTCGGTCGCGGCGGCGGTCGAGATCGACTGCAAAGACTGCCATGGCACCTCAAACGCGGTCGCAAACTTACGCACCTCAGGCCCCGCGGCCGCCATGGGTGCCACTCAACTGGGCACCATTCGGAATCCCGATGGACAACTACGTTTCGAATGGAAGGGGGACACCCTCATCCAGCGCTCCGCTGTCACACCGGGCCTGGAATGGGAGCTCTCACAAGTCAAACACAGCGTGACGCCGGGTCACCCCGATTACAACGAAAAGGCGGCTCGTGCGAAGCTCATGGGGAATGACCCAAATAGCCAAAAATGGGGAACCGATATCCCTTGGGAAATGCTGGCGCACAATGACGACAAGCTCGAGTGCTATGCCTGCCACACGTCTTGGACCACAAGCTGCGGCGGCTGCCATCTGCCCATCGAAGCGAACTGGAAAACCGAAAGACATCGCTACGAAGGTGGCGAGACTCGCAACTACGCGACCTACAACCCGCAAGTCCTACGCGAAGATATCTTCATGCTGGGTCTACGGGGGCCGTCTGAGGGCGGAAAAGTCGCCCCCGTCCGCTCATCATCAGCGCTGGTTCTGTCTTCAAAGAATTCGAATCGAGAAATCATTTATCTTCAGCAACCACCCATTGCCGCATCGGGCTACAGCTCGCAGGCAATGAATGCGCATTACCCACACACTGAACGCAAGACGGAAACCAAAACATGTAGCGATTGTCACTTAGCCGCCGAGGGTGACAACAACGCGATCGTCGCGCAAACGCTAGGTTACGGTACGCAATTCATTAACTTTGCGGGTTATAACGCTTGGGTCGGTACCGAAGAGGGCGTGACCGCAGTGACGGTCACCGAATATGACGAGCCCCAGTCTGTAATCGGTAGCTACCTACATCGTTACGCGTATCCAAAATGGTACGAGGAGCATCAAGCGCGTGACCGACGCTTACCGCAAGCGAATTCACTGAAAGGTGATATCTCGCGCTGCGTACAGATGCGCGGTGAGTACGTGTTTATTGCCGAAGGCAAAGGCGGTATGCACGTGATTGACGCTGCGAGTGTCGCCAACAAAGGCTACAGCCAAAAAATCATCAGCGCGCCTTTCTCGCCACTGGGACAAGACACGCGAGTAGAGAGTCGCAATGCCACCTGTGTCGCGCTCGCCACTACTCAGCCTGTGCATCCACCGCGTAATGAAGGAGAACTGATGCGCGAGGTCAATCTCGAGCAGCCGTTCCTACCGATCTACAACTATGCACTCGTCACCGATGCCGAAGAAGGTTTGATCCTGATCGATGTCAACACCTTGGCAGACGGAGAGTTCCGTAACAATTTCCTTGAACGAGCATTGACCTGGAATCCAAACGGCGTTCTGAATGGGGCGCGTCACCTCGTCATCGCGGGTAACGTGACCTATGTGGCGACACCCGAGGCGGTCGTGGTACTGGATCTGTCTCAGCCACTGCAGCCCAAAGTCCTCGCAAAGGTCAAAGTAGATGATCCGCGGGCGCTAGCCGTCCAGTTTCGCTACCTCTTTGTCACCACTGCGCGTGGCTTAGAGGTCATCGATATCACCTGGCCTGATCAAGCCAAACTCGTACCGGGTGCACGAGTACCCTTGGAAGCCGCCCGGGGTTTCACGGTCGCTCGGACGTACGCTTACGTCGCCAACGGCGCAGAGGGTATGGCGATCATTGATGTCAAACGACCTGAGAGACCGCGTCTCTTCCAAAAATTCTCGGCTGACGGCCAGATCAAAGATGCGCGTGACGTCATGATCGCTTCGACCAATGCCTCGTTGTTTGCCTACGTAGCGGATGGCATTGGTGGGCTCAAGGTCGTGCAGTTAACCGCACCCGATACCCAACCGAATTTCTATGGCTTCAGCCCTGAGCCGCGGCCGCAACTGATTGCACACCGCGAGACGCTAGGGCCGGCTCTATCGTTGTCTCGTCCGCTCGAAAGAGATCGAGCGGTTGATGAGAGCGGTGGCCAAGTTGCCGTCTTCGGTCGACGAGGCTCGCGACCACTCAATCTGACCGAGATGCAAAAACTGTATCTCAATAAAGAGGGGAAACCCTGGTTCGTCAAAGACGAGGTGACTCAATGAACCGCTTGACTGCTGGCTTGCAGCGTACGAGCCGCTGGCTGCTATGCCTCGCACCGACCTTGGTGCTTGCCAATGATGTTTCGTCCGGTCAAATGCCAAAGGACGATGCTCACATGGGTGTCGCAACCTGCGCCTCCTCTCTGTGTCATGGTTCGTCTAAACCGCTTGAAGCCACCCCCGTACTACAAAACGAGTATGTCACTTGGTCGCAGTTCGATCCTCATTCGGGCGCTTACCGGATATTGTTGAACGCGGAATCTAAAGCGATTGCCGAGCGCATGGGCTTAGGCCCCGCGCACGAAGCGCCTGCCTGTTTGACCTGTCATGCCGAGGTCGTTCCAGCGGCCGAACGCGGCCCGCGGTTTCAAACGACGGACGGAATTGGCTGTGAGAGCTGTCACGGCGGTGCCGAGCGCTGGTTGTCCACGCATTATCAAACGCCACAAATCAGTCGAGCCGATAACTTGTTGCGAGGTCTCGTTGCCCTTGAACGCGCTGAAGTGCGGGCCGAAACCTGTACCGGCTGTCATGTCGGCGCCAATGATAAGTTTGCTAATCATCGGATGATGGCAGCAGGCCATCCTCGATTGGTGTTTGAACTCGACACTTACACCGAGTTGTGGCGGACGAGTGGCGGCCGTCAGCACTATCGAAAAGATGCCGACTACAGTGAGCGGAAATCTTTGCCTGCGTCAGTCAATGTGTGGACGGTAGGACTCATTGAAGCGGCGCGCCAACAGGTCGTGCTCGCGGAGAAGCATACCGGGCCGGTTGCAGATTTTGCCATCTACGCCTGTCACTCCTGCCATCGGGATGTTCGAGTGGATGCGTTTGGAGGGGGGCAATCGAGCGTGCGTGCGCCCGGAAGCCTTAAAGCTCTCGACACAACGCCCGGTGATCTTCGTTTACAAGATAGTCATGCGCGTACCCTATTAGTGGTAGCGGACACGCTTGCACTACCCGGCCGCGAGAAATTAGCCCTTTCTTTGGGCGCGCTGCAGCAGGCCGTGAATCGGAACCCTGCGGAAATTGGCGCGCTCGCATCGCAGCTGCAACAGCAGTTGACCGATCTTGGTGTAGTGCTCGCCGCCCACCCATGGAATAACAGTGACAAACGCCGAGTGCTCGAGGCCATGGTCAGCGCCGCCCGCGGTGGCGCGTATCCTGACCCGGCGAGCGCCGAGCAAGTCGCGATGGGCCTCGTTGTCTTGCTCGCCGGACTCGACCTCGATCGCGACCGACGCGCCGAGATCGACGCGCTCTTTGCGGCGTTACAAGATGATCGAAGCTATGACGGCAAACGCTTTAAGTCGATTCTGGAGCGGACTGCCCTCGGCCGATAATGGCCCGCAAGACCACATAGATACCGAGAGAAGCAAAAAGCCCCAACAACGAGGGCGCCAAGTCGATCGCGATGGGGAACCCCGCTTTACCATTGAAGGCGGCAAGGACAGCGCCACCAGCGAAAGCGAGTAAAGCCGCCCAATTCAGCGATGACTGGCGAGCGAATTCTTTGGGTCGTCGCTGAAATAGATAATACTCGGCGATCACGGGACCGACGATGGGCGGTACAACCGTCGCCAACAAGTCGATCCAGCCCAGAAACATCTGATAGATCCCAAGGCCCAGTACTGTTCCGAGTAAACCGCAGATCACGATCGTGACGCGCTTCGGTTTACGAAACAAACTCGCTGTCTGCACGCTTGGCAAATAGAGGTTGGTATCGCCCGTCGTCCATAACGCCAGGGTCATGCCGACCAAACCAAAGATTGCAGCAAACCCCGATAAGGTTGCCATGTAGGCGGTGAAATCAGGCGTACCGCTACCCACTGCGCCGAGCGCCCCAACCAGATGCAAAAACAACTGATCGACGACTAACACCACAAAAGGAATACCCATGGCGATCCAGAAGCTGCGCGCGAAACGCACGTATTCCGCCATGACTACCGCACCGACGATCCACGCACCGACAACGATATTGATAGCCTGCAGACCGGTGAGCGGCGCGGCAGCGACTTTTTCAGCCGACAAGGTTTGTACTGCGGCCAAGCCACCCGCTCGATCAATATTGATCCACGCGGCATAAAGGCCCACTAGCACCAGGCCGATCATGGCAGGGATCCCCACCCGCTCCAAACCTTTGACACCAAAGAGCGTAGTGCCAGTGTATAGAAGACCCGCAAAAATCGCGACGCCATAGTAAAGCGCCGTCCCTGGGGCTTGAGTCCAAATCTGCGCGAAAGCGCCAACCACAATACCCTGCCAACCGATGGTCAACAGGGCAATGAAAATGACGGGCAGGTACGCCCCCCACTCACCGTAGACCGCGCGGAAAATCAGCGTGCTATTGCACCCCGTACGCCAAGCCATATAGCCGACGAGTGCACCGATCAAAAAATTAATAGCGCTACCGAGTAGTGAGTACCAGATGAGATCGCCCCACAAGGTCACCCCTGAGCCCAGCGCGCCGCCAGCTAATAATCCGGTGATCAAAAATCCCCAGCCGAACGCGAGAGCTAATAAGGGCCCGCCGGCGCGGCGCTGTTCCGGCTTGAGAGGCGTGAGTGGATTATCGTCGCTAGCCATCTCCTGCTGCGGATCCAAATGCCACCAGCGTTTGAAATTGAAAGACGCCATCATCCACCTCCCCTACTGAGACGATTGTCTTAGAGCCGACTTTTATTTTGATCGTGTGCTCACTCTACCTCAGCGCTATCGGGCTCCCGCCTCGAGTGCTTGTTGCCAAGCCAATCGCGCAAGTTCCGGAAACACCTCGATACGCTTTGCAGCTTGCGCCGAAGCAGCGCTACCTCGCAAGACACGGCCCTTGATGCCATGAAATATGGCCGCCAGCCGGAAAAAATTAAAGGCTACGAAGAAGGCGTAATGCTCGATCTCTGAGCGCCCCGCACGTCGGCAGTAAGCAGCAACATAATCGCGTTCGGAGGGAATATTCCATTCAGCGAGCGGCACACCCGCCAAACCCGCCACAACATCCGCCGGCATGCGATACATCATCGCGTGATAGGCAAAGTCCGCTAAGGGATGCCCAAGCGTTGACAGTTCCCAGTCGAGTACCGCCAACACGCGCGGCTCAGTGGGATGGAAAATCATATTGTCGCAGCGAAAATCACCATGAATCACTGAGACCTCACCATCGTCAGCGGGTAAGGCGTCAGGCAGCCATTCGATCAAGCGATCCATATGTGGATCGCGCCCGGCGACCGTATCTTCAAGGTATTGACGGCTCCAGCGCGAAATCTGACGCGCAAGATAATTACCAGGATTTCCATAATCGCCTAATCCGCAGGCCGCCGGATTAATGGCGTGCAACTGCGCGAGCGTTGCATTCATGGCATCAAAATATTTCGGCCGCTCCGATTGCTCGACGTCTGGAAATCGTGCATCCCAAAAAATCCGCCCCTGTACATGCTCCAGTACCGCAAACCAACTACCGATGACCGCGTCATCTGTACAGAGACCATAGACCTTCGGCACGGGAAACCCTTGTGGGCCGAGCGCCGCCATGACTCGGGCTTCACGGTCGACTGCATGAGCCCCTTTTAATATTTGCCCAGGAGGTTTTCGGCGCAGCACATAGTGGCGATCAGGTGTAAGCAGTTTGAAGGTGGGGTTCGACTGCCCGCCTTTAAATTGCTCAATAGTCAAAGGCCCCTCAAATCCATCGACATGCTCACTCATCCAGCGAGTCAGCGCCACCTCGTCGAGTTCGAAACCCGCCCGAACGGGCGTCGTCCCAACATTATTAGATGTATCCGTCACTGCCCCTCCAAGCCTCTTACCCAAGTCAGCGAATGCTGGCGCTCGCCGATTTTCGTCTTTTCTTTGGCTGATAGTACTAGACGATTACCTTGTAAGTGAGCATCGCGCCACTGCGGCGTACCGATCAGCCCCGCATTCAACGCTAAGGTCACCTCATGCACCACACGATCACCCTCTACATACCAACGACCGGCATAAGTGAAATAGGAATCAAACGCTGCGGCCTTTTCCTCAAGGCCGGCTAGACGAGGGTTGGCGTGCGAAAGCGGCGGACGCCCTGCGGCCATAATGGTTGCGCTCATGTAGCCGTCTGCTGTGTAAAGCAAAAGCCCACTCGCTGATGGCCCAAAAGGGCTCGAGCAGCGTCCATCCTCGTAACGAATCTGCCACGCCTGGTACTGCCAGGCTCCATATAAGGCCTCGGGTGTCATCCGATTTTTTTATGATGATTGCGTTGAATACGGCGCGCCAAAGAATAAAGATGAACTTCGGATGGACCATCATAAACGCGAAAACCTCTTATCTCGCGCCAAATCTTCGCGACGGGTGTTTCATCGACGATACCGCTGCCGCCTAATACCTGCACGCAACGGTCAACAATTTGGAACAGAGTCTCCGCGCAGGCGTATTTGGCCATACTGGAATCGCTCGAAGCTCGACTACCTTGATCCAAGGTCCAGGCGACGTAATCGATCATCAGCTGCGTCTGCTTGAGCTCAACCTCATTTTGCGCAAGCTTAAAACCCACCCCTTCGTGCTCAATCAACGGGCGCCCGAAAGCCTGGCGCCGACAGGCGTAATCTACAGCGATGTCATGCGCTCGAAGAGCGGCGCCCCACCAGCGCATGCAATGGGTCAGCCGGGCCGGCGCTAAACGAACCTGAGCGTATTTAAATCCCTCATGCGGAGCACCCAATACGAATTCTTTGGGCACTCGCACATCATTGAGCGCAAGTACCCCATGACCGCCTGGCATGCTGTGATCCACGGTATGCATCACACGCTCAAGTTGGATACTGGGATCGGGCAGCGGTACCAAAAACATCGTGGACTGACGCTCACCAGTTCGTGCCATCACGATACCGAAACTCGCGCCCTCTGCGCCCGTGATAAACCACTTACGGCCATTGATACGCCAGTGATCCGCGTGCTCCTCGGCAACGGTTTGCAGCATATCGGGATCGGATCCAGCACCTGGATGAGGCTCCGTCATGAAAAAAGCTGAGCGCTGCTCACCGAGAGCTAAAGGGCGCAGAAATCTTTCTTTTTGAGCCTCAGTCGCAATGCGTTCGAGCATGTGCATATTGCCCTCGTCCGGCGCAGAGCAATTCATTGCGATGGGCCCAAGCAATGAATAGCCCGATGCTCGGAGCACCGTGGCAATTTCCCGATGACTCAGGCCATAGCCCCCCCACTCTTCCCCAACTTGAGGGGACAATAGGCCTACTGCGGCGGCCTTCTGTCGCAACTCGCGCACAAGAGGATCTGGCAAGCCGTCCTGTAACGAGGGGTGTTGCTCGTACGGAATCACGACCTCACGAATAAACTGCTGTGTCCGTTGCTCGAGATCTAACTCGCGAGCGCCGCGCGTGAAATCAATCATTGGTTTCGTATCCTTAAGTGAAGCGACATCTTGGATCACCCGCAAACCTGACTGGCAATATTTTCGTCGTGCTATTCAGCCTCATGGTAACCCGTTCACCCCACCTCTGGGCCACCCGCCACCTTCTGCTGGGGGGTCGATGTATTAGCATGTGGGCAATGGCCGCTCGCCCACTCAAGCCCGCCCGTATCACCGTCAACTCGGCCTGCCTGCCGACGCTAGCTGTCGCGCTGATCTGCGCGATACCCGCTCACTCACAAGTGCTTGAGATCAGCGCCGAATCCGCAGAACTCGCGGGCATCTCTCTCAAGGCCCTAAGCGGCCGGATTGCCATTGGGGAAGGCCAAGCGCAAGCGCGCTTTACGGTCGCCGATCGATGGGTCAGCCAACGTGACCTCACCATGACGGTACAAGCCAAAGCGGTAGATCGCGGCTGGCGGCTCGCTCTACAGCCACTTTCACTACCGATTCAGCTGCCGATCGAGCCTAACTCAGCGCCTGCGACGGCTGAGATACGTCTACAAGCTGAAATCTTTGGTCGCGAACTCTCTCAGGTCGATAAAGCGCTCTTGGCGGTCGAGCTTGCAGATCTGCGCTACAGCGATCAAACCGGCACCGTGGCCTTGGAGGGCGTCAGTCTCAACACAGATCTACAACTTCTCGCGACGACGGGGCAATCGCT
>CAZSRB010000021.1:0-2129 GCA_964609065.1 uncultured Acidibacter sp. | reverse complement strand
GGTAGTTTGCTCGGTAATCTGCACACTGAGGGACGCCTCAGTGGATATGTTCTTATCGAAGATAATGTCCCCGTTGCTCTCGATCTCTCGCTACGAGATCTCTCGCTGGAAGACCAACGTAATCGCGCACTAACGCTTGAACAGCTAAACGGTGAAATTCATTGGCGTGCGCACTCTCTTCGCACACCTCTCATCTCGAAAATCAACTGGCAAAGTGCGGCGTTGAACGGCATCCCCATGGGAGCATCAAGTTTTCAATTTGTCTGGCAAGGAGATGCGCTGCAATTACTTAATACAAGTCGAATTCCCATTCTAGACGGCGCTTTACGAGTGGATTCATTATCGATTAGAAATCTATTCGACCCCTCCAGAGACATTAGTTTTGATGGTGCGCTTGAGCCACTCAGCCTGACAGAGCTCACTCAAGCGCTAGGCTGGCCAGCGCTGGCGGGTACGTTGACGGGTCGAGCGCCTGGCGTTCGGTATCGCGATCAAATTCTCACGGTCAGCGGGCCCTTAGAAGCTGATATCTTTGGTGGGCAAGTCATTGGCCAAAACTTACAGATCCGACAGCCGTTCAGCCGCTGGCCAAGCGTCACCGCGGATATTGATCTACAGAGCTTAGATTTATCGCTACTGAGTAGCACGCTCGAGATCGGTGCCATCAGCGGTCGGATCAGCGGTTATGTTCATGACCTTGAACTCTTTGCATGGCAACCGGTCGCCTTTGAGGCCCTCATTGCGACGGATGAAGCGTCACCAGAACCTCGGCGAATCAGTGTGCGCGCGATTAACAGCATCGCAAATCTGGGTGGCACAGCTGGGACGGGTGTAGCTACTGCCTTACAGGGCGGTTTGTTGCGTTTTTTTGATTCATATCGGTATCGCAAACTAGGACTACGCTGCACGCTCAAGGACAATGTTTGCTTAATGTCCGGCGCCAATGATGTCACCCAACGCTCAGGCGAGCGCTACACCTTGCTCGAGGGTGCAGGTATACCTCGGCTTGACATCATCGGTTACGCAGGTCGAGTCAATTGGTCACAGCTCATCGAGCAAGTCGCGAGCCAAATTCAATCGGGTGGGACTCCGATCCGTGTGCCCTAACACCGAATACGCTAACGGTTAACCCACCTTGAGCGCTACACTTGCCTTTCCTTTGCGATGGCCCTGAGGGTTTTCTGATGTCTCATTTGCTGCGCTTAAAAGTGTTGCTCGCGAGTCTACTCATCACGGCTTGTGTCACTATTAATGTGTATTTCCCAGCGGCAGCCGCCGAACGAGTCGCCGATCAAATCATTGATAAGGTCGTCGGCGCTCAAGACGAGAGCCCAAAGACCGCTACCCCTCCGCAGTCCTCGCTCAGCCCTTTAGGCGAATCTGTCCTTCGAGCCATTGCAAGCAAACTATTGGATACAGTGATTTCACCGGCGCACGCGCAAGCTAGCGCAAACATTGATGTGTCATCACCTCAGATCCGCAGCATCACCGCATCGATGCAAACACGCTTTACGGCATTAGCGGAATTCTTCGATCGGGGTGCTATTGGTCTCACGGCCGATGGCCGGGTTGCCGTACGCGACAACAACCTGCTGAACCTACCCGAGCGCACTCGGGTGCGACAACTGGTCGCCGAAGATAACCGTGACCGTGACGCCTTATACAGCGAAATTGCACGGGCAAACGGCCATCCGGAATGGGAACCTGATATCCGACAAATCTTTGCTCGCCGCTGGATAGACCGTGGAGCCAAACCGGGCTGGTACTACCAAGACCGTGACGGCAACTGGCAGCAACGTTAAGGGAACGGGACAAACCCGCAAGAACCTTACCCCCCGTCGGGTGCTGCGGATTGGTGCCCTATCGATCATTGCGGTACTCGTACTGGTACTCGCAACGCCGGCTATTCTTTGGGGGTTTCGACATGAGCTATTGCGATCGGATTGGGCGCGCGAACAGCTTCTGAATCAAGTGGAAACCCAGACGGGGATCCGCCCTCGATGGAGCGGGGAATTGGAGCTTCTCTGGCAACCAAGTGAAAGCAGCCTCCACGATACGCGCGGTCGCTTACAAATCACTCTCGGATCGGGCGAGATCGCTAATCCACCAGGGTTTTCTGACGCTCCACT
>CAZSRB010000020.1:0-29559 GCA_964609065.1 uncultured Acidibacter sp. | reverse complement strand
ATATTCTCGAAAGCAGCGGCAATCGACACCTTTCGGCTGAGGATATCTATCGCAGGTTGGTCGATCTTCGCGAGGACATTGGTCTTGCGACGGTTTATCGGGTGCTGACGCAGTTCGAAGCCGCGGGACTCGTCACTCGACATCATTTCGCCAACGGCATGGCCGTCTTTGAGCTCAACGCGGGTGATCATCATGACCATATTCTCTGTGTGGACTGTGGTCACGTAGAAGAATTTATGGATGAGGGCATTGAGGAGCGTCAGCAGGCGGTGGCCAAGGCCCATGGCTTCAGTATTAGCGACCACGCGTTGGTGATTTACGGGCACTGCGAGAAGAAGGCCTGCCCGCACCGCGCGCGCGGCGAGGACTGACCGCGGCCTGGGTGCTCTCGGCCGCACCTAACATTTCGGCGGCATGTTCGCGGGTCGTTTGGGTGATATCGATGCCGCCGAGCATGCGAGCGATTTCCTCGATTCTCTCATCACCTTGCAGCGTCGTGACCTCGGTGTGCGTGGTCTGCGAGCGTTGTATTTTTTGAACCTTGAAGTGCTGTTGGCCGAGCGCGGCGACCTGAGGCAGGTGAGTCACGCAGAGGACTTGGGCGTGTCGACCCAGCGCGGCGAGCTCGCGCCCGACGATTTCCGCGACGGCGCCACCGACGCCTGCATCCACTTCATCAAAGATCATGCAGCCATGACGCATTGCTTTGGCGCTTCCCTCATGGTGGGCGAGGGCGACTTGCACCGCGAGGGAGAGGCGCGAGAGTTCGCCGCCTGAGGCGACCTTCGCGAGCGGGCGCAAAGGTTGGCCTGTATTGGCCGAGACCCAGTATTGGACATCCTCAAGACCTTGAGCCCGCGTACCTGAGTCGGTCGATGGGCTGAGTGCCACTTCAAAACGACCACCCGCCATGCCAAGCGTTTGCATGCGCGAAGAGATCGACTCAGAGAGCGCTATCGCCGCTTTTTGACGCGCTGCCGTTAAGGACCGCGCCTCTTTTCGCCAGTGCTCAAACGTCTGCTTAACCGCTTGACGCTGAGCGGCCAAGGCGCCGCCGAGATCTTCAAGTGGGGCAAGCTCCGCCCGTAAGCGTTCAGCGACCTCAGGTAGCGCGTCTGCATCACAGCGATGTTTTCGCGCGAGTGACTCGATCAGGGCGAGGCGTTGTTCGACGGTTTCTAGCCGAGCGGGATCGCCCTCAAGTGATTCGAGATATCGCGCAAGCGCATGACTGCTATCGGTGAGCCCGATGACCGCTTCCTCTAGCGCCGGCAAGAGCTCTGCCAAGCGTGCATCGAGCGGCGCCACGGTTCGTAATGCGGCGAGTGAACGCGACGCAAAATCGCGGGCATTGCCCTGATCGCCCTCATAGAGGCCATCCAGCGCTTGGCGTGCGGAGTCGGCGAGGCGACTGACATTCGCTAAAACTTGCCGTTCGTTCGTGAGTGCCGCAGGCTCACCGGGCGCGAGTTGCAAAGATTCAAGCTCTTTGAGCTGAAAGCTCAAGCGATCAATTTTCGCCTCGCGATCATCGGCGCTTTGCTCGAGTGCCTGCAGCGCTTCGAGCGCGTACAGGTGCTGCTCGTGGGCCGCACGCACGCGTGCAGCGAGGTCCGTACAGCCTGCAAAGCGATCCAGTAAATCACGCTGAGCCGCGGGGCGCATCAAAGATTGAAAATCATGCTGGCCATGAATATCAGCGAGCCACTCGCCCGCTTCGCGCAAGGACTGCACCGTGACGGGTTGACCATTCAGGAAAGCGCGGGATTTACCCTCGCGGGACACCAAGCGCCGCACCAGCAGTTCATCGCTCGGCTCAATGCCTTGTTGATCCAGCCATTCAATGAATGCAGGGTCTGCCCCGGTAATGTCAAAAGTTGCGCTGATCTCCGCGCGTTCGCTACCGGCGCGGACCACCTCAGCGCCCGCCCGAGCGCCAATCACGAGCTGTAGCGCGTCAACCAGAATCGATTTGCCTGCACCTGTCTCGCCCGTGAGCACGGTGAGACCACGCTGCCACGCGAGGTCCACTTCTTCGATGATGGCGAAGTGACGGATCAGAAGTTGCGTGAGCATGGGTCGGGCGTTTGAATGCGCAACGGGCGCGGTTAGTCAGCGTTATCGAAACTGCGTCGGCCCCAGTTGAGCTTGCTTCGCAGCAGTCGGTAATAATCGTAGCCTTGCGGATGCAACAAAGTAATGCGGCGTCCCTCGGTGCTGATCAACAGTCGATCACCCGGGCTCATGCGACTGAGCAACCGACCATCACAGGTCACTTCCGCATGGGTTTCAGGGCGCGCCACGAGCTCGAGCTCGACTTGCGAGCGCGCGCTGACCACGATGGGGCGATCCGATAGGGTGTGCGGGCAGATCGGCGTGATCACCATGACGTCGAGCGAGGGCTCAATGATGGGGCCACCGCAGGAGAGCGCATAGGCAGTTGAGCCTGTCGCGCTCGCGACCACTAAGCCATCTCCGCCATGACTATTAACGAAGTGGCCGTCGATCCGCGTGTCGTAATCAATCAATTGGCCGCTTTTGCTCGTTTGCAGCACGACATCGTTGAGGGCGAGGCCGCGCAAGACCGCGTGATCTGCCTGACGATGCAGTTCCGCGCGCAGCAATTGACGTTCATCTCGTGAGCATTCACCCGCTAAAGCGGCCGCCACACCGGCGAGCATGTCATCGGGCATGATGTCGGTCAGAAACCCCAGCCGACCCCGATTGATGCCGAGTAATGGCGTGCCGCGTGGGGCCACGAGTCGGGCGGCGTAGAGCAAGGTGCCATCGCCACCGATCGCAATCACCAAGTCCGCGCTCTGCGCGAGCGTATCGTCATCAACAAATTGCACCCCCTCCAAATCAAGCCGACTGCGCTCTTCCTCGGGGGCTAAAACCTCAAGCGCCCGTGCATGTAAATATTCGGTCAGCACGCGCGCGCTCTCGCCAACGCGCTCATCGGCAAAACGGGTTACGAGAGCACAGCGGCGAATGTCCGACATGGCGTATCAGGGGGGTGAATGAGCGGGTGGAGGAGGGATTAAATTAGCGTGTTGTTCCGAGTTCGTGTTTTATCATGGGCGCCGTTCAGGCACCAATGTCTTACGCGGTGCTTGACGAGTTTCCCAAGCAGTCGGTAGCTTCAAAGCCATGACCCAAGAGTACGATGAGCTGCTGAGCGAGCGAGCCAGGCAGTTATTGCGAGTGCTCGTTGCCAGCTACATACGCGATGGCCAGCCCGTTGGCTCGCGCGCCTTGTCGCGCGACTCTGGGCTGAACCTCTCGTCGGCCACTATTCGTAATGTCATGGCGGACTTGGAGGACCACGGGTTTGTGGTGTCGCCGCACACCTCAGCGGGGCGAGTGCCGACCGATCGCGGTTACCGATTCTTTGTCGATACGCTGTTGCGCTCCCAGTCGCTCGATCTGGCAGGCGCCGGTGAGCTGGAAGGGTTTTTTGATCAGGGTCGAGATGAGGACTCTAAGTCCTTGGTCGCACACGCATCACAGCTCTTATCGCGGGTCACGCAGCTGGCGGGCGTGGTGACCGTGCCACGACCGCAATTGGCCTCGATCAGTCGGATCGAGTTTGTCTCGCTATCGGAAAATCGGGTGCTCGTGATTTTGGTGTTCGATGACCGCGAGGTCCAAAATCGCATCATCCACCTCTCGCGCCAGCACAGCGCCGAGGAGCTACGTCGTGCAGCGCAGTATCTCAATCAGCAGCTGGTTGGGCGGACGCTGGATCAGGCGCGCAGCGAAATCCTGAGGCAGTTGCAGCAGGATCGTGAGCATCTCAACACGCTCATGTTGGACGCCATCAGCATGGCGCAGCAAGCGACCCAGGGGCAGGCCGCCAGTGGCCTCGAGTACATCGTCGCGGGCGAGACGAACCTGATGGGTGCCGCGCAACTCACCAGCGTTGAGAAGCTCAAGCGCCTCTTTGAGGCCTTTAACGAGAAGCGGGACTTTCTCAGTCTGCTCGATCAGAGCTTACGGGCCGAAGGGGTGCAGATCTTCATCGGCAAGGAGTCGGGCTATCAGGTGCTTGATGATTGCAGCATCGTGACGGCGCCCTACGGTGGTGATGAGGGGATCTTGGGGGTCATTGGCGTGATCGGTCCCACCCGTATGGCCTACGAGCGGGTAATCCCCATCGTCGATATCACCGCGCGTCTGTTGGGCTCCGCCTTGAATTCTCGTCGCTAGCCCCCACTCTAATCGCTTGGGTGGATAGCGCAGACCAAGAACTGCGCTAATAAATTAATTTAAATCAACGCTTTATAGTGGAGATCTCATATGAATTCTTCGCCTGAGCAGCCGGCGGAAGGCGCCGCTGAGCCCGCGAATGAGCCGGCAGGCGAGGCCGCGGTACCCACCACGGTAGAGCAATGGCAGGCGGCGGTCACGGCCGCGCAGGCGGAGTCCGCACAACTGCGTGATCAATATCTGCGTGCGGTGGCGGAGCTTGAGAACGTACGCAAGCGCGCTCAGCGGGATGTGGAGCAGGCGCATCGCTATGCGCTCGAGCGCTTCGCCCAGGAACTCTTACCGGTCAAGGACAGCCTTGATCTCGCGGTAGAGAACGCCGAGCGGGCGGACGCGGCCGCACTCGCGGAGGGCCAAGCGGCCACCTTACGCCTTTTGGCAAAAGCGCTGGAGTCGGCCGGGATCACCGAGATTAATCCGGTGGGTGCCCCCTTCGATGCCAACCTGCACGAGGCGATGGCGGCGCAACCCTCGACCACGGCCGAGCCCGATTCGGTGCTGGCGGTGGTGCAACGGGGCTACAGCTTGAACGGCCGGTTGTTGCGAGCGGCACGCGTGATTATCGCGCGAGGTGCTTGAATCACTTGCTGGTCAGCCCCACTAAAGGCAACAACATTTTTAGATTAGGTGAGTCCCGCGGGACGATCGCCACCAACGGAGTAGGACATCATGGGTAAAGTCATTGGCATTGATCTCGGTACCACGAACTCTTGCGTGGCCATCATGGAAGGTGGCAAGCCACGCGTGATCGAAAACAGTGAGGGTGATCGCACCACGCCGTCGATCGTGGCCTTCACCAAGGACGATGAGGTCCTCGTTGGGCAGTCAGCCAAGCGGCAGGCTGTGACGAACCCGCAGAACACGCTCTACGCCGTCAAGCGCCTGATTGGTCGCCGATTTGACGAGTCCATCGTTCAGAAGGACATCGACATGGTGCCCTATAAGATCGTCAAAGCCGACAACGGTGATGCGTGGATCGATGCGCAGGGCAAAAAGATGGCGCCGCCTGAGATCTCTGCGCGTGTGCTCATGAAGATGAAAAAGACCGCCGAGGATTTTCTCGGTGAGGAGGTCACTGAGGCGGTGGTGACGGTTCCGGCGTATTTCAACGACTCGCAGCGTCAGGCGACGAAGGATGCGGGGCGTATTGCCGGGCTCAACGTCAAGCGCATTATCAACGAGCCGACGGCGGCTGCCTTGGCTTACGGTCTCGACAAGGCAGGTGGAGATCGCAAGATTGCCGTTTACGATTTGGGTGGCGGTACGTTTGACGTCTCGATCATCGAGATTGCCGAGGTGGATGGCGAGCGTCAGTTTGAGGTGCTCTCGACCAATGGCGACACCTTCTTGGGCGGTGAAGACTTCGACTTGCGCGTCATTAATCATCTGGCCGAAGAGTTCCTCAAAGAATCCGGCGTCGATGTGCGTAAAGACCCCCTGGCCATGCAGCGCTTAAAAGAGGCGGCGGAGAAGGCCAAGATCGAGCTGTCATCGAGTCAGCAGACCGATATCAACTTGCCGTACATCACGATGGACGCCTCGGGTCCTAAGCACTTGGCGGTCAAGTTAACGCGCGCCAAGCTTGAGTCGCTGGTGGAGGATCTCGTGAAGCGCACGATGGAGCCCTGCAAAGTCGCGCTCAAAGATGCGGGGCTTTCACCGAGCGAGGTCTCCGAAGTCATTTTGGTGGGTGGTCAGACCCGCATGCCGCTCGTTCAGAAGCAGGTCAAGGATTTCTTTGGGCGCGAGCCACGTAAGGATGTCAATCCGGACGAGGCGGTCGCCGTCGGTGCGGCGATCCAGGGCGGTGTCCTCGCGGGCGACGTCAAAGATGTGCTGTTACTTGATGTGACGCCGTTGTCGCTGGGTCTTGAGACCTTAGGCGGCGTAATGACCAAGTTGATCGAAAAGAACACCACGATCCCGACCAAGACGTCTCAGGTGTTCTCAACGGCCGAAGATAATCAGACAGCCGTGACGATTCATGTGCTGCAGGGTGAGCGTGAGCGCGCCATTGATAACAAGTCGCTCGGCAAGTTCGATCTGTCGGATATCCCACCCGCGCGCCGCGGAACCCCGCAAGTGGAGGTGACGTTTGATATCGACGCGAACGGTATTCTCAATGTCTCGGCGAAGGATAAAGCCACAGGCAAAGAGCAGCGCATTGTGATCAAGGCGTCTTCGGGTCTCTCTGAGGATGAGATCAAGCGGATGGTCTCCGATGCCGAGACGCATGCCGAGGATGATAAAAAATTCCGTGAGCTGATCGAGACGCGTAATCGGGCTGATGCGATGGTCCACAGCGTCGAGCAGTCGCTGACAGACTTGGGCGACAAGGTGAGCGCGGAAGATCGCGCGAAGACCGAATCGGCCCTGTCGGATCTGAAAGCGGTACTCAAAGACGATGACAAAGAAAAAATCGAGAAAAAGCTTGAGGCTTTGATGCAAGCTGCCAGCGGGATCGCGCAGCAAGCCTATGCCCAAAGCGCCGAGGGCGCTGAGGCCGGTGGGGCGAGCGGTGCGGCGGAATCCTCAGATGACGGCAAAGGCGATGTACTCGATGCCGAGTTCGAGGAAGTCAAAGGCGATGACAAGGATCGCAAGGCTTCCTGATTTTTCAGGAGACTTGATCCACGCTCATGGCCAAGCGCGATTATTACGAGGTTCTCGGGGTCGCCCGCAATGCGGGCGAGGCCGAGCTTAAGAAAGCCTATCGTCGCTTGGCGATGAAATATCACCCGGACCGAAACCCGGGTGATGCGACTGCTGAAGAGCACTTCAAAGAGGCGAAAGAAGCCTATGAAGTGCTGACCGATCCACAAAAGCGCAGTCTTTACGACCAGCATGGTCACGATGGCGTCGAGGCCATGCGCCAAGGCGGGGGTGCGGGCGGCTTTGGTGGTGCGGATTTCGGCGATATCTTTGGTGAGGTGTTCGGCGATATCTTTGGCGGCGGTCGGCGCGGTGGACGCAATCAGGTGTTTCGCGGTGCGGATCTGCGCTATGAACTCGAGCTTGAGTTACCGCAGGCGGTGTTCGGTCACACCTCGGAGATCGAAATCCCGCGCCTGATGGAGTGCGAGACCTGCCATGGTAGCGGCGCGGCTAAAGGTTCTACGCCCGTCACCTGCGATACCTGTGGTGGCACAGGGCAGATGCGTATTCAGCAGGGCTTCTTTCAATTGCAGCAGCCCTGTACGCGTTGCCGCGGAACTGGCCGCATCATCAGTAATCCCTGTGACACCTGCTTAGGGCAGGGTCGTGTTCGGCGTACCCGTAAGCTATCGGTCAAGGTGCCTGCGGGCGTCTCGACGGGCGATCGGATTCGTCTTGGAGGCGAGGGCGAGGCGGGTCGCAACGGGGGCCCTGCCGGGGATCTCTACGTCGAGATTAATGTCAGACCTCATCCCATTTTTGAGCGCGAGGGGGATGACCTTTCCTGCGAGGTTCCGCTGTCATTTGCTACGGCGGTGCTCGGCGGCGCGGTCAATGTGCCGACCCTAGAAGGCGAGGTCTCGTTAAAAATCCCCGCCGAAACGCAATCGGGTCGCGTCTTCCGACTTCGCGGTAAAGGGGTGAAACCTGTGCGCGGCGGGACCCAAGGCGATCTTTACTGTCGAGTGATGGTCGAGACACCTGTTAATCTCAATGCGGAGCAGCGCGATTTGCTGCAGAAGTTTGATGACTCGCTGCGCCATGATGGGCGATCGCACTCGCCTCGTGAGCAGGGTTTCTTTGAGGGTGTAAAACGGTTTTTTGCCGGCCTCTGATCGTTCAGGAGGCCACGGGGGAGTGACCATGCGCTTGGTGATTGTCGGAGCATGCGGCCGCATGGGCGAGGCGATTGCGCGCTTAAGCCTGGAGCGCGACGACATTGAGGTCGTCGGGGCGGTGGATGTACGCTCTAGCGTTGAATCCTTAGGGCAACGCTTAGGCCATCCGACCCTCACACTACCCATCACGGACCAGTTGGCCTCGGTACTCTCTGGGGCTGATGTGGTTGTCGACTTTTCTGCGCCGAGCGCGACCGAAGCGAACCTTGAGGCGTGCGCTCGCGCAGGGGTCGCGGCGGTGGTTGGGACCACGGGCCAGGGCGCAGGCTTTGCAGAGCGTATCGCGCCGCTGACTCAACAGATCCCAATCTTGATCGCGGCGAATACGAGTTTGGGGGTGACCCTGCTGAGCGAACTCGTTCGGGCGGCCGCCCGCGCTTTACCCACCGAGTTCGATATCGAAATCCATGAGGCCCATCACCGACACAAGCTTGATGCGCCATCGGGAACGGCGCTGAAGCTCGGTCATGCGGCGGCCGAAGGTCGGGGTGGAACCCTCGAGTCGCTAAAGAGCGGACCGTACCGATCGGGCGAATCCCGCTCGCCCGGCGCGATCGGCTTCTCGGTAAGCCGAGGTGGGGACATCGTCGGGGAGCATACCGTGCGCTTCGCCGGACTCGGTGAATCCCTCACGCTCGGCCACTATGCGACGGACCGTGTCATTTTTGCTCGCGGTGCCCTCGAGGCGGCGGCCTGGTTAATGGGTCGCCCGCCCGGGCGCTATGAAATGCGAGATGTGCTCGGGATTAAAACCATTTAAAGTCAAACACTTAAAAGGTTTTATGCGGTTATTTTCCGCGCCGTAACGGGTATTTTTCCTGCCGATTTCCATGGACAGGAGAGCCTTGAAAACATAAGCTTTCCGTCTAATCCGACATAGCCGGGTTAGTCCGTGCAAGGCGGGAGGTATTCATCAGAATGCCTCCCGCTTTGCTCATCCAGACCCTGCGACCGTGTCGGGGATGTTCGGTTAAGACACGGGTGTGCCAGTGAATGATGCAGTGCTGGTGCTCGCGGACGGCTCCACGTTTCGCGGCACCTCAATCGGCGCCAAAGGCCAAAGTTGTGGTGAGGTGGTTTTCAACACCGCCATGACGGGCTATCAAGAAATTCTCTCCGACCCTTCCTATGCTCGACAGATCGTGACGCTGACCTATCCCCACGTCGGGAACGTCGGCGCCAATCGACTCGATATGGAGTCAAGTCGCCTACATGCCGCGGGGCTAGTCATTCGTGATTTACCGTTGTTGCAAAGTAGCTGGCGGGCTGAGGAGAGCCTTGGCGATTTTCTTTGTCGACATAATGTGGTGGCGATCGCGGAGATCGATACGCGTGCGCTCACTCGCGTGCTGCGCGAGAAAGGAGCTCAAGCCGGAGCGATTGTGACCGGCGAGGCAGGCGATATCGATGCACTGATCTCCAAAGCGTCGCAGCTGGCGCAGGCGTTTCCAGGGCTGCAAGGGATGGACCTCGCCAAGGAAGTGACCTGTCGTGATGTGACGCCGTGGTGCACGGGTAGCGAGTTTGATGCGCCGCCGGCATCGACCGTCAGGCCGCCTTATCGCGTGGTCGCCTATGATTTTGGGATCAAGCACAACATCCTGAGATTACTGGTGGATGCAGGTTGTGAGGTCACGTTAGTGCCAGCGATGACGCCAGCCGAGGAGGTGTTAAGTCTCCATCCAGAGGGCGTCTTTCTCTCAAATGGCCCAGGTGACCCCGAGCCCTGCGATTACGCAATTCGTGCAATCCAAAGATTTTTACAGCAGGATCTGCCGCTCTTTGGGATTTGCCTTGGCCATCAGTTACTTGGTCTCGCGGCAGGGGCTAAAACTTTGAAAATGAAGTTTGGTCATCATGGCGCGAACCACCCCGTTCAGGATCTGGACTCCGGTCGCGTGCTAATCACGTCACAAAATCATGGATTCGCCATTGACGAGGCGAGTTTGCCCGCTTGTTTGCGCGCGACTCATCGCTCGCTGTTCGATGGCAGCCTACAAGGGATTGCGCATCGCGAGCGTCCGGCTTTCGGTTTTCAAGGACATCCCGAGGCGAGTCCCGGCCCACGCGATGTACAGGGCCTTTTCACCCAATTTACGGCTGCGATGGCGGCCCGTCGTCATCGATAGGTCAGTCAGACAGTTAAGCGATTGTATGGTCGGTTGAGCGATGCCAAAAAGAACAGACATCCAAAGTATTTTGTTGATCGGCGCAGGGCCGATCGTCATCGGTCAGGCTTGTGAGTTTGATTACTCCGGCGCGCAGGCGTGCAAGGCGCTGCGCGAAGAGGGGTATCGGGTCATTCTGGTGAACTCGAATCCCGCGACCATCATGACCGATCCCGAGATGGCGGATGCCACGTATATCGAGCCGATTAACTGGCGAACGATTGCGCGCATCATCGAAAAGGAACGGCCCGATGCGTTGCTGCCGACGATGGGTGGCCAGACGGCGCTCAATACGGCGCTCGATCTCGTGCGTGAGGGTGTACTTGAGCAATTTGGTGTCGAGCTAATTGGCGCCTCGCGCGATGCGATTGACATGGCCGAAGACCGCGAGCTCTTTCGGGTCGCGATGCGTGATATTGGCCTAGAGTGCGCCCGGGCCGCCGTCGCCAAAACTTTGGAGGAGGCGCTCGAGATTCAGGGTCCGTTGGGCTTTCCCTGCGTGATTCGACCTTCTTTTACGCTGGGCGGATCCGGGGGCGGTATTGCATATAACCGGGATGAGTTCGAGGCGATCGTCGCGCGCGGTTTGGATGCGTCGCCGACCACGGAAGTGCTGATTGAAGAGTCGGTGCTGGGGTGGAAAGAATTTGAGATGGAGGTCGTTCGCGATCGCGCGGATAACTGCATCATCATCTGCTCGATCGAGAATCTGGATCCCATGGGGGTCCACACGGGTGACTCGATCACCGTAGCGCCCGCGCAAACTTTGACGGACAAAGAATATCAGCGCTTACGCGATGCTTCGATTGCCGTACTGCGTAAGATCGGCGTTGATACGGGTGGCTCGAACGTGCAGTTTGCAGTCAATCCGCAAGACGGTCGGGTGATCGTGATTGAAATGAACCCACGGGTATCTCGATCATCGGCGCTCGCATCCAAGGCGACGGGTTTTCCGATCGCTAAAGTCGCGGCCAAGCTCGCCGTGGGTTACACGCTCGACGAATTGCGTAATGACATCACCGGTGGCGCGACCCCTGCATCGTTTGAACCGACGATCGACTATGTCGTCACTAAAATTCCGCGCTTCACGTTTGAAAAATTCCGCGGTGCCAATGATCGCTTGACGACGCAGATGAAGTCGGTGGGCGAGGTGATGGCGATCGGCCGTACGTTCGCTGAATCTTTGCAGAAAGCCTTGCGGGGACTGGAAACGGGCCTCGATGGTTTGACGCCTGTGCTGGAACCCTCGGTCCTACAACAGAGGTTGGATGAAGAGACGGCAACCCGTGTGGCGCAGGAACTGCGTATGCCAGGACCTGATCGGCTGCGCTACGTGGCCGATGCGTTTCGCGCTGGCTGGTCATTGACTCAAATCTTTGAGCTATCAGCCATTGATCCTTGGTTTCTCTCACAGATCGAGCGGCTGATCCATACCGAGTCCGAGATTCAGGCAGGCGGTATGTCTGCCCTCAACGCGGATCGACTCTGGGCGCTCAAGCGACTCGGATTTTCCGATAGTCGACTGGCGTTATTGGTGGGGTGCGCAGAGTCGACCATTCGCCAACACCGTCAGACACTGGGCGTACGTCCAGCTTATAAGCGAGTCGATACCTGCGCAGCGGAATTTGCGACTTCCACGGCGTATCTCTATTCCACCTATGAACGCGAATGTGAAGCCGAGCCCACGGATCGTCGCAAAATCGTGATTCTCGGAGGCGGACCCAACCGCATTGGTCAGGGTATTGAGTTTGATTACTGCTGCGTCCATGCCGCGCTCGCATTACGCGAAGATGGTTTTGAGACCATCATGATCAACTGCAATCCTGAGACCGTATCGACTGACTACGACACCTCAGATCGTTTGTATTTTGAGCCGCTGACCCTTGAGGATGTCCTCGAGGTCATTGACAAAGAAAAACCAGAAGGGGTGATCGTCCAGTACGGCGGGCAAACGCCCTTAAAACTGTGCCGGGCCTTGCAGGCGGCGGGCGCCCCCATCATTGGGACGTCGCCCGATGCGATCGATGCCGCGGAGGATCGCGAGCGCTTTCAAAAATTAGTCCAGGGCTTAGAGTTGCGCCAACCTGCTAACGCCACAGCCCGGACCGAAAGCGAGGCCTTGCGTTTGGCGGGCGAAGTGGGGTTCCCGCTGGTGGTGCGCCCGTCTTATGTCTTGGGTGGCCGAGCGATGGAGATCGTCTTTGGCGAGGATGATCTGCAAGCCTATATGACCGATGCGGTCAAAGTATCGAACGAAAGCCCGGTGTTACTCGATCGATTTTTGGACGATGCCATCGAGGTGGATGTGGATGCGGTCTGCGATGGCGAGCACGTCATCATCGGCGGCATTATGGAGCACGTTGAGCAGGCGGGTGTGCACTCCGGCGACTCAGGCTGCTGTTTGCCGCCCAATAGTTTGTCGGCAGCCGTACAGGCGGAGTTGCGTGAGCAGACACGAAAGCTCGCGCTCGGACTGAATGTCATCGGTTTGATGAACATCCAGTTTGCGATTCAAAACGGCCATATTTTTGTTCTCGAGGTCAATCCACGAGCATCACGGACGGCACCCTTCGTCTCAAAGGCCACTGGGATTCCTTTGGCGAAGGTGGGTGCGCGGGTGATGACGGGGCAACGATTGGCAGAGCTCGGTCTCACTCGTGAGAGAGTACCTGCGTATTATTCGGTCAAAGAAGCCGTGTTCCCGTTTGTGAAGTTTCCCGAAGCGGATCCGATGTTAGGCCCAGAAATGAAGTCCACCGGCGAAGTCATGGGCACGGGTCGAAGTTTTGGTGAGGCCTATGCAAAAGCCCAAGCCGCTTCCAGTGTGATTTTGGCGCGTACGGGTACCTGTCTTTTGAGTGTCCGTGACCGTGATAAACCCCAGGTGGTGGATCTCGCGCGCAAGCTATTGGAGCGTGGTTTTGAATTGGTGGCCACGTCGGGTACGGCCGCGGCGATTCGCGAGGCGGGACTCGCTTGTCGCGAAGTCAACAAAGTCCGTGAGGGGCGACCCCACTGTGTTGACATGATCAAAAATGGTGAAATTGTCCTCATCGTCAACACGACCGAGGGTAAACAGGCTGTGCGTGAGTCGCATTCAATCCGTCGCGAGGCGGTACAACGTCGCGTGACGTACTACACGACGCTGGCGGCGGCGCGGGCGAGTTGTGAAGCGCTTGATTCGTTGGATGAAGTTGACGTCAATCGGTTGCAGGATCTGCACCAGGAGGCTCCGCTGACATGAAACGTAATCCCATGACCTTACGTGGCGCTGAACTGCTGCGCACCGAACTGAAAAAGCTCAAAAGTGAAGCTCGACCGAACGTGATCAAAGCGATCGCCGAGGCGCGTAGCCACGGTGACCTCTCGGAAAATGCGGAGTATCACGCGGCTCGCGAGCAGCAAGGTTTCATTGAAGGCCGGATCAGCGAAATTGAGTCTAAGTTATCGACGGCAGACATCATCGATGTGACCCAGCTCAAAACTGATGGTCGAGTGGTGTTTGGCGCGACGGTCGATCTGGCCGATGAAAACGACGGTAAAGAGGTGACCTACACCATCGTCGGCGAGGACGAAGCGGATATTCGGGAAAGCCGCATCGCGGTGACCTCACCGATCGCTCGGGCTTTGATCGGCAAAAGCGAGGGTGATGTCGTCGATGTGACGGCGCCAGGCGGTACCCGCAGTTACGAGATCGTGGCGGTTCGTTACGAGTAATCGGGCGCGACTTACGCCGGCAGGATGATTTTTGGCAGCGTGTCGCGAGGCCGGTAGAGCGTCGCGACATGACCGATGCGCCCGACCAGAGCGCTCCCAGTGGCCTCTGCCAGCGACTGCAGAGCGGCATCGCGCACATCCCGCTCGGCGCCCGTCATGCGGACCTTGATGAGTTCATGGTCATGCAGCGCACGTTGGGTTTCTGCCACAACGGCGGAGGTCATGCCCGCATTTCCGACCAGAATGACCGGTTTTAGGGGGTGGGCAAGGCCACGCAGGTACCGTCGCTGCTTGTCATTGAGTTTCACGTCCCCATTGTACGCGGTAGCGGGCGGTCTTGACGTCTTTCTGCACTGAACCTCACTGGCCGCAAGGGGTCTGATGGTGTAGCGTGTGCAGGTGAGTCAAGGGCCAAAGGATGGCGCCGATCTCTAGGTGGTAAGCATGAACGATTTGATGAAAAACTTTGTGGTGTGGGCACTGATCGCGGTAGCGGTACTGGTGCTGTTCAGTCAGTTCATGCCGCGCACCGGCCCGGTGGCTGAGATCAGCTACTCGACCTTCCTCAACGAGGTCCGAAACGGCCGGGTTGAAAGCGTCGTCCTGCAGGGTGATTCCATCCTTGGTACCCGTCGCGATAAAACCACGTTTGAGCTCTTCAACCCAGAGACCGACAACACGGCTCTGATTGGCACGTTGGCCAAGGCGGATGTGGCCATCATTGGTCGCGCGCCGAAGCAGCCAAATTTCTTTGCTCAATTAGTGCTGCAACTCGCGCCTGCGCTGCTGTTGATCCTCGTGTTCGTGTGGATGTTGAGGCAGATGCAGGGCAGTGGGGGCGGTCGTGGGGCAATGTCCTTCGGCAAAAGCCGCGCGCGACTGCTGAGCGAAGATCAGGTCGCGGTCACCTTCGCAGATGTCGCGGGGGTGGATGAGGCCAAGCAGGAAGTGGGCGAAATCGTGGACTTCCTCAAAGATCCGTCCAAGTTTCAAAAGCTCGGCGGCAAGATTCCGAAGGGCGTGTTGATGGTCGGCAGCCCAGGCACCGGTAAGACTTTGCTCGCTCGAGCGATTGCGGGTGAAGCGAAGGTGCCGTTCTTCACCATTTCAGGCTCTGATTTTGTAGAGATGTTCGTTGGCGTGGGCGCTTCGCGTGTCCGCGATATGTTCGAGCAGGCGAAGAAGCACGCCCCGTGCATTATTTTCATTGATGAAATCGATGCCGTTGGTCGGCATCGTGGGGCAGGCTTGGGCGGTGGTCATGATGAGCGCGAGCAGACATTGAACCAACTGCTGGTGGAGATGGATGGCTTCGAAGGCAATGAAGGCATCATCGTGATCGCGGCCACGAACCGGCCCGATGTGCTCGACCCCGCATTACTGCGTCCGGGTCGTTTCGATCGGCAGGTGGTGGTGCCGCTGCCCGACGTACGAGGTCGCGAACAAATCCTGCGCGTCCACATGCGCAAAGTGCCGCTCGGTGATGACGTGAAACCGGCTGTGATCGCGCGGGGAACACCAGGTTTCTCGGGGGCGGATCTTGCGAATCTCGTGAACGAGGCGGCGCTCTTTGCGGCCCGTGCTAATCGGCGCATCGTCAGCATGGAAGAGTTCGATCGCGCGAAAGACAAAATCATGATGGGTGCCGAACGGCGCTCGATGGTGATGACCGAAGAAGAGAAGAAAATGACCGCTTACCACGAAGCGGGGCACGCGATCGTCGGCTTCTCGGTACCGGAGCATGATCCTGTCTATAAGGTCACGATCATTCCGCGCGGTCGGGCCCTGGGCGTGACGCAGTTCCTGCCTGAGCAGGATCGCTATTCGATGAGCAAGCGTCGGATCGAAAGTGGTATCGCCACTTTGTTTGGAGGTCGTATCGCCGAGGAAATTATCTTTGGTGCGGATGCGGTCACAACCGGTGCCTCCAACGATATCGAGCGTGCGACGGACTTGGCTCGAAACATGGTCACCAAGTGGGGTCTTTCTGATCGCTTGGGTCCGCTGACTTATTCTGAAGAGTCGGGCGAAGTGTTTCTCGGCCGATCGGTGACGCAGACTAAACAAGTCTCAGATGAGACCGCGCATGCCATCGATCAGGAAGTTCGGCGTGTGATCGAGAGCAATTACCAACGGGCGCGCAATATTCTCGAGACGAATCTTGAGAAGCTACACTCGATGGCTGATGCGCTGATCAAATACGAAACCATCGACGAAGGTCAGATTAAAGATATTATGGATGGTAAGCCGCCGCGCGAACCATCAGGTTGGGATGATTCGGCGCCGAGTAGCCCACCGTCGGGTGGCGCGAAGCCCTCCTCGACAGGCGGCTCAATCGGTGAGCCTGCTGGGGAAGGTAGCGCAGGCTAAGCTGCGGTTGCTGCTTCGCTGTCGGGACCGTTGGCTGGATCTCAGTACCCCTCGAGTGATGGGGGTGCTGAACGTGACCCCAGATTCCTTCTCGGATGGGGGGCAATTCTTTGATTGTCGGCGCGCGCTTAGTCAAGCCGAGCAGATGCTCGCCCATGGGGCCGACCTAATCGACGTGGGGGGCGAGTCAACGCGTCCCGGCGCGGCGCCCGTGCCGGTTGAGGAGGAGATCACCCGCGTTGTGCCGGTGGTGAAAGCCTTGGTTCGGATGGGCGCGATCGTCTCGGTCGACACCAGCAAAGCAGAGGTGATGCGGGCGGCGCTGGATGAAGGGGCCCACCTCATCAACGATGTCTACGCTTTGCAGCGCCCGGGTGCCTTAGATGTCGTGGCAAGCTCGGAGGTGGCCGTCTGCCTGATGCATATGCAGGGGGAGCCCGTCTCTATGCAGACAGCCCCTGAGTACACCGACGTGGTACAGGAGGTCATCGGCTTCTTGCAGGCTCGAATGCGCGCCTGCATGGCGCAAGGCCTGCCGATGGCTCGCATCCTCGTGGATCCCGGATTCGGTTTTGGCAAAACCCCCGAGCATAATTTGCACTTATTGCGAGAGCTCTCGCAGCTCGGCGCCTTGGGCGTGCCGATTTTGGCTGGGCTCTCTCGCAAATCCTTGTTGGGCGTGGTGACCGGACGCTCGGTGGAGCAGCGTTTAGCCGGTAGTTTGGCGTTGGCGTATGCGGCGTTAGAGGGTGGAGCGCGTATTATTCGCGCCCATGACGTCGCGGAGACGACAGATGTGCTCAAAGTGTGGTGCAGCCTGCAGCAATCAGGGGAGACGGGGCGATCGTGACACGTAAATATTTTGGGACTGACGGCGTACGCGGTCGGGTAGGCGAACCGCCCCTGACGGTCGATTTCGTGTTGCGTCTCGCGAGCGCGGCCGCGCGCGCGCTTGCGCCGCAAGGCGGGAGCGTGCTGATCGGCAAGGACACCCGGCTATCGGGATACATGTTCGAGTCCGCACTCGAGGCGGGGTTTGTGGCCGCTGGCGTCGATGCCAAGCTGATTGGGCCGCTCCCGACACCCGGTATTGCGTTCATGACGCGACATTTTGGCTGTGACTTTGGTGTGGTCATCAGCGCATCACACAACGCGTACGATGATAACGGTATTAAATTCTTTGATCGGCATGGCGGGAAACTCTCGGACGACGATGAGCGCTTGATCGAGCAAGAACTTGAGAACTTACCGACGACTCGTGAGTCCGCCGCTCTGGGACGTGCATCGCGAGTGGATAAAACGCGTCGGGTGTACCAAGAATTTTGTATGTCGACCGTGCCCGCTGGGGTGACGCTCAAGGGAATGAAGATTGTCATCGACTGCGCGCATGGGGCGGCCTACAAGGTCGCGCCGCGTATCCTTGCTGACTTGGGCGCCGAGATCGTGCCGATTGGGTGTTCCCCCAACGGACGCAATATCAATGAAGCCTGCGGTGCCATGTCTCCTGAGTTGCTACAGCTCACCGTGCCGGGTGTGCGCGCTGATGTGGGGATTGCGCTCGATGGTGATGGCGATCGACTCGTCATGGTCGATCACTTAGGACGCAAAGTGGATGGCGACCAGTTGCTATACGTCTTAGCGCTCGCTGAACAGGCGGCGGGCCGCTTGCGCGGCCCGGTAGTCGGTACGGTCATGACTAACTTTGCGCTGGAGTCGGCGTTACGTGATGCCGATATCGATTTCTTGCGTGCTCAGGTCGGCGATCGTTACGTGCTTGCGAAACTCCGTGAAACGGGCGGCATACTGGGGGGCGAGACCTCAGGGCACATACTCACTTTGCAGCACACGACGACTGGGGATGCCATGGTGGCCGCGCTACAAGTGCTTGGCATCATGCGCCAAACCGGAAGAACCCTCGCAGAGCTCACTGCGGGTCTGACGCTACTGCCACAAACGATGCTCAATGTTCGGGTGGCTCGACGCTTTGATCCTTTGGCTGAGCCGGTCATCGTTGAGTCGGTCACGGCGATCGAGTCGCAGCTAGCGGGGCGGGGGCGCGTGGTCTTACGAGCCTCGGGCACTGAGCCCGTGATTCGCGTCATGATCGAAGCCGAAGATCGCGAGCAAGCCAAAGATTTAGCGCAACAGTTGGCCAAGATCGTGCAGCACCACGCTGAACACGGGGTCTCGGCGTAAGGGGCAGAGGGGGTGAGCCGCGCACACTCGCGCAGCGAAATCTTTGAGAGGAGAGGTCTGAGATGAGACAACCGATGGTCGCCGGGAACTGGAAAATGCACGGCTCACACGCGCGCAATCAGGAACTGTTGTCGGCGCTGTTGCCATCGATTCGGGCCTTACCTGATCGAGTCGCCGAGGTGGTCGTGTGTCCGCCCAGTGTTTATCTCGAATCGGTGGGTCGGGCATTGGCAGCGCACGACGGTGATATTCGGTTGGGCGCGCAAAACGCCTGTACTCAGTCGGGGCAGGGCGCCTACACGGGTGAGGTGTCGGTTGAGATGTTGCGCGATGTCGGTTGTACGCATGTCATTCTCGGTCACTCAGAACGGCGCACGTTGTTTGCAGAAACGGATGAGGCGGTGGCCGATAAGTTGCGTGTCGCGCTGGCGGCGGGTCTGACGCCGATTATCTGTGTGGGTGAGCAGTTAGCCGAACGGGAAGCGGGGGAGACGGAGGCCGTCGTGGAGCGCCAGTTGACTGCGGTGCTCGCTGCGTGTCCAACCGATCAACTCGCCGGGATCGTGCTCGCGTACGAGCCCGTGTGGGCCATTGGTACGGGACTTACGGCGACGCCTGAGCAGGCGCAAGAGGTCCATCAGTTCATCCGCACGCGTATCGCAAGAGTTGATGCTACAATGGCGGGCTTGGTGCGCATCCTTTATGGGGGCAGTGTTAAGGCCGCAAACGCCAAAGAGCTGTTTGCGATGCCGGATGTGGACGGAGGCCTCATTGGGGGCGCATCACTGACGACAGAATTTACGGCCATCGTGGCTGCAGCGGGCGCTCATTGACACGCGATCCGGCAGAGACGGGCCAGAGAAGGTAGAAACTCAATGTTGTTGACCGCGCTTACGATCCTGCAAGTCTTTGTTGGCATTGCGATCATTGCTTTGGTGCTCTTGCAGCGCGGGAGAGGGGCGGATGCGGGCGCTGGTTTCGGTGCAGGCGCGTCCGGAAGCGTGTTCGGTGCGCGAGGCGCGACCACCGGTCTATCTCGTGCGACAGCGGTGTTTGCTGCGGTGTTCATGCTCAATAGCTTGGCGCTCGCCTGGATCGCGACGCGACCAGCTGAGCAACCCGCAGGTTTGCTCGATAGCGCAGCGATCTCTGAGACCGAGCAAGCGCCGACGACGCCTTCGCTCGGTACGGTGCCTGCACCCGCTGATGCGCCGGCGCCCTGATCGTAGCTTTGTCATAATGGCACTGAGATCGTCGGTATCGTCTAGATAAGAGATAATCAGCACATGCGCGGCAGTCGCCGCCGGTTGCGGACGTGGTGGAATTGGTAGACACACTAGCTTGAGGGGCTAGCGCCGCGAGGTATGGGAGTTCGAGTCTCCCCGTCCGCACCAGATATTTCCTGATACAATTCGCGCCGCTTGAGACACGGGGGTTGTCGGGCATAAGCCTGACACGTGTTGGGGCGAAAAGCATGTTGTCGAATTACTTGCCAGCTTTGATATTTTTGATCGTGGCCTCCGGTCTCGCCGGGGTGCTGATGCTGCTCGGTACGAGCCTCGGCCGGTTCTTAAGTCGTGCGCCAGACGACAGCGAGAAGCTCTCGCCGTATGAGTGCGGCTTTGAAGCCTTCGAAGATACGCGCATGAAGTTTGATGTGCGCTATTACTTAGTCGCGATTCTCTTCATCGTCTTTGATCTGGAAATCGCCTTCCTCTTTCCCTGGGCCGTCGCGCTCGGTTCCATCGGGACATTTGGTCTAGTGGCCATGGGGATTTTCCTGCTGATTTTGATCGTGGGCTTCATCTATGAATGGAAGAAGGGAGCGCTCGAGTGGGATTAGACGCGAGCAGTGAGCCGAGTGGATTTGCCCAACGCGGGTTCGTGACCACTCAGATCGATCATCTTGTGAACTGGGCGCGGACAGGATCTTTGTGGCCCATGACTTTTGGGCTCGCCTGCTGCGCGGTGGAGATGATGCACGCCGGTGCGTCTCGCTATGATCTCGATCGCTTTGGCGTGGTCTTTCGACCGAGTCCGCGACAGTCGGACGTGATGATCGTGGCGGGTACGCTCGTCAACAAAATGGCGCCGGCGTTGCGCAAGGTCTATGACCAGATGCCCGAGCCACGTTGGGTAATTTCGATGGGATCGTGTGCCAATGGCGGTGGGTATTACCACTACTCGTACGCAGTGGTACGGGGTTGTGATCGTATCGTGCCGGTAGATGTGTATGTGCCGGGTTGTCCGCCGACGGCTGAAGCCTTGCTTTACGGCATCATCCAGCTTCAAAAGAAAATTGCTCGCACGAGCTCGGTGATGCAGCGATGACCGAGGCATCGATCACAGCTCAGTCGGTTGATGGCGCGCTCGATGCGCAATCCTCGAGTGCAAACCTCGAGAGCTGGGTGGCGCGTCTCATCGAGCTGACTTCTGGAGCGGCGCGCCAGGTGGCGGCACTGCCAGGGGATGTGTGCATTGAATGTGATCCCGCCGCATGGCTCGCCGTTGCCACGGCCTTGCGTGATCATCCTGAGTTGCGGTTCGAAGTCCTGATTGACCTGGCAGGCGTCGATTATTTGCAGTTCGGCGAGTCCGAGTGGAAGACGCAACGGGCGACCGGTTCAGGGTTTTCGCGCGGACGCCATGCGCAGGGTGAGACCGTAGACTCGGCGGCCTTCGGTGGCCGACCCGGGCGGTTTGCGGTCACAGTTCAATTACTCTCGATTACTCATAATCGTCGACTCACACTGCGCGCCTTTTGCGCAGATCATGATGAGCCGATGCTCGATTCTTTGGTGTCGGTGTGGGCGTCAGCCAACTGGTTTGAACGCGAGGCGTTTGATCTCTTCGGGATTCTCTTTCGCGGCCACCCCGACTTGCGACGCTTATTGACCGATTACGGATTTATCGGTCACCCCTTTCGTAAAGATTTTCCACTGATCGGCAACGTCGAGGTTCGCTATGACCCGCGTAAGCAGCGTGTAGTCTATGAGCCCGTCAGTATTGAGCCGCGCGTACTCGTGCCCAAAGTGATCCGTGAAGATAACCGTTACGACCCAGCTTTGATTGAGCAAAGAAATGGCTGAGATCCAATCCTACACCATGAATTTTGGGCCGCAGCATCCGGCTGCCCACGGTGTGTTGCGTCTCGTCCTTGAGATGGAAGGCGAGGTCATTCAAAAGGCCGATCCACATATTGGTCTGTTGCATCGCGCCACGGAAAAGCTCGCTGAGTCAAAGCCGTTCAATCAGTCGATCGGTTATATGGATCGACTCGATTACGTGTCGATGATGTGTAACGAGCACGCCTATGTGCTGGCCATCGAAAAACTCTTGGGTGTGACGCCACCACGTCGCGCTCAGTACATCCGCGTCATGTTCGATGAGATCACCCGCATTCTGAACCACTTGATGTGGTTGGGTGCACACGGGCTCGATATCGGTGCGATGACGGTCTTTCTGCTCGCCTTCAAAGAGCGCGAGGATTTGATGGATTGCTACGAGGCGGTATCAGGTACGCGGATGCACGCGACTTACTACCGTCCCGGCGGTGTACATCGTGATTTACCCGCAGACATGCCGAAGTATCAGGCCTCACGCTGGCGCTCGCAGAAGGATGCGGATCGGCTGAATGAGGCCCGTGCCGGAGGGCTGCTCGGTTTCATTGAAGACTTTACGCAGCGTTTCCCTAGAGCCATCGATGAATATGAAACGCTGTTGACTGATAACCGCATTTGGAAGCAGCGTACGGTCAACATTGGCGTGGTCAGTCCCGAGCGTGCGATGCAGCTCGGGTTCAGTGGGCCGATGTTGCGTGGCTCGGGGATCGCTTGGGATCTACGCAAGCAGCAGCCCTACGAGGTGTACCAGGAAGTCGATTTTGACATTCCGGTAGGTGTCAATGGTGACTGTTACGATCGCTATCTCGTGCGTATCGAAGAATTGCGTCAATCGAACCGCATTGTCGCGCAGTGCGTGGAGTGGCTGAAAAAGAACCCGGGTCCAGTGATGGTCGCCGACGCGAAGGTTCGTCCGCCGCGTCGTGAAAATATGAAAGGCGATATGGAATCGCTCATTCATCACTTTAAGCTCATGACCGAAGGGTATTGCGTGCCCGAGGGGGAGACCTACGCCGCAGTCGAGGCGCCCAAAGGCGAGTTTGGAATTTATTTGATCTCAGATGGGGCCAACAAGCCTTATCGTCTCAAGTGCCGAGCGCCAGGGTTCGCTCATATCGCAGCGCTCGAAGAAATGGTGACTGGACACATGCTGGCGGATGTGGTCGCCGTGATTGGTACCCAAGACATCGTATTCGGGGAGATTGATCGGTGAGCGTAGAGCACGCTGTTCCAACTAGTGATGGCAAGCAGTTCGTCACCGGTGAGGGCGATAAAGTGGCTTTATTGAGCGCACACACCCGCGCAGAGATCGACCATTGGATCGGCCGGTTTCCGCTCGGTCGTCAACGTTCGGCCACCTTGTCGGCGCTGCGGTTTGTGCAGGAACAAAACGATGGGTTTTTAACTGCCGATCTCATGGACGCGATCGCCCAGTATTTGAAGCTACCTTCGATTCAGGTGTACGAGGTCGCGACCTTCTACTCGATGTTCGAGACGCACGAGTGCGGTCGGCATCACGTCAGTGTCTGCACCAACATCAGTTGCTGGTTAAACGGCGGTGAGGACATTTTGGCGCATTGCGAGCGCAAGCTCGGGATCAAGGTCGGCGAGAGCACGCCCGATAAGCGGATTTTCCTCAAAAAAGAGGAAGAGTGTCTGGCCGCCTGCACGGGTGCGCCCATGATGATGGTAGATCACGTATTCCATGAAAATTTGACCCCCGAGAAGGTCGATCAAATTTTGGATGAACTCAAATGAGCCCTGTAGACGATAAGTGGCGCGAGAAGATGAATCTCGTGGTCTTTGAGCCCTTGGCGATTGAGCGTTCCTGGACACTCGAGAGCTATCTCAAAATAGGTGGATACCAGTCCTGGAAAAAAGTCCTGGCGGGTGAGTACACGCCGGAGCAGGTGGTGGAAGCGGTCAAGGCGAGTGGGCTACGGGGTCGTGGCGGTGCGGGCTTTCCCACGGGTGTTAAGTGGAGCTTCATGCCGCGCAAGGCGCCCGTCCAAAAATATGCGGTGTGTAACTCGGACGAAAGTGAGCCGGGGACCTGTCATGACCGGGACATCCTGCGCTACAACCCCCACGCATTAGTGGAGGGGATGGCGATCGGTGGCTTCGCGATGGGCGCCACTGTGGGCTACAACTACATCCGTGGTGAATTTTTAGGCGAACCCGTGCCGCGTTTTGAAGCCGCGGTGAAGGAAGCTTACGAGGCAGGCCTGCTCGGTAAAAATATTCAAGGGTCGGGTATCGACTTTGATCTTTACACCTTTGTCGGCGCCGGTGCCTACATCTGTGGTGAGGAGACCGCGCTACTTGAGTCCTTGGAGGGTAAGCAGGGAAAGCCGCGCTTTAAACCGCCGTTCCCCGCCGCATTTGGTCTTTATGGCCAGCCCACCACGATCAATAACACGCAAAGCTACGCCTCGGTGCCGACGATTTTGCGCAAGGGACCAGAGTGGTTTGCGGGATTGGGCACCACGAATGCCGGGGGCACGGTCATCTTTTCAGTGACGGGGCATGTTGCTAAACCGGGTAACTACGAGTTGCCACTCGGAATTGCGTTCAAAGATTTGCTTGAGATCGCAGGCGGTGTGCGCGGTGGTCGCAAGCTCAAGGCGGTCATCCCAGGAGGGTCCTCCGTCAAAGTGGTCCCCGGTGAGGTGATGCTCGGTGTGAATATGGACTATGACTCGCTGCGTGCGGTGGGCTCATCGGTCGGCTCGGCTGCGGTCATCGTGATGGATGAGACGACTTGTATGGTTCGGGCGCTCGAGCGTATTTCTCGTTTTTATATGAGTGAATCTTGTGGTCAGTGCACCCCGTGCCGTGAAGGAACCGGGTGGCTCAATCGCGTACTCAAACGCATTGTGGCGGGTGACGGGCGCATGGAAGACCTACAGCTGTTGGTCGATGTCGCCAATCGAATTGAGGGCCATACGATTTGCGCGCTTGGCGATGCGGCGGCATGGCCCGTGCAGAGTTTTGTCAAAAATTTCCGCCATGAATTTGAATACATGATCCAGCATCGTGGGCGAAGTATCGTCGACGGTCAGAAAGCAGCGGCTTGAACATGTCAGCGACGCCAGAAGATCTCGTTAACCTCGAAGTAGACGGCCGGCCGGTACAGGCTAAGAAAGGCTCGATGATTATTCATGTCACCGATGCGATCGGTGAGTATGTGCCGCGTTTCTGTTATCACGAAAAGCTACCGATCGCTGCGAACTGTCGCATGTGCTTGGTGGAAGTGGAGAAGGCGCCGAAGCCTCTGCCAGCCTGTGCGACGCCTGTCGCGGAGGGCATGAAAGTGTTCACCCGTTCGCCGGTGGCGATCGGTGCACAAAAGGCCACCATGGAGTTTCTGCTGATCAATCACCCGCTTGATTGTCCGATTTGCGATCAGGGCGGAGAGTGTGAGCTTCAGGATTTGGCGATGGGGTTTGGGCGCGATATCGCGCGCTTTAACGAACGCAAGCGAGTAGTCAAAGATAAAAACTTAGGTCCCTTGGTTTCGACGGATATGACTCGCTGCATCCACTGCACTCGCTGTGTGCGTTTTGGTGCCGATATCGCGGGTATCCCGGAACTCGGTACGACAGGGCGTGGCGAGAACATGCAGATCGGCACTTACATCGAACGCAGTGTCGAGCATGAGTTATCGGGCAATATCATTGATCTATGCCCAGTTGGCGCGCTTAACTCCAAACCCTTTCGCTACCAGGGACGCTCTTGGGAAATGAGCGAAACGCCGCTGATCGCGGCGCACGACGGCTTTGGTAGCAATCTTTATGGTCATGTGTTGCGCGGTAAGCTCAAGCGAGTGGTGCCGCGTGCTCATGATGAGATCAATGAAACGTGGATCTCAGATCGAGATCGCTTCAGCTATGAGGGCTTACTCGCCAACGACAGGCTGACTCGTCCACTACTGCGAAAGGGCGAGGAGTGGTGCGAGGTGGATTGGGATGAGGCTTTGCAGGTCGCAGCCCAAGAAATGAAGGCAGCGGGCCAAGCGCTCGGCATCTTGGTACATCCTTCGAGTACCACTGAGGAAGCCGCCTTGGCGGCCGAACTTGCCGGCGCCCTCGGCAGCGCAAACATTGATCATCGCCTACGCCAACGTGATTTCCGCGATGCCGCCGCCGATGCCCGGCAGCCTGCACTCGGTTATGCCCTGAGTGAAGTGGATCACTTAAGCGGCGTCTTGGTAATCGGCTCGAATCTTCGCGCAGAATTACCGATGCTTGCGCATCGGTTGCGTAAGGCGGTGACCCGTCACGGGGCGAAAGTCGCTTTCATTGATGCGGTGTCCCGGGACTATCATTTTGAGGTCGCTGCGCAATGTATCGCCGATGCGAACGCTTGGGCGCACGAAATCGCCTGCATCATTCGGGTGGTGTGTGAGTCGGTGTCAGCAGAGGCGCCGCCCTCGGTCATTAACTGGCTGCATTCGGTGACACCGCAGACATCTCATCGCGAAGCGGCCGCAGCCTTACTCTCAGGCGAGCAACGCGCCATCTGGTTGGGTGCCATGGCACTGCGTCACCCGGCCTACGTGGACGTGAGAGCGCTCGCCAGTGAATTGGCGCGTATCACCAGCGCCCGCTTGGGTGAATTAGCCGAGGGTGCTAATGCCGCTGGCGCGTGGCTGGCCGGGGCTGTTCCCCACCGTGATGTCGGTGGGGTTGCGCGATCGGCTGAACGTGTGGGTCTCAATACGCGCGACATGCTCGCCGCGAAGTTACCACTCTATGTACTGATCGGGGCGATTGAGCCCAAGCACGATCTGGCCGAGCCCGCCTTGGCTGAGGCGGCGTTTTCACAGGCCCGCTCGGTGATTGCGATCACGCCGTATGCCTCAGAGTCTTTGAAGGCGCAGGCGACCCTGCTGTTACCCATGGCGGCTTTTGCGGAAACCTCCGGAAGCTATGTGTCTTTGGAGGGCCGGTGGCAGTCGCAGACAGCGGCTGCCCGTGCGCCGGGCGAAGCGCGTCCAGGCTGGAAAATTCTGCGCGTACTCGGGAACTTGTGTGATCTACCGGGCTTTGCTTACGAGAGCTCAGAAGCCGTTCGCGCGCATCTGGCCTCGCAAATCGAATCGGTCGCAGGTTCTGCCGTGCCCTCACAATTATTGACTCAGCATCAACCGCCGATCGCCGCAATCAAAGATGCCGCGCATATCGACACAGGTGAGCTCGATATCCCGATGTACGATATCGATGCAGTGCTTCGGCGTAGCCCTGCCTTGCAGGCGACGAGTGCAGCACGGCGCGCTCGGGGAGAGCTCTGATGGCCGACCTACTCGCGCTTTGGGATAGCTTGCCCACTTACCTGCAATCCACTTTTTGGATTCTGGTGGTCACGGTGGCGCTGATTCTCTCGGTCGCCTTTACCACCCTGTGGGAACGCAAAGTCATTGGTTGGATGCAGCTACGTAAGGGCCCAAACCGAGTCGGTAGTCTCTTTGGTTTGGTACCTGGGATCTTTCAGCCCTTTGCCGATGTGATCAAGTTGCTGCTGAAAGAAGTGGTGATTCCGAGCGCTTCAAATAAATGGCTATTTCGGATTGCGCCGGCGATCACCTTGATCCCCGCATTTGCTGCCTGGGCGGTCATGCCGCTTGACCCCGCGTTGGTGATAGCGGATATCGATGCAGGTTTGCTCTATGTCTTGTCACTCACCTCGGTGGGTGTCTATGGAGTGATCCTCGCCGGGTGGGCCACGAACTCTAAGTATGCATTCTTGGGCGCCATGCGCTCGGCGGCTCAAGTCGTCGCCTATGAAATCGCGATGGGCTTTGCGCTGGTCGGTGTGGTGATGGCAGCGGGCACGCTCAACTTGGGCGATATTATTCGCGCGCAAGAGGGCGGCGTTTCCAATTGGTTTTTTCTGTGGCTATTCCCGCTCTTTGTGGTGTATTTGATCGCAGGGGTCGCAGAAACGAATCGTGCCCCCTTTGACGTGGCTGAGGGTGAGTCGGAGATCGTCGCGGGCTTTCACGTGGAATACTCGGGAATCGCGTTTGCGTTATTTTTCCTCGCGGAATACGCCAACATGATTCTGATCTCGGCGCTGACCGCCGTGTTTTTCCTTGGCGGATGGTTGAGCCCCTTCGAGGGCTTATTGGGTGCGGACAGTGCCCTTGGGGCGCCTGGCTTTCATTGGCTCTTTTTGAAGCTCTTTTTCTTTTTGACCTGTTTTATGTGGTACCGGGCGACCTTCCCGCGCTATCGCTACGATCAGATCATGCGTCTGGGTTGGAAAATCCTGATTCCGGTGACCTTGGTTTGGATCGCAGTGGAAGGTCTGATGGTCTACTTCCAAGTCGGACCATGGAGTCGCTGAGATGAGCGTACAAAGTGTCGTCAAGACGTTTTTGTTGACGGAGTTACTGACCGGTCTGTCGGTTACAGCGCGAACACTGTTCCGTAAAAAAGTCACGATTAACTATCCTGAAGAGCGTACGCCGCAGTCACCGCGTTTTCGCGGGCTGCATGCCTTGCGCCGTTACGCAAATGGGGAAGAGCGTTGTATCGCTTGCAAGTTGTGCGAAGCGGTCTGTCCCGCTTTGGCCATCACCATCGAGTCGGATGTCGCCGATGATGGCACTCGGCGCACGACACGCTACGACATTGATCTTTTTAAATGCATCTACTGCGGCTTTTGTGAAGAGGCATGCCCCGTCGATGCAATTGTTGAAACGCGTATCCATGAGTACCACATGGAGAATCGCGGCGAAAACATCATGACCAAAGATAAGCTGCTAGCGGTAGGCGAGCGGTACGCATCCTTGATCGACGCCGATAAGGCGGCCGACGCGCGTTACCGCTGACGATCTGCTGCTCACTGACGAGGGATACGCGTTGTTCGTACAAGTTCTGTTTTACGCTTTTTCTGCGGTACTGATTGCCTCTGCTATTGGGGTCATCGTGGCGCGAAATCCCGTTTACTCAGCGCTGAGCTTGGTGCTGGCATTTTTTACGAGTGCCGCCTTGTGGCTGCTCATCGAGGCCGAGTTCTTGGCGATTGTGTTGGTACTCGTCTACGTCGGTGCCGTGATGGTGCTGTTCCTATTCGTCGTGATGATGCTCGATCTCAATACGACCTCGCTGCGACAGGGGTTCGCTCGCTACGCTTGGCTGGGGTGGCTGACGGCTTTGGCGGTCATTGTGCAAATGGTGGGCGTCTTTTGGTTCCGCGGTCTGGGGGTCGATGCGACGCAAGGGGCGGTGGCTCGCTCTGCTGAGGTGAGTAACACGCGTGAACTGGGCGAGGTGCTCTACACGCAATACGTCTATCCTTTTGAGTTGGCCTCGGTCGTATTGCTCGTTGCGATTGTGGCCGCCATTACTTTGACGATGCGTCGACGCCCTGGCTTGAAGCCGCAGGATGTGGCCAAGCAGGTGGCGGTGCGTCGTGAGGATCGGGTCCGTCTCGTCAAAGGCTTAGGTCCCAAGGCGACATCGAGTGGCGAGTCAGCGGCCTCGGCAGAAGAGGGCCAGTCATGATTACGCTGCAGCATATGCTCACGCTCTCTGGGGTGCTATTCGCTTTGGCGATTGCCGGCATTTTTCTCAATCGTAAAAACGTCATTCTGCTGCTCATGTGTATCGAGTTGATGCTGCTCGCCGTGAACTTCAGTTTCGTGTCGTTTTCGCGATTTCTGGGCGATCTGGATGGCCAAGTCTTCGTATTCTTTGTGTTGACGGTTGCTGCAGCGGAGGCGGCCATTGGGCTTGCGATTCTGGTGGTGTTATTCCGCGAGCGCCGCAGCATCAACGTTGAAGATCTCGATACGCTGAAGGGCTAAGCACCATGACCGAACAGATGTTGAGCCCACAAATCTTACTCGCGATCGTCTTGATGCCACTGGCGGCAGCG
>CAZSRB010000019.1:0-29664 GCA_964609065.1 uncultured Acidibacter sp. | reverse complement strand
AATCTGCCCTACAACATCTCAACGCCCTTATTGTTCCATTTGCTGAGCACTCCGGCCGCGATCTCAGATCTGCATGTCATGCTGCAAAAAGAAGTCATTGAGCGGATCTGTGCAGAGCCGGGTGGACGTGACTACGGGCGCCTCACCGTCATGCTCGCGCCATGGGTCGAGACAGACTATTTATTCGATGTGGGTCCTGGTGCATTCCAACCGCCGCCGAAAGTTTGGTCGGCTGTGGCGCGGCTGACCGTGCGTGCGACGCCGCGATTTACAGCGGATGCGCGTTTGGCTACGGTGGTCTCGCTCGCTTTTGCCCAGCGTCGAAAAACCTTACGTAATGCACTGAAAACCGTGCTGTCGGCCGAGCAAATGACCGCCTGTGGTATCGATCCGAGCGCGCGACCCGAAACCGTGAGCCCTGAAAATTATGGCAAGCTTGCAGAGTTGCTACAGAGCCGTTAGCGTGGGCATCGTCATGGAAGACAACTATCACATCGAGATCAATGTTGAGACGCGCTACCTTGAGGCGCAGTCAGACCCCGAAGACGATCGCTATGTCTTCTCCTACACCATTACGATTCGTAACGTCGGCAAGCTACCCGCGCAATTGATCGCACGGCATTGGTTGATTACCGATAGCAACGGTAAGACCCAAGAAGTACGTGGCCAGGGCGTGGTGGGCGAGCAGCCGCATCTGCAACCCGGACAGGGATTTCGTTATTCGAGTGGCGCCGTCATCGAGACCCCGGTCGGGGCCATGCAGGGCAGCTACCAGATGCGAGCGGATGATGGCTTGGAGTTCGATGCACCAATTCCTGCGTTCCGACTCGCCAAGCCAGGCGTACTCCACTAATCGCGCTCAGCCAGCCTCGGTATGGCGCGTGTTGCAATTGGTGATGTTCAAGGCTGCTTGGTCGAGCTGCAGCAGCTCATCAAAGAAACTCGTTTTAACCCTGATCGCGATGAACTGTGGTTCGTCGGTGACTTGGTCAATCGGGGCCCAGATTCGCTAGGGGTATTACGCTGGGTCAAAAGTTTGGGTGATTCAGCGCGGGTTGTGCTTGGCAATCATGATCTGCACTTACTGGCGCTCGCACTCAGTTCAGCGCGTCCGCTTAAAAAGAGCGATACGCTGAGCGATATTCTCGTGGCTCCGGATCGTGACGCCCTCATTGAGTGGCTACTGACGCGGCCCCTGGCGATCAGCGCGCAAGGCTCAAATCGGGATCGACCCGATCTCATGGTTCACGCCGGCGCGCCGGCGCCTTGGAGTACCACCGAACTCCTGCACCACGCCGCAGCCACCAGTCAGGCTCTGAAAAGCCATCCGAGTCAATTCTTTGAGCATATGTATGGTGACCAACCGGATCAGTGGCAAGAAGATCTACAAGGGCTACCGCGTTGGCGCTATACGATCAATGCCCTCACCCGGATGCGTTACTGCGATACACAAGGCCGACTCGACTTTGCGAACAAAACGGCGCCCGGTAGCCAAACACCAGGGCTCTATCCTTGGTTTGACATCCCAGATCGCGGCACTCGAGAGGTCCGCGTCATCTTCGGCCATTGGTCCACACTCGGTCTCTTGCGACGCGAGGACGTGCTGGCGCTCGATACCGGCTGTGTCTGGGGTGGTCAGCTGACGGCGGTTGATCTGGATACCGATCAGTGTTGGCAGGTCCCGAGTCAATCACCGCGAGCGCCCGGCGCGGACTAGCGCTCGCCAAGCGCGCTAGAATGCGCGGGTAACCCCTAGCGTTAGGACTTCTCCATGAGCGTTATTGCCCAGCAGCACGTCATCGACAGCGTCGCCGATGCGCTACAGTACATCTCTTACTACCACCCGATGGATTACATTGAAGCCTTGGGGCGCGCCTATGAACTTGAGGAGTCGCCGGCTGCTAAAGACGCTATCGCGCAAATCCTGACGAACTCGCGCATGTGCGCGGAGGGCCATCGGCCGATCTGCCAAGACACCGGCATCGTTGTGGCGTTTGTCAAAGTGGGGATGAACGTCCGTTGGGATGCCGCACTCACCTTAGAGCAAATGATCAACGAGGGTGTCCGACGCGCCTACACGGACCCCGACAATACCTTACGAGCCTCGATCGTCAGCGATCCGGCATTCAGTCGTAAAAACACCCGCGATAACACGCCGGCCGTTGTTCACGTAGAGATGGTTCCTGGCGACGAAGTGGAAATCACGGTCTCCGCTAAAGGGGGCGGCTCAGAGAATAAAGCTAAGTTCGTGATGCTCAATCCCAGCGATTCAATCGTTGATTGGGTCTTAAAAACCGTCCCGACCATGGGTGCGGGTTGGTGTCCTCCCGGCATGCTGGGCATAGGCATCGGCGGCTCTGCTGAAAAAGCCATGGTGTTGGCCAAAGAATCTTTGATGGCCCCGATCGATATGGCAGAACTCAAAGCCCGTGGCCCGCAGAATCCGTTGGAGGAACTGCGGATTGAACTACACGATAAGGTCAATGCACTTGGGATCGGCGCACAAGGGTTGGGCGGGCTATCGACTGTGCTCGATGTCAAAATTTTGGACTACCCGACACACGCCGCCTCTAAACCGGTCGCGATGATCCCCAATTGTGCAGCGACTCGGCACGTGCACTTTACTTTGGATGGATCGGGTCCCGCCAAGATCACCCCACCCGATTTAGCACGCTGGCCCAAAGTAGATTGGGCGCCGTCCGCTGAATCCAAGCGCATCAACCTCGACACACTGACTCGCGAAGAGGTGATGAGCTGGCGCCCTGGAGATCGTTTGCTGTTGAACGGCAAAATGCTGACGGGCCGTGACGCCGCGCACAAACGTATCGCTGATCTCTACGCCGAGGGTAAAGGTCTGCCCGACGGGGTCGATTTCACCAACCGAGTCATTTATTACGTGGGTCCGGTTGATCCTGTGCGCGATGAGGTGGTGGGTCCTGCAGGCCCGACCACCGCAACCCGCATGGATAAGTTCACGGACATGATGCTCGATAAAACCGGCCTGATCGCGATGATCGGTAAAGCCGAGCGCGGCCCTGCCGGGATCGACGCGATCCGTAAGCATAAAGCCGCTTATCTCATGGCTGTGGGTGGAGCCGCGTATCTTGTGTCGAAGGCGATTAAAGACTCACGTGTGGTCGCTTTCGAGGACCTTGGTATGGAAGCGATCTATGAATTCACCGTACAGGATATGCCCGTGACGGTGGCTGTTGATGCGCAGGGCACGTCGGTCCATCAAAGTGGCCCCGCAGAGTGGAGTCAAAAAATTTCGGCCAAGATTCCGCTACGTCAACGCTGACGCTGCAGACTCAAAAATCGAATCGGGTACGCGTTATCCGCATCAGCAGGTCGGTAGGCCCGCTCAGTTTGTTGCCACTCGGCGCTATCGAGTGGCGGGAAATGAGTATCGCCCTCGATATCTGCTTCCACCTGCGTCAATAAAATACGGTCTGCTTGGGGTAATGCTAAGGCGTAGATTTCTGCGCCTCCAATCACCATGAGTTCGGATGCCGGGCTGGCTGCCTCCATAACGGCTCGCCAGTCGCTCGCTACCGTGAAGACCGTGCCCTCACTGAGGCTGGATGACATGGGCGGCGTTACTTGCGCGGGCTGGCGAGTCAAAACAATATTATGTCGACCGGGTAGTGCACGCCCGATCGACTCAAATGTTTTGCGACCCATCACCACGGGTTTACCCATCGTGTCTACTTTGAATTGGCGCAGGTCGGCAGGCAATCGCCACGGCAACTGCCCATCCCGACCAATCACACGGTTCGCAGCCATCGCGACCACGAGCGTAACCGTCGGAGCGAGACCGCTTGCACGCTCAGCGCCATCTGTCGCTCGGTCCATAGAAGGTGAAACCCCTACCGCTCACACCGCTTGGTCGCTTATACCGCCTAGCGTGCGCGCTTTTTTTGACCCGCACGCGCGCGCGCCTTCGCCCGTGCCTTGGCACGCTGCTCTCGCTCCCACTCAGCGCGAGTTGGCCAGAGCATGCTACCGCGACACTTACGCGTCCCGCAGCGGCAGGCATAGATTTCATCCACGTTCTCAGGGTCTGACTTGTCACGACCAATCTCGTAGTCGTAACCCAGTTCCTCGCCGGCTTCTATCGTGCGTACGGCATCAATGAAAACACGATTATCTTCAATCGCCGACTCACAATTGCCATCACAGGAGTGATTGATGAAGCGCGCATCATTGCCTTGATGGTTCGCATCAATCACCGTGCGTCGATTGACGACAAACAAAAAAGTATGGTTATCGTTGGGATCATGATCGGCATAGCGGGAATCCGCTTCACCATGGGTGATCCGCTCGCCTAAATATTCGATCACGCGGGTACCCTTCGGAATGCGCTTAGCGGCAAATACGCCTTTGCCATGAATTTTGGAGTTTCGGACCCTAATCCAAGGGCTGGTACGCATCACGGGAATCGGCACGGGCTTTCTCCTGCTGGCAGGCACAACGCCCGCGGTTTAAATCGCCACCGGCGCACGAATCGCCGGATGGCACTGATAATTTTGAATGTCAAAGTCGTCAAATTGGTAGTCAAACACGCTCGGCGGTCGACGTTTGAGGACCAGTGTCGGTAACGGTAAGGGGCCACGCGTGAGCTGTAGATCCGCTTGCTCGAGATGGTTGAGGTAGAGGTGGCAATCCCCCCCCGTCCACACAAAATCCCCCACCTCTAGATCGCACTGAGCGGCCAGCATATGCGTCAACAAAGCGTAGGAAGCAATGTTGAACGGCACCCCCAAAAAGATATCAGCGCTACGCTGATAGAGCTGACAAGACAAGCGACCCTCTGCCACATAAAACTGAAAAAATGCGTGACAGGGCATCAAAGCCATCTGATCCAATTCACCTACGTTCCACGCACTGACGATGATACGTCGTGAATCCGGTTGCTCGCGTAGTTGGCGCATGACTTGCGAAATCTGATCAATGACTCGCCCATCGGGCGTCGGCCAAGAGCGCCATTGCTTACCGTACACAGGTCCAAGGTTACCGTTTGCATCCGCCCACTCATCCCAAATGCTGACCCCATGCTCGCGTAGATACGCGATATTGGTCTCCCCTCTCAGGAACCACAGCAATTCATGGATGATGGATTTCAGGTGAACTTTTTTGGTGGTGACCAACGGAAATCCAGCCTGCAAATCAAATCGCATCTGATAGCCAAATACCGACAGTGTCCCCGTGCCCGTACGATCCGTTTTTTGGACCCCGTACTCGCGCACATGGCGCATGAAATCGAGATAAGCCTTCATAGGGGTTGCGTCATCCTGATCTCGTGTCGGCATCGGTACCCGTGGGCGAATGACCCGTGGGCCGACGATACGCAAAGATCATCAGGCCGGCGCCGGCGAGCCACATCGGCAAGGTTAATAAATGACCCATGGTGAGCCAATCACCCCACAAATAACCAATGTGCGCATCCGGTAGACGCCAGAACTCCACCAACAGCCGACCGCTCGCGTACATCAACAAAAACAAGCCCGAGGCGGCGTAGCGAGGTCGGGGGCGGGCCGTGAACCACCAGAGCACAGCCGCTAATAAAGCGCCCTCCAGTAATGCCTCATAGAGTTGGGTCGGATGACGAGCGACTCCATCGACGATCATCGCCCAGGGTACCTCTCCCGGCCGACCCCACAGCTCGCCGTTGATAAAGTTCCCAACACGTACAGCGAATATTCCGAGACCTGGTAAAGCCGCTGCAAAATCGAATACATCAAAGATATGACGCTGACGACGATGCGCAAAAATACCGAGCGCGACCAATACGCCGATGAGCCCTCCGTGGAAGGACATCCCGCCCTCCCAAATCCGTAACAGGTAGAGCGGATCGGCTAACCAAAACTCCATGCCATAAAACAGCGTGTAGCCGATGCGTCCACCGAGAATCACGCCCAACATGGCAAAGAAAAGAAAATCATCGACATCAAGCGCCGTCCAGCCCGACCCTGGCCGAGCGGCTCGGCGCCTCGCCAACCACCACGCTGCGGCAAACGCGATCAAATAGGTAATGCCGTACCAGCGCACCTTAAGCGGTCCGATCTCAAGCGCAACGGGGTCAAAGCCGGGATACTGCAACATCCTTGAATTCTAGCCGTCTACCGTGGTCACGCGACAGAAAATGGCTTTTAGATATCGCGTCTCGGGCAACGCGGGGTGCACGGGATGGTCGGGCCCTTGGCTCCCAAGGTGTAAGACCTGCAAGGTTTTTCCGCTATGACGCGCGGCAGACTGTAAGGCCGACAACAAGTCGGCTTCGCTCAAATGGTAGGAACACGAGCAGCTGACCAAAAGCCCCGTTTGCGTCATCAGTCGCATGGCCGCCTGATTGAGCTTACGGTAAGCGGCGCGCCCCTGAGGCAGATCTTTACGGCGCTTAATAAACGCGGGGGGATCGACCACCACCAGCTCATAGCGAGCACCGCTCGCCTCAAGCGCCGCCATTTGAGTGAAAGCATCGCCCTTCAACCAGCTAGAGGCGACCGAGCGCTCAGACCACAGGGCCGAATTACGCTCGAAGTTAGCCTCAGCCATGGAGAGCGCAGCCGCTGATGCATCAATCGCCGTCACGGCGGAAGCCCCGCCTGCAGCCGCGGCCACCGACCAGCCACCGCCATAACAACAGACATCCAGTACGCGCGCGTCGGCCGGCATGAAGCGGGGCAAGAGCTCTCGGTTGAAGGCTTGGTCGTAAAACCAGCCTGTTTTTTGCGCATGCTCCCACGGGATTTCAAAGCACAAAGATTGCCCCGCAGCGGTGGTCTCCATCGCCTGCAGCATTGTCGGCTGCGCCCCAAACGCGAGCGTCTGCTCGCGGGCCAAACCTTCTAAGTTGCGCGCTGAGGAGTCGTTCTTCCACACCATCCAATCTAGCGGCAAGACCTCAGTGATCGCCTCTTCGATGATCCCCTGAAGTTGTTGCATGCCAAAAGTGGCAATCTGTCCGACGACACCTGAACCGTAGCGATCCAAAATTAAGCCAGGTAAGCCATCGCTCTCCCCGAACACCCAACGGTAATACGGTAGGCGATGCTGCGATTCTCGCAGCGAAAGTGCGCTTCGCAGGCGCGCCGCCATCCAGGAGCGATCAATGATCGCGCTGGCATCATGACTCAAAAGCCGAGCAGCAATCAGGGTACGGGGATTGTAATACGCGACACCGAGCGGCTGACCTCGGTCATCCACGACTGTGACCAAAGAATCCGTCTCGCTCAGCGATGAGCGCGCGAAGTCGACTTCGTTACTGAATATCCAAAGATGCCCGGCACGTACTCGGCGCTCTTCGCCGCGACGCAAACGCAGTAAGGGTCTATCAGGAACTCGGTGAGACAAGTCAGCATCCGCCAGCGACAACAGGCGGCGGAAGTTTAGCGGATCGCTGCGCCTCGCAACGCCCGATTACGGCGCGCACTCATCTCATCGTGCAAGGCCTTCATGGCGTCGGAACCCGTGGTCACGAACAGAAAAGGCAGCAAGCCGTGCAGCACGCAGGCGAGGCCCGCAAAAATCATGCGTAGTCCAAACCCGGTTGCTTGCGCCATATGCCCGAAGTACGTCTCTCCCACAGAGGCCGGATGTTCAGTGAAGGCGCGCCAGATGTTCATGGCTTAACCTTACTCTTGCCACTCGTGAACAGGGTTGCTTTATTCCCGCCAAAATCCGCTTAATGTGTAATTTCGTTTCTATTATTAACCAGATGATGTAATTTTGTTTCATGGATAAGTGGGATAAAAAGATTCTCAGTGTGTTGCAAAAGGATGCAAGCCTGACCGCTCAAGAGGTGGCCGATCGCGTTGGCCTATCCAAAGCGCCCTGTTGGCGCCGTATCCAGCGTCTGCACGAAAGCGGGGTGATTCGTCAAACCGTCGCTTTGCTCGATGCGCGAAAACTGAATGTCGGCACCACGGTGTTCGTCACGATCAAAGCAGCGAGTCACAGTGCGGGCTGGTTTGAGCGCTTTGTCAAAGTCGTGCGCGACTTGCCGGAAGTCACGGAGCTACACCGTATGAGTGGCGATGTGGATTATCTCTTGCGCGTCGTGGTACCGGACATCGAAGGGTATGACCGGGTCTACAAAAAGCTGATTGCCTCGCTCGAGATGCTCGATGTCAGTGCCAGTTTTTCTTTGGAGACCATCAAGGCAACGACGGCGCTCCCCCTCGATTACAGCTCACCCGACTAATTAAGTCGTATCGCCCAAAGCCGCGCGTAGATGCGCTCTCAGCGGCGCTAATTCTTGCTCATTAAAGCGCGGCGCCGAGGGCCAATCGTAAGCCCAGGGCTGAGCCGTTGCGAGCTCCGGCACTTCATCGGCATAACGGGGGATTAGATGCGCGTGCAACGCGGGCTCCACGTTACCGAACATCGCATAGTTGATTCGCAATGCACCGGTGGCTCGCCACAAGGCATCGCCAAGCCGAGCCATATCAAGGAGAAACTGCGTGCGCATCGCTGAATGACCCTCGATCAGGTCTGGGAAATCATTGAGATGCGGGACAACCGGATCTGGCAGCAACAAAGAATACCCCCGCAAAAACTGCGACTCACCAAATACAGCCCATCCAGACGGCAGCCGAGCGATCAGCGTGGGATCCTCCCCCCGGCGCAACGCCGCTACACGTCGATGTATCGCCGTATCGTCGCTCGATTTCTCGAATATATTCGCCATTTTCATCGACCTTCAGTTGAATAAACCGAGCCCCGTCAGCGCCTCACGAGTCGCACGCTCGCTCTCATGTACGATTCCCTGCCAACCGCGCGCACGGGCCGCGGCGATGTTCTGTGGTAAATCATCAATGAAAAGGGTCTGCTGCGGAATCAAGCGGCAGCGCGCTTCGGCAATGTCATAGATCCCTGCCTCGGGCTTCATGACCCCAGCCTCGAATGAGGTAATGACGTCGTCAGCGCGCTCATGCAGCGCCCATCGTTGTCGCAGCGCCCCCCAATGCAGATCGCCAATATTGGAGAGCAAAAAAACTCGGTGAGATAACCGTAAATGATCGATGAGCTGCAGCATGCCCACTTGAGGCTCAAACATATCCACCCAGGCTGAAGCCAAAGCCTCACGCGGGATCGGCTGAGGGGCAAGACGCTGTAGCTCGCTTATAAGCCCCTCGCCGTCTAAGCGACCACTTTCATGCTCCGTCAGAGCAATTCTGGAAGTCACATCGCGCAAGCTCTCAACGTCTGCGCCACTCGCGCGTAGGGTCTCAAGTAAACGTTGCGGCGCCAGGTGCACCAGCACCCAGCCGATATCAAACACGATCGTGTTGATGGAGCCCGTTATCACTTTTGACTGCTGCCCGCTCACGGTGATGAGCCCCGTGATGGGCTCGGGGATGGCGCAGGCCACGGCCTTAGCTCCCAAAGGGACTCGGTCTGGCTGACAAGCGACTGCTCCTCGACAAGTACAGGTTGCATCAGAATGGCAAACGACACCGAATCGACAGCCGTACACAGGTCAAAGTCAGACTCTGGCGCCCAATCGGCTTGTGGATCAAAGAATTTATCCGCAGCCGGTGCGGATCGTAGCTGTGCTCGCGCTTCAGGGGTCGTACAAATCCCTGCTGTCACCGCGCCCTTACTCAGCGCTGTCACGAATTGATCACGACACAGGTCATCTTCCGTACAACGCTCGCGCGCCTCATGGCCCATCGCCACAATGGTGACCTCTGACGGCGCCAAATCGCCTATTGCTGCGACGGTCGCCGACAGATTGACGAGCGCCCCGGTGAATACACGATCTGCACGACGCGCTGCAGCGGTTAAGCCTTGGGTACCGGCATGCGTGGTATGAATCAAGGTTCGGCCTTGTAGGGGTTGCGCCAAAACTTCGGTCGGCGAGTTACCGCAATCAAACCCTGGTAACGGCCGTGCGTATCGCTCACCGACTAAGAGCGCTTCCGGCCACTGCGCCTTGAGCGCTCGCGCAGTTTCGATCGTCGAGACCGGTATCACTCGCCTCGCTCCGGCCGCCAGAGCGTGCGCGATCAAAGAGCAGGCGCGAAACACATCTATCACCACCACGGTACCCCGAGACGCCTCGGCACCGCTTGTGAAATCGGCTACGTGGATCTGCGCGACGCTCACTCTCAATACTCGATGGGCAGGACTCGTCCTCGATCACCTGGGAATTGGTTGACTGAGACCACCTTGGCTTTCGGGAAAAAATTAAACTCCGAAGCACTCGCCCAGGTGTACGCGCCCATCGCGCGACCAATGATGAGATCCCCCGTGTCCAGATGCGGTAGCAACAAGTTCTCAGCAATCACATCGATACTGTCACAGGTGGGTCCTGCTAAAACTGCAGGCTCCAAAGGTTTACCTCGGCGCAAAGACTCGAGTGGATATCGAGCGTGATCAAATAATTGACCGCTGAAGGATCCATAGAGACCATCATCAAGGTAATACCACCAGTGCCCCTCGCGCTGCGCACGCCCCATCACGCTGGCTACACCGATTGCGCTTGGGCCCGCAATGAAACGTCCAGGCTCTGCGATCACTCGGACCCGCTTGGGTAGGCGTGCCAACGCCCTACGTAATGGATCACAAAAATAACCAATCGAAGTGGCTCGCTGTCGATAGTCGATGGGAAAGCCACCACCGATATCGAGGGTATCAAGTGGCCCCAAACGCTCACGTCGAGCCGCTGCCAACAGGGCCGTACACACTTCGATCGCCTCAACATGCTTACCAGGATCAGGTGCCTGCGAGCCGACATGGAACGATAAACCTTTGACACACAGGCCGAGGTCGCGCGCGCGCCGCGCCAGAGGCAGCAGCGCCTCGGGGTCACAACCGAACTTACGTGACAAGTCCGACACCGCGCCCGGCGCTCGGAAAGACACCCGCAACAAGACTTGAGCTTGTTTGGCGTAAGGAACGAACTTGACGAGCTCATCTGGATTGTCAGCCACAAAAACACGTACATCGCGCGCCAGCGCTGCGCGGATATCTTGATCGCGCTTAATCGGATGGGTATGTATGCATCGATCGCCATCGACACCGAGCTTGGCGGCTAACTCCACCTCACCGGTGGTCGCGAGATCCAAAAACCCGCCTTCTTCAAGCACGGTTTGCACGACCGCCGGATGCGGCAACGGTTTCAGCGCGTAGTAAAGATCGACTTCCGGTAGCGCGGCTCGCAGCGCTCGGTACTGCGTCCGGACACGCTCGCAGTCCACAATCAGCAATGGCGACCCAAAGGCTTTGACTAGCCTACGAATCTCTCGCGACACAAAAGGATCAATGAAATCCGGGCGTAAAGCACGGGCAGAGCGAGAAGTCATAATGACGAGGCGTCTCCGGGAAAGTGACGAATCAATGGCCTGCGGCGGCCCGTTGCAGTCGATCGCGTACCGCGTCCCACTCGGACTCCTCGGGAACGCGCTCGACCAAAATACGCTGCGCGCCAAGCTTATCGAGTTCCCGCAGTCGCGCATACAAATCATGCGCAAAACCGGCCGCATCCGAGGGCGCTTGCACCCAGCGCAGCACAAAAGCCGGTGTATCGGCGCAGGCGAGTACGGCTTGGGTCGAAGGAGCATGCCGCGCTAAGACGGCCACACGCTCGCCAGCGGCATTGGCGGCCTCGATGGCAGAGGACAGTGCCTCCGCCGGCAATAGACTGACCGGAGTCCGCGGCGCGTAGTGCTGTAAAGTACTGCCGGGCACCCGAGGCACGGTGTCGACAGGGCCACTCGCTTGTACAGGCTCACCCAACACCGCGGCGATATCAGCCCTCGTGATCATGCCCGGTCTAAGAATACGCGGCGTCTCATCCAGTAACGACACAATGGTGGATTCGACCCCGACGTCACAGTCTCCGCCCGATAACACCTGGACCGCGTCTCCAAACTCCTCTCTCACATGCTGCACAGAGGTGGGTGACACGTGGCCGTAGCGATTAGCCGACGGCGCCGCCAGTCCCGAGCCAAAGGCGCGTAAGAGCGCCTGCGCCACCGGATGCGCGGGAATCCGCACGGCGATAGAGTCCTGCCCGCCGGTGAGCACCGTGGAGACGCGAGGATGCCTCCGTAAAACGAGCGTCAAGGGACCTGGCCAAAAGTGGGTCGCCAAGGTCTTGGCGGACTGAGGCACCTCAGCCACCCACTCAGCAAGCTCGTTGAGACTCGCTAAATGCAAGATCAAAGGGTGATCAGCGGGTCGACCCTTAAGTTCAAAGATTTTACGTAAGGCCTGCTCATTACGTGCATCGGCACCTAGGCCATAGACCGTCTCAGTGGGAAACGCGACGAGTTCACCCGCGCGCAGCGCTGCGACAGCCGAGTCAACCTCAGCCGCATCACACGTATCGGGAACTGACGCCTTTTGCATAGACACATTCTAGCCGAGTGTCTCGGCGAGCCGCGTGACACTCAGGGGTGCAGAGCCCTCCGCCTTATTGTTTACGATCACGATAGCTTCGCGTCCCGAGGCAGCCGCGGCCTTCACCGCCCCTGCGATCTCTAGCCGCGTCGACTCATCCGGCTCGCAGAGTTGATCAAACGGCGCAAAACGTTGACGCGCCTCCTGGTAGGCCAAATGTCGTGCTAATAACCAGCGAATCACCAAGGGCCCCAAGACGGGCAGGCCCCGCGCTTGTTGCGTCAAGCTCGGTAGCCGCGGGTGGGCTGCCAAGCCATGTACTGCACCGTGTCGTGCAAGCACTTCCGCATAGTCTTCACCAAAGATCTCCGCATCGCGCCACTCAAAGGCATAGGACCCAGGCGGTAATTCGCTCAAAAACTGATCGAGTCTCTCAAGCAGCTCTTTTCGGTAGCGCCAAACGCGCTCGCCGAGCGGCGAAAACTGAAACAAAATCACACCGAGTTTATGTCGTAAGGCCTGTTGCGCAGGCTCAATGATTTCTTTGCAGGCGTAATGTGCATCTAAAAACACCTGCGGCGCTGTCTGCAAGAAAGCAGGTCTGCGAGCCGTCTTGGGCGTCGTCAGCGCGGCATGCGCTTTGAGTAAAAACCGAAAGTCCTGAGGTACTTCCCTGAACCAGCGCTGCATCGTTGATAGGGGGACCGGCGCGTAAAAACCCCGATCTACACCCACCGCTCGAAGCAGAGGGTGCTGTGCGTAGCTGGCAAGACCCTGGCGAGCGAGACGCGTCTCATCCAGGTTATCGCCTTGGTACACCAAACCTCGCCATCCCGGAAAAGACCAACTGGACGTACCGAGATACACCGCTGTCGGTAAACGCTTGGCGAGCGCAAGCTGTTCAGGCGCCTGTGCCTGCGCCGCCACGGCGCCCGCCGTCTTATTCTCAGGGACGGGCTCGCCTGCCGCGAACAAAGATTGCTGCGTCAAGACAGTGATACCCGATCGCTAAGGGGTGCTCGCGCGCACCCCACTCATAGCTCGATGGTGACCCCAAACGCTGCGTGGTAAGCCGCAGCGAACTCGGCGTGTGAGAACCGATGGTTTTGAGTGCCATGATGCGCGACTTTCAGCGAGCCCATCAGCGAGGCGATACGACCCGTTGTGGGCCAATCCAAACCCCGTTGCAAGCCATAGAGTAAACCCGCCCGATACGCATCCCCACAGCCGGTGGGGTCAGCGATCCGCGCAGGCTTCACCGAGGGAATCTCGTGGATTTCACTACCCGCAAAGATTCGTGAACCCTCGGCACCTCGAGTGACCACCAGCGCTTGCACTTTGCTAGCGATTTGTTCTAGCGACCAGCCCGTCCGCTCAGCAAGTAGACTCGCCTCATAATCATTGACGGCGACCCATGCCGCTTTCTCGATCATGTCGCGCATATCATCTGGCGTCAGGAGCGTCATCGCCTGACCTGGATCAAAGATAAATGGAATCCCCGCCGCGGCAAACTGTGCCGCATGATCTTGCATGCCTTGATGACTTTCGGGCGCCACGATGCCAAGTTTGATCCCGGCATCCTTAGGCACTCGATTGACGTGAGCGTGATTCATCGCGCCAGGATGAAATGCGGTCAGCTGATTATTGTCAGCATCGGTCGTAATGTAAGCCTGCGCCGTGTACTCATCTGCAAGCTCGCGAATGAAATCCTGCGGCATCCCGCAGTCCTTCATCCAGCCACGGTAAGGCGCGAAATCGTGTCCGACCGTCGCCATCACCTTGCCATCGCCACCTAATAACGTCAGGTTGTACCCGATATTACCGGCACATCCCCCAAAGTTACGTCGCAACGCAGGGACCAGAAATGCCACGTTCAGCATGTGGATTCGATCAGCCAAAATATGATCTTTGAAATGCCCTTCAAAAACCATGACGGTGTCGTAGGCCACTGAACCACATATCAACGCTGTCATCGTCGCTCTCCCTCCGGATGCCATAGAGGCCCGGTTAATTCCACAACACCAAGACCCAAACGCTGGCTAACAGGGCGAATGAAGTAAAGACAGCCGCCGATCCGATATCTTTGGCTAGGCCCGAAAGCTTATGGCGCTCAAGACCAATGCGATCCACCGTGGCTTCGATGGCGCTATTGAGTAACTCAACAATCAGCACAATGAACACGGGGCCAATGAGCAACGCTCGCTCAATCCCGTTATCGCCCAACCATAGCCCAGCCGGAAACAACACAATCGCCAAGGCGAGTTCCTGACGGAATGCCGCCTCCTCGCGATAAGCCCCTCTAAAGCCTTTCCAACTGTTGCCAAAAGCGCGCCAGACCCTGAGGAGACCCTGGGGCTTCGGACGCTCGAGATTCTGTTGCGGATCACTCACGCCGCAGAGTCTACCGGCTTCCAGGTCAAATCGAGCTGTTTAGCGGCTCGCACGTCATCTAGACGCCGCACCGGCATGGTGTAGGGCGCCCCTTTGACTTTCTCTGCGTCGGTTTCAGCCTCAGCCAAGATGGCGACCATGGCCTCAACGAATGCATCGAGCGTTTCTTTGCTCTCAGTTTCGGTCGGCTCGATCAATAAGCACTCGGGCACCAGCAAGGGGAAGTAGGTCGTTGGCGCATGAAAGCCGTAGTCGAGTAAGCGCTTGGCGACGTCCATGGCAGTCACATTGAGTTCTTTGGCCTGTCTTTTAAGCGTAATAATGAACTCGTGACTCGCGCGTCGCGTGGGATACGCGAGATCGAAGCCGGCGGCTTGGAGTCGAGCCAGCAAATAATTGGCATTCAAGGTCGCAAACTCGCCCACGCGACTCATGCCCTCTCGACCGAGCATACGCATGTAGACGTACGCGCGTAGTAACACACCCGCGTTACCCATGAACGCTGAAAGGCGACCGATGCTGAGCGGTCTATCCGCTTCGCTTAACCACCGATAGTGATCCCCTTCGCGACCTACCACAGGTACCGGTAAAAAGGGTTCGAGTCGGGCACTGACCCCCACCGCACCGGCGCCGGGACCGCCGCCACCGTGCGGCGTTGAGAAGGTCTTGTGCAGGTTCATATGGATGACGTCAAAGCCCATATCACCCGGGCGGACTTTGCCAAGAATCGCATTGAGGTTAGCGCCGTCGTAGTAGAGCAAGCCGCCCGCCTCGTGCACCATCTTCGCGACTTGTTCGATTTTGCGCTCAAAGACACCCAAGGTTGACGGGTTGGTCAACATGATGCCTGCGGTATTAGGTCCCAATACTTTGGCCAAGGCATCAAGATCGACATCCCCCTCGGCATCGACTGGGATTTCTTTGACGATGCAGCCGCACATCGTGGCTGTCGCTGGATTAGTGCCGTGGGCGGCTTCCGGAACGATAATCTCATTACGAGCAAGATCCCCGCGGGAGCGATGGTAGGCGCGGATCATGGCGACGCCGGCAAACTCACCATGCGCACCGGCCATGGGATTCAGCGACACCGCTTTCATCCCCGTGACTTCTTTGAGCATCTCCTGAAGCTCATACATACAACTGAGAAAGCCCTGTCCCTGCGAGGCAGGTGCCAAGGGATGACGACCGAGAAATTCCGGCAGCATCGCGTACTGATTGCAGGCCTTCGGGTTGTACTTCATCGTGCAAGAGCCGAGCGGATAGAAATTGGTATCGATCGAAAAATTCAATTGCGACAGACGCGTGAAATGCCGCACGACATCCAGTTCACTCGCTTGTGGTAACAGGGGGGCGTCCCGACGCTGCAAGGCTTGCGGAATCGTCGCCTTTGCGGACGCGACGAGCGCGGCATCAGCGGCTGGCGGGCATTGCGCCGCCGCCACTCGTCCGGGTCGCGAGTATTCAAAAATCGTTTTTTCCAATATCTGGTTCATGTTGAATCCTCAATCAGTGCGGCGCACTCAGTCCCACTCACTCAGTCCCGATTACTCAGGCCGCGCGAACCGCTTTCAGTGCATGGCCTAACGCTGAGGCGTAGCGGGTGATGTCGGCTGAGGTTTTGGTTTCAGTGGCGCATACGAGCAAGGCTTGCCCGAGCTCGGGATAATCGGCGCTGAGATCGACGCCGCCTAAAATGCCATGTCGCTCAAGCTCTGTGAGCACGGCAGCCACAGGTCGATCTAGCACTAAGACCGCTTCGTGGAACCGCGGCCCCTCAAAGGCCACACGAATACCGGGTAAGGCACTTAAGGCAGCGACCAACTCGCTGGTGCGCGCCAAACTGGTCTCTGCGACCGCCGCGAGACCTTGCGGACCGAGCAAGCTCATGTAAATCGTCGCGGCCGTCATCAAGAGGCCCTGATTCGTACAAATATTAGAGGTCGCTTTGCCACGACGAATGTGCTGCTCACGCGCCTGCAAGGTCAGCGTATAACCCGTACGACCTTCCAGATCGACTGTGCGGCCGACAATACGACCGGGCATCGAGCGCACATACTCTAGGCGAGTCGTCATGAAGCCAAAATAAGGGCCTCCTGAAGACAAGGGCACACCCAAGGGCTGACCCTCACCGACGCAAATATCGACCCCCCGCTCGCCCCATTCACCAGGTGGTTTGAGTAGCGCGAGCGAAGTCGGATTGACCACCGCGATCACCAGCATCCCAGCCTCGTGAGCCCAATCGGTCAAGCGATCAACATCCTCTAGTTGACCAAAGAAATTAGGCTGCTGGATGACTAAGGCCGCAACATCTTCGCCGGCAAAGGCTTGGAGTGCAGCAAAATCGATCACGCCCGCTGTGCGTTGACACGGAACCGTTTCAAAACGCAGGCCTTGATTCCCGGCTGTGGACTCGGCTACGCGACGATAGTTGGGGTTCACAGTCGTCGGAATAATGACGCGCAGACTTTTAGATTTACGATGCGCCCGCACCGCCATCAGCGCCGCCTCCGCCACCGCCGAGCCACCGTCGTACAGCGAGGCATTCGAGACCTGCATTCCCGTGAGGCTCGAGATCATCGTCTGATATTCATAGATCAGCTGCAGCGTGCCCTGACTCGCCTCAGCCTGATAGGGCGTGTAAGCGCTGTAGTACTCACCGCGCGTGGTGATTGCCCAGACGGCCGACGGAATGTGATGCTCATAGGCCCCCGCACCCAAAAAGCTCAACGGCCGACCATCTACCCGAGCGCGTTCGCTCATCAACCGGCCGATCTCCATCTCACTAAGACCCGGCGGGATGCCCTCGAGCCCCGCGACACGCAGACTCTGCGGAATCTCATCAAATAACGCATCGACGCTGGGCGCGCCGATCGTCGCGAGCATCGACTCGATATCCGAGTCGGTATGCGGAATAAAAGGCATGCTCAATTCCCCTGTGCGGCCAGCAACTCGGTGTATGCCTCGGCAGAGAGGAGGCCAGCGAGCTCATCGGCTGAAGCGGGCTCAAGACGTAACAACCAACCACTGCCGTAGCAATCTTGGTTAACTTGCTCAGGCGCTGTGGCTAACTCAGCGTTACTTTCGACCACACGACCTGCGATCGGCGTGTAAACGTCAGAGGCGGCTTTGACCGACTCGACGACGGCACAGGCTTCACCGGCTGCGAGCTCCCGACCCACGTCAGGAATATCAACGAACACAAGATCGCCCAACGCCGCTTGAGCGTGATCGGTAATCCCGATCTCCACGCGACCATCCGATAACACACGTACCCATTCATGCGACTTGGCGTACTTCAGCTCAGCAGGGACCTGACTCATGACACGGACTCCTCAGATGGAATTTCAAAACACTTTTTTCCTTGACGGACAAAGGGCAACTTGACGAGGCGAGCAGGCAGGCGCTTGCCGCGGATGTCCACTTCGACGCGATCAGGGCAATCGTGGGCGACGCGGGCAAAACCAATGGAACACTCCAGAGTCGGGGAATAAGTCCCACTCGTGAGTTCGCCATACTCGCGATCCTGAACAAAGATTTTTTGATGTCCGCGCAGGACGCCGCGGCCCTCAAGTAAAACCCCGGTCAAACGCGCTAGATTGCCGTTCGCCCGAGCGGCTTCGAGTGCCGCGCGGCCTACAAAATCGCGATCTGCGGGCTCAAGCGCCACTGTCCAGGCGAGGCCCGACTCAAGCGGATGTCGAGTCGCATCCATGTCGTTACCGTAAAGATTCATGCCCGCTTCGAGGCGCAGGGTATCGCGCGCGCCTAAACCGCAGGATGCGACACCGGCCGCATTTAATGCCCGCCAGGTCGGCTCCGCCTCGGCGGCCGGTAGCATGACTTCAAAACCGTCTTCGCCGGTATAGCCCGTGCGCGCGACAAACCAGCGGCCACATTCACATCCAAAGAAAGGCTTCAGCGCGAGTGCCGCCTCTCGATCTGGCTCGGACAGCAAGGCGGCGAGCGCTTCACGCGCCAAAGGTCCCTGTACCGCCAGCATGGCAAGATCAGTCCGCTCTTCAATCGCGACGGCCATCTGCCACGCCTCGGCACGCTCGCGCATCCAAGCAATATCGGCATCGCGAGTACCCGCGTTCACGACAATCCGAAACCACTCGTCATTCAAAAAATAGACGATGAGATCATCGAGCACGCCACCAGCCTCATTGAGCATGCAGCTATAAAGCGCCTTGCCAGGTTGGCGGAGCTTTGCGACATCATTGGCGAGTAGGCGTGATAAGAAGGCGCGGACGCCCTCGCCGCGAACATCCACCACGCACATGTGTGAGACGTCAAAGATTCCCGCCGCGCGTCGGACCTGATGATGCTCCTCGATCTGGGAGCCATAGTTAACCGGCATATCCCAACCGCCAAAATCCACCATGCGAGCGCCGAGCTCGAGGTGTAAGGCGTGCAGTACCGTCTTGCGTGACATCGTGCGTCCTCTCCCTGGTTGACCACTGTGTCAGTGATCATCGCGACCCTCCGCAAGGCCAAAAAGCGGCGCCAGACCTACCCAGCAGGCCCTGCACCGCCCCTCTGTCCTTGGCACCTGAGAGATCGGGCCCGCCTGACGCAGACCGCTCCCCTTCGGTGGACGCTGATCGATCCTAGATATTCCAGACGGATCAGGGTCGCTCTCCAGAGTTCGCCTACCACCTGCCGTTCTTTTGCCTGAGCGTTTCCGGGCGGAACTTGCGCCTTCGGCGTCCGTACCGCAGCAGTGCTGAGGAACGGCCCTCTCCGGACGGGTGGGACTACGCGAACGGCGGAACTATAGCAGCCTGCACGTTCAGCAGGTGGCTCGACTACACTGTAGGCCGGTTTTTTTACGGGATACTCTTACCCATGCCTGTAATGCTGACCCTTTCAAGCGCACTCCTGGGTTTACTGAGCCTCCTTGGTAGCCCATTAATGGCAGCGCCGGCCGCTGCCGAAACCGAGCTCTACACCCTGTTTGAGCAAACCTGGGAAGAAGAGCTCGCGATGAACCCTCTCGCGGCGACTTATCAAGGCGACAGCCGCTTTAATGACCGATGGCCCGATCGCTCTGCGGCGGGAATCGCCGCTCGGCATGCGCACAACCAACGCGTACTAAATACGCTTGCGAGGATCCCGCGAAGCACGCTCTCGAGTCGTGCGCAGACCGATTACGACTTGTTCGAGCGCGAATACCGTGAGCGGCTCGCGCTGCATCCGTTCAAACCCTGGCTCTATGACATCAACCATCGCGGCGGCATCCAAACCTTATCGGAGGTTGCCGAGCTCTTACCCTTCCATACTGTCAAAGATTACGAGGACTGGATCAAGCGCCTACAACGCGTCGATGTGCTCGTTGACCAGCATATTGCGCTACTCGATCAGGCCGTAGCAGAGGGTCGAACTCAGCCACGCATCGTCATGCAAAGAATTCCGGCGCAGCTGGCCTTACAAACCGTCGATACCGCCGAAGAAAGTCCCTTTTTTGCGCCCTTCCGTCGCTTTGGCGATGAGATCAGCGCCAGTGAACGCGAGCGTTTGAGCGCTGCGGGGCGCGCGGCCATCGAACGACATGTCCTGCCTGCCTACCAACGCCTGAGCGAAGCGTTCAATCAGCGCTATCTGCCCGCGACGCGCGATTCGATCGGCATCCGCGAAACCCCGGAGGGTGAGGCCTTTTATCAGGCGCTGATCGCCCACCACACGACAAGCAGCGAACTCAACGCAAATGCCATACATGAGATTGGGTTAGCCGAAGTTGCTCGTATTCGCGCACAAATGCTGACCATCAAAGACCAAGTGGGATTCAGTGGTAGCTTGCAGGAATTCTTTGTATTTCTGCGCACGGATCCGCAGTTTTATTACGAGACCCCAGAAGCTTTATTCGAGGCTTATCAAGCCGTCTCTAAACGGATCGACCCCAACTTGGTGCGTCTCTTTGGCGTCTTGCCACGTACGCCGTATGGCGTACGGGCGATCCCCTCGACCAGCGCACCGGATACTACGACCGCCTACTATCAACCGCCAGCGGCCGATGGCACGCGCCCGGGGTACTACTATGTGAACCTCTACCGACCCGAGGTGCGACCGAAGTACGAAATGGAAGTCTTGTCGATTCACGAGGCGGTCCCAGGACATCACCTACAAATCGCGCTCGCGATGGAACAAGCCGCGATGCCGCAATTTCGGCGTAATGCGGGTTATACGGCTTATGTAGAAGGCTGGGCCCTTTATTCCGAAAGTCTCGGTGAAGAGCTCGGCTTGTATCAGGACCCCTATTCAAAATTTGGGCAACTCACCTACGACATGTGGCGAGCGGTCCGCCTGGTCGTCGATACAGGCATGCATGCGAAGGGTTGGACCCGAGATCAAGCGATCAATTTTTTCAAAGATAACGCAGCCAAAACGGAAGCGGATATCATCAACGAGATTGATCGCTATATCGCTTGGCCGGGTCAGGCACTCGCCTACAAGATCGGTCAGTTGCGTATTCAGGCGATACGCCAGCAAGCTGAGGAAAGATTGGGATCACGCTTTAATTTACGTGCATTTCATGATCGTTTACTGGGCACGGGTGCCGTCCCGCTCGATATGATGGAAGCTCAGATGCAAGACTGGATTGAGGAGCAAGCACCATGATCCGACGTCGTCACAGCGTGATGACTGAAATCGGCGGCATACGTCTGGGCGGTGATGCCCCGATCGTTGTGCAATCGATGACCAACACCGACACCGCCGATATTGCAAGCACTGTGCAACAAGTGCGGGCACTGGCTCGCGCAGGCTCGGAGATTGTTCGAGTCACCGTCAACACAGAGGAAGCGGCTGCCGCGGTACCGCATATTCGCGATCAGCTAGCGGCCCAAAATATCTACGTGCCGCTGGTGGGTGATTTTCACTTCAATGGTCATAAATTATTGAAGGCGCACCCCGCGTGCGCTGAAGCGCTGGCTAAATACCGTATTAACCCTGGCAATGTGGGGCGAGGCAGTAAACGCGACCCCCAATTTGCGGAAATGATCGAAACGGCTTGCCACTATCAAAAACCGGTACGGATCGGCGTCAATTGGGGCAGCCTCGATAGCGATTTGCTGACGCGCATGATGGATGAGAATAACGCGCTGGCTGAACCACGCAGCGCCAATGAAGTGATGCGCGCGGCGGTGGTGGAGTCTTGCCTACAAAGCGCGGCACGCGCCGAGGAGTTAGGTCAACCACACGATGCCATCGTACTTTCAGCGAAAGTGAGTGGCGTGCAAGATTTGATTGCCATCTATACGGACCTTGCGGCGCGCTGTGATTACCCCTTGCACTTGGGCCTCACGGAAGCGGGCATGGGGAGCAAAGGCATTGTGGCCTCAACGGCCGGGATCGGCGTCCTCTTGCAAGCGGGGATCGGTGACACGATTCGCGTCTCTTTGACGCCCGAGCCCGGCGGCGATCGCACCAACGAGGTCATCGTCGCTCAAGAGATCCTGCAGACCATGGGTCTGCGCTCGTTCGTCCCGATGGTGATCGCTTGTCCTGGCTGCGGCCGTACCACGAGCACCTATTTTCAGGAACTCGCGCAATCCATTCAGAGTCATATCCGACATCGGATGCCGGAGTGGCGTAAACAGTACGTGGGTGTTGAAGACATGAACGTCGCGGTCATGGGCTGCGTCGTCAACGGTCCGGGCGAGAGCAAACACGCCAACATCGGCATCAGTCTTCCGGGCACGGGGGAGCGTCCCGTCGCGCCCGTTTACGAAGATGGCGAAAAGACGGTCACCCTCAAAGGGGAGCATATCGCCGAAGAGTTCCAACAACTGGTAGAAGCGTATGTTGCGAGGCGTTACCCAACGCGCAACGCGACGGCCAGTACCACTCAGTAACGGGATTTTAAGGAGGCATCATGGAGTCACTCACCGAAAAAAAATGCCTACCCTGTGAGGGAGGTGTCCCCCCATTACCAGCTGAGCAAAGCGCTCGCTTACTCAGCGAACTCGCACCGGGCTGGCGACTCTCTCCCGATGGCACCGAGTTGCAGCGCGAATACACCTTCAAAGATTTTTATCGGACGATGAGCTTTGTCAATGCCCTCGCCCATGTCGCCAACAGCGAAGACCATCACCCTGATCTGGCGATCGGCTACAACTACTGCCGCGTGCGATACACGACCCATGCCGTGGGCGGGTTAACGGAAAACGACTTTATCTGCGCAGCCAAGATCGACCGACTGGGTTGAGTCGGGCGGCCTGCGGGACCTTCTCGCCAAGGCCCAAGGCCTCGCGAGAAAAGATTTTTCGTAGCCATGGGCTCTGCCCCACCCAGCCCATGCCGCGTTCGGCCAGCTGACCTAAGGGATCACCCCCAAACGCGAGTAGGCGATTGAAAGCTTCCATGGAAAGCGCCATCGCCACGTTTTCGCCTTGTCTTTGACGTTGGTACCGACGTAATACGCGCTCAGCGCCTGGATCCTCACCTTCGCGCTTGGCTTGCAAAATCACCTCTGCCAAGGTCGCGGCATCCATCAGCCCAAGATTCGCGCCTTGTCCTGCTAAAGGGTGAATGATGTGAGCCGCATCACCCACCAGCGCAATACGTTCGCGGACGTAATCTTCGGTCATGCTCCGACGCAGCGGAAAACTGCGGCGCTCACTCATGAGGGTCAGCTGACCCAGAACCGCACCACTCGCGGCGGTGAGCTCAGCGGAAAAATCCTCTGCTGATAAAGACAGCACGTGTTCGGCACGATCACGCGGCAACGACCACACCAAAGAAACTTTGTGCGCGCCGCCCTTGTCATCCGTCAGAGGTAGCAAGGCGAGCGTACCTGCGCCCAAGAACCGCTGCCAAGCGGTCGCCTCATGCGGACGCTCGCAGCGCAGATTAGCGACAACGGCTAACTGCTGATAGTCCTGCGCCTCGAGCGAGAGGCTAGCCGCTCGCCTGGCCATGGACCCCGCTCCGTCCGCCCCGATGACGAGGCTTGCTTGGAGCTGACAGTCTCCCTCTGGCGACTGACCTCGCAGCCGCACGGAGTCCGGCAGAAAATCAAGCTCTGCGACCTCAAGCTGCCGAACCTGTCCGCCTGATTCTTTGAGCGCCTCAAAAGCGGTCCATTGCAGGGCTGAGTTGGCAACAATGTACCCTAAATTTGGCTCAGCTAACTCTGCAGCATCAAAGGTGAGCGAACCCTCTGCGCGGGCAGTACCGCTCGCCGGCCATACGTGCATCCGCTCATAGGGCGTGACCGCATGATACGTCGCTTGCAAAGATTCCCAGGCCCCCGCGGAACGTAAAATTCGCTCACTCGCACGCGATAAAGCGAATACCCGCACATCTTGAGAGGCAGGCGTGGGACTCGGTAGGTGACGCTCACACAACACCACGCTGAGTGGCGATTGACTACCGCGACGCAAAAGTGCGCCGAGCACTGCGCCAACCGGCCCGCCACCGATGATTGCGACATCACAACGCTCCATCAGGGCTACCCCGATACCCCTGGCCGTAACCGATCGCCACGAGCCAGTCGCGGCATTTCTTTGGCAAACCCCCAGCTCAAACGGGACATCGCTTGTTTGGCCTGCGGCGATAGATCGAACAATAGTAGCGCCAAGTCTCGTAGCGCCGGAACGAGCGGGTCTTCACGAGAAAATACTTTGACTAAACCATCGGTGAAACGGGTGATACCGGTCCGATCACGCTCGCGCGCCTCGGCATAGGCCAAGAGCGCTTGCGATAGTACCGCTGCATCGCCGACTGACTGCTGCGACTGCGCGCTCAAGACCTCAGCGAGTGTCGCTGCATCACGTAAGCCGAGATTAAAGCCCTGACCCGCGACCGGATGAAGTGCTTGCGCTGCGTTGCCAATGAGCACCCGACGCGGACCCACAATCTGTGGCGCTCGCGAGAGTTTCAAGGGATAAGTCTGTCGCTTGCCAGCGTGCAACAGGCGACCAATTCGCCAACCGAACTGCTGCTGCAGAGCCGCTAAGAACTCCTGCTCGTCGAGCGCCAGCACGCGCTCAGCCTCCGCCGGATCGAGCGTCCAAACAACACCGTAATGTCCACCGACAAGCGGCAGCACAGCAAACGGCCCGCGCGACGTAAAACGCTCATAGGCCGTGCCATCGGCTGGGCGAGAGGTTTGCACATGCGCGATCAGTGCTGTCTGACCGTAATCTTCAACTTCTGCGGGTAAACCCGCCGAGGCGCGCACCAAGGACCTCGCGCCATCCGCGCCAATCACTAACTTTGCCAAGACCGGCGCGCCCGTATCGGTGTGGACGATCAGGCCGTCATCCACCTCCTCAATCTGAGTGCAGACAGCCGGCCGTCGAAGATCCAAATCCGGCAACTCGCTCAAGCGGGTTTGCAGTGCGGCACCCAACTGTCGATTGGTGACGACATAACCAAACGCCTCAAGATCATGCTCTCGACAGTCTAAGCGTGCAAAACCAAAGCGGCCGGCATCGGATACATGGATACGTCGAATAGGAGCCGCATGCGGGCTGATCATCGACCACACCCCCAGCGTCTCAAAGATTTTCCGGCTACCGTTGCCTAAGGCTGTGGTGCGATCATCAAAACTCGGCTGTTGACTCGCATCGGGGGTCACGCCCTCAATCATCAGCATCGATAAACCACTGCCAGAGAGGGCAATCGCGAGACTCGCGCCCACGAGGCCGCCGCCGATCATCACCACATCAGCGTGTTGCAAGCTCGATTCTGACGTCGACCGATTCATGCCACAGCGCGTCGACCGTTCGGAGGCGACTCAGAGGATCGCGCCATGAGATGCTCAATCGCGGCCGTCTCCTTAGGTACCCCTTCAGTTAAGACCTCGCAACCCTCGCGAGTGACTAAGACATCATCCTCAATACGAATACCGAGCCCGCGCAACTCAGCCGGTACGCCGCGAGCACCCGGCGGAATATAGAGTCCCGGCTCTATGGTCAGCACCATGCCAGGCTCAAGGACCCGCCACTCTTCGCCAATTTTATAATCGCCGGCATCATGCACATCGAGCCCCAACCAATGGCCCGTGCGGTGCATATAAAACCGACGATAAGCCTGAGATTTAATCAGACTTGCGACGCGACCTTTAAGTAATCCGAGACGCACCATTCCCGCGGTGAGCACCTGCACGGCGACGTCATGGGGGTGATTCCAATCATGACCTGGCCGCACAGACTCAATAGCCGCAAGGTTAGCCTCGAGCACCACGTTGTAGGCGGCGCGCTGAGCATCCGTGAAACGCCCATTGACCGGAAAAGTGCGCGTGATATCGGAGGCATAGCCCTGCAACTCACAACCCGCATCGATCAATAATAAATCCCCATCGCGCAGCACATCCGCATTTTCGTGGTAGTGCAAAATGCAGCCGTTCGCTCCACCCCCTACGATCGGCAGATACGAAATATCCGCCTGCGCCATCATGAACTCGTGCCGCAACTCGGCGGCCACCTCATATTCATAACGCCCTGGGGCGCAAAAGCGCATTGCACGACAATGAGCCGCCGCCGCAATCTGGGCTGAGCGCCGCATCAGTTGCACTTCTGAGCGACTTTTAAATAAGCGCATTTCATGGAGCGGATGCTCAAGCGCCACCATTTCATAGGGCGCATGTCGACCATGCTTAGCCTGTGCACGAAGGTTATTCACCCAACTCACTAAGCGCTGGTCAAAGTCCCGCTGGACCCCCATGGTGTAGTACACCTTGTCCCGGCCTTCCAATAAGCCCGGCAAAATGTCATCGATATCATTGATGGGGAAAGCATCATCGGCCCCATAATCGCGACGTGCTCCGGCAGGACCCGCTCGTCGACCATCCCAGGTTTCACGCGCAGGGTCGCGATCCCGAACGAACAACAGGTACTGTCCTTGGGAGCGTCCCGGTACTAACACCGCCACCGCCTCAGGCTCATGGAAGCCCGTGAGATACCAAAAATTACTATCCTGTCGGTAAGGATGCTCCACATCGCTATTACGCATTTGCAAAGCGGCTGCTGGCAGGATGGCAATGGAGTCACGCCCCATCAGACGCATCAACTGACGCCGACGACGCGCGAACTCGTCACGCGGGATACGCACAAGCGGTGGCGCCGATGCGCGCGCTGGCGAAGCAATGCGTGAACGACTTTTAGTGGAGCGACTGGCCATCGTCACGCGCCGAAGGGTCAGCCATATTTCGATAGTCAGCGAGCTCTTCAAATAATAACTGCACACCGACTCTGACGAACTCTACGAGCTCAGCGTAGGCTTGCTCGTTATCTTCGGCGGAGGCTTGCGTATCAATGCCCACCTGAGTGATCGCCGTAAGGTCATGGATAATCTCCGCCGCCTCCGTGGACAAATGCTCAGGCTGCGGCAAGGGGTTGGAACCGAGTCCATATAAAAACCCCTGACACCACTCGCCCAGCGCCTGCGCGCGATCCGCCACCGCCGACTCGTCATCCGGCAACAAAAGCTGAAACTCGAGGCCACCCTGATCCAGGGCGTATCGCGTCCATTCGTATACGGATGCCATGGCAGACTCTGCAGCGCCTGCCTGGCCCTCAGCAAACACCTCTCTCAGCCAGTCCGTCAGGGCCCAAGCATTGGAGCCACATAGCGCACCGGCCAGCGTTCCATGCGCTTCCGGTAAATCCGCGAGGGCGCGAGCGGCCCCCAGCTGGTGCTCAATCTCGTCGAAATTCGGTGTCGCCATGGCGCGATTATGCATGAGCTGACCCCGAATCCATTGATCGGCGGGAGGACAAGCCTATAATTTTAAGGATGAGCGACAAGCCCACGACAGACAAAGGCGCCCTCGAAGCCGAGCTTCGTCGCCTAGAGCGACAAATCGACGAACTGCTCTCGGCATTGGCTGCCTTGCAGGAAGAGAACCGCGCCCTGCGTCATCGGCAAGAATCGCTATCTAATGAAAAGGCGGCATTGCTACAACGAAACGAGCAGGCACGCACACGGGTTGAAGCCATGATTGGCCGACTCAAGACCTTGGAGCAAGGCTGATGAGCGACGCGGGCAAAGATGTCGCACGAGTGAGCGTGCGGATTCTGGAAAAAGAATATGTAGTGGCCTGTCCGATCGATGAACGCTCGGCACTCCTCGATTCTGCCGAACTCGTCGATCGCCGGCTGCGCGACATCCGCGAGAGCGGCAAAGTGGTGGGCTTAGATCGCATGGCGGTCATCACGGCCTTAAATCTCGCGCATGACTTGCTGAAGGTTCAGCAACAAGAGCACGAACTCGAGCAGGCGGCAGGTCAGCGGGTACGCATCATGCGTGAACGTATCGACACCGAGCTCGCCAAACTCAAGCAGCTCGAGCTTTGACCCTCATTCAATCGTCGCTACCATCGTGGCAACACACGATCCTAGCGACTCATGAACTGTTGTAGAGTGTGGGAGCGTCGCCTGCGGTGTTCGATAGTGGATCGGGTTACCTCTCGACCCTAAGTTGGAACGCCCAGGGGCATCAGGGCTTGCTGGCATCATTGTGCATGTCCGCCACTGGCGGAAAGCCTTACTTGCCGCAGTCCGCCCCACTTGTTGCTCTGTGTCGAGAGCAACGGTTCACACCGGCACAGGCGGGCGACGCCCTTTTCTTATGTCTCAAACCGATTTGATACGCGAACGTCGCGCACTGCGCGCTGCACTTCGGGCGCGGCGGCAACGACTCACCGAGTCGACCCGTCGAGAGACAGCTAACGCCATTGCTCGAGAGATTGCCCGCGCAGGTTGGTTAAGGGCGGGCAAACGCGTTGGTGTTTATCTGGCTACGGCTGAAGAGATTTCTTGTGCGGCATTAATGACGCTTGCGATGGAGCGACACTGTCGACTTTTTTTGCCAAAGATCATTGACCATCGACAGCACCGAATGTGCTTCACCCCGATGGGTGCGCACTACCGACGCAATCGTTACGGGATCCTTGAGCCTGCGGGATCGCAGCGTGTACGAACCCGAGAGCTACAACTCATTTTTGTTCCACTCGTGGGTTTTGATGCGCAGGGACAACGCATGGGGATGGGAGGCGGCTACTACGACCGAGCACTGTCGTGGCGTCTCGCTGGCACCCTCGCAACACCGCGCATCATTGGTATTGCGCACTCCTCGCAACGCGTGGAAGTCTTACCGGTCTCAACCACCGACGTACCGCTCGATGCGGTGGTCACTGAGCTTGGTATTGAACGCTTTCGATAATGCGCACCATGAATGTCTTTCATCATTGCCGCACTGAGGCAGGAGGCCACCGATGAACTATTGGTTGATGAAATCTGAACCGTCCACCTTCAGTATTGATGCGTTATCCGCGGCGCCCAAGCGACAAACTTTTTGGGATGGCGTGCGCAATTACCAAGTACGCAACATGATGCGTGATGACATGAAAGTCGGTGATTTAGCCTTTTTTTACCACTCCAGCTGTGATGAGCCGGGCATTGCAGGCGTCGTCAAAATCGTTCGCAGCGCCTATCCGGATCACACCGCTTTTGATCCCAAGGATCCACATTTTGATGCGGGCTCGAAACCGGATGCGCCGCGTTGGTTAATGGTTGATGTACAACTTCAGCAACGCTTTAGTCGAATCATTACGCTTGATGAGTTACGAAAACACGCCGATAAAAAACTGAAAGACATGCTACTACTCAAACGCGGCAATCGACTTTCCATCACGCCGGTCTCCGCTGCGCATTGGAAGTTCATCATGTCATTAGTCTGAATCGCATCATCAGTCGTCACACTCAACTCGCTCACTGCGAGTTCGCTCAATGAAGGGGCCTAACCCATCCACGGTCGTGAGTCCAGCCCTATTGCTTGTTTTTTACTTCGGCGTGTATATACTCGCCCTCGGACTAACCCGTAACTGGAGATAACACATGGCCAAGGCCAAGAAGAAGGCGAAAGCCAAGGTAGCCACGAAGGCGAAAGCCAAAGTGAAGACCAAAGCAAAAGCCAAAG
>CAZSRB010000018.1:18881-30544 GCA_964609065.1 uncultured Acidibacter sp. | reverse complement strand
GGATTGGTCGCATTTATCACGAAGATCCACAGGTGCTGCATTACGGCCAACCGCATACCGGGCTCGAACTCAAGCCTGGTATGACCTTTACGGTCGAGCCGATGATCAACGCGGGTAAGCGCTTCGTAAAACTCTTGCCAGACGGCTGGACCGTCGTGACCAAAGATCACTCACTCTCGGCCCAGTGGGAACACACCGTCCTCGTCACCGACGACGGCTTTGAAGTTTTGACCCTAGGAGCGACGCCTGTCGGTGCTGTACAAGGTGCCGCCTGATGAGTGCGTCGCCCGCGGGCGAGACCGCGCCAGCCCGTTGGCCGACGTCTGAGCAACTCTGCAAACGTCTCGCGGAGGATCCAAGCGCTGCCTGCTACCGCGCGAGCCTGGCTGAAGCGCAGGTGGCGCTCGAGCAGCGCTTTCATGCCGAGGAACCGATTGAATCTTTGGTACGTGCGCGCGCGCAATTACTCGATACCGTCTTAGCGGAGGCCTGGCGAAGCCGGCTCACCGAACATGACGCCGACTGGTCGTTAGTCGCGGTCGGTGGCTACGGTCGCGGCGAGCTTCACCCCGCCTCCGACGTCGATATTCTGATTCTGATTCCGCAGACGCTCGATGCGAATGGTCGCAGCGCCTTGGAGCGCTTCGTCACCTTTCTTTGGGATATTGGTCTTGAGATCGGTCACAGCGTCCGAACGATCGCGGATTGCCGTGACCAAGCCGCCCAAGATGTTTCGGTGATGACAACGCTCGTCGAGGCAAGACATCTTTGTGGCTCGCGTACCCTCTTTGAGGCGATGCGAGTGGCACTGTCACCCGCGCAAGTCTGGCCTGTTAAAGAGTTCTTTGACGCTAAAGTACGAGAACAGCAAGAACGCCACCTCAAAGCAAACGATACCGCGTATAACCTCGAACCGAATGTCAAAACAGGCCCCGGGGGTCTGCGCGATATTCAGACGATCGCCTGGGTCGCCAAGCGACACTTTGGGGCCGACACCCTTGATGAACTCGCCTCACAAGGTTTTTTGACCCCCGCCGAACTTCGACGCTTGCAGAGCGCACAATCTTTTCTGTGGCGAGTACGCTTTGCCTTGCATACCGTCACCGGGCGGCGCGAGGATCGTCTACTTTTTGATCATCAAATGAAGCTTGCAAGGCTATTTGGGTACGAGGACGCCTCCTTCACCCTCGCCGTCGAGCAATTGATGCAGCGCTATTACCGCACCGTGATGGATGTGTCGCTGCTGAACGAGCTCCTGTTACAGCTCTTTCGCGAGGCCATTCTTGATGGCAGCGTTGAACCCGAGGCCCTGAACGCACGCTTTCAGATCACCAATGGCTATCTTGAAGCCATCGACGATGAAATCTTTGTTCGTCAGCCTTGGACCTTACTTGAAGTCTTCGCGCTCTTACAGCAGAACCCCACGATCAAGGGCGTCCGGGCGCATACGATTCGCGCCATCGTACGAAATCTTTGGTTGATCGACGAAGAGTTCCGCCAGAACCCGCGTAATCACCGACTTTTTCTTGAGATCTTACGCGCGCCAGCAGGGGTCACCAACGAACTTCGTCGCATGAACACCTACGGCGTACTCGGTCGCTACATCCCCTCCTTCGGGCGGGTGGTGGGCCGGATGCAATACGACCTCTTTCATGCTTATACGGTCGATGCGCACACGCTCTTCGTGGTTAGCAATCTCCGCCGGCTCGCGCTGCCGCGTTTTGATCATGAACTGCCGAGTCTCTCGCGCATCATGCAAAACCTGCCGAAGCCTGAGATCGCGTATTTGGCCGCACTCTTTCACGATATCGCCAAGGGTCGCGGCGGCGATCACTCTGAACTCGGCGCCGTGGACGCAGAGAGCTTTTGTCTCGAACAGGGCCTCTCGCGCTACGACGCACGACTGGTCGCGTGGCTGGTCCGCAACCATTTACAGCTCTCTCTGACAGCGCAAAAGCAAGACATCACCGACCCCCAAGTCATCAATGATTTTGCACGGTTTGTCGGGGACGAGACCCACCTCGACTATCTTTATGTGTTGACGGCAGCCGACATTCGCGCAACCAATCCTCGGCTTTGGAATAGCTGGAAAGCCTCGCTCCTTAACGATTTTCATGATCGCGTCGCACGGGCGCTCAGGCGAGGTCTCGAAAGCCCCATTGACCAAGAGGAGCTCACGCTCGAGACGCAGTCCTCAGCACGCGCGCTTTTGCATACGCGTGGCTTTGCGGATGCGGCGATCGATTCGGTTTGGCAACACCTCTCAGAAGCCTACTTCCTACGTCATACCGCCCAAGAAATCGCTTGGCATACCGCCGTCCTCTGCGCCCACGCGATCGAGCAATCTCAGCGCGCCGACAGCACCGATGAGGAGCAAGCGGTCGTGGCTTTGCAAGCCCAAAGCGAGCGCGGCACCACCGCGATCATGATCTACGCGCCGCATCGCCCCTATGGTTTTGCCCGCACCACAGCCGTACTCGATCAACTCGGGCTCAATATTGTCGATGCGCGGATTACGCCGACCCGAGATGGCAATAGCATCGATTTCTATCATGTGCTCGAAGAAGACGGCTCGGCGATCCTTGATGAAGAACGCTGCGAAGAAATCGAATGGGCCTTGCGTCGCTCTTGGGCGGCGCCTCGCCATGTGGCCCCGACTGTCTCTCGTCGTGCGCCGCGACAGGTACGGATGTTTAATACCCGTACCCGCATTGATGTCAGTATCGATGAACGTAATCACCGCTCGGTGCTGGAAATCATTGCCGGTGATCGCCCCGGTCTGCTGTCCGATATTGGCAAGATCATGATGGATGAGCGCATTGATTTGCTCGGCGCCAAGATCATGACCGTGGGCGAACGCGCCGAGGACGTGTTTTATGTCGCGGATCTTGAGCACGGCCCGCTCTCCCGCGCAGCGAGCGAGCGACTCATCGAACGACTGACTGAAACGCTGGATCGACGACCATGAACCCACGACTCGCTCGCCTACAACCCTATCCCTTTGAGCGCTTGCGTGAGCTACTCAAAGACGGCGTACCGCCGGCGCACCTGTCACCGATTCCGTTGTCGATCGGTGAACCGCGACATACGCCTCCCCCCTTTGTGCTCGAAGCGCTCGCCCGCGAGCTACCCAGTATCGCGCAGTACCCCACTACGGTCGGAAGTCTTGAGCTACGTAGCGCCTGTAGCGATTGGCTTTCGCGTCGCTTCGATCTCCCTGCGGGCAGCGTCGATCCGCAGACCCACGTGATACCCGTCAATGGCACGCGCGAGGCGCTCTTTGCCATCGCTCAAGCGGTCATTGATCCCACGCCAGATCGCGAGGGGCGCCCGCCGCTTGTGGCCATGCCAAATCCCTTCTATCAAATCTATGAGGGTGCCGCTTTACTGGCAGGGGCCGAGCCGCTATTTCTCGATACGCCTGCCGAGCAAGGCTTTCTGCCCGATCTCGATCAGATCTCATCTGACACCTGGGATCGGGTGCAACTCCTTTATCTTTGCAGCCCCGGTAACCCAGCAGGCGCCGTCATGAGTGAAGCCCAGCTCGCACATGCACTCGACCTCGCCGACAAGCATGATTTCATCGTCGTGACAGATGAATGTTACGCCGAGATTTTCTTTGATGAGACATCACCGCCACCCTCTTTATTGGGCGCCGCTTGGCGCTCGGGACGGCAAGACTTTTCACGTTGCTTGGTCTTTCATAGCCTCTCCAAACGCTCGAATCTCCCGGGATTACGCTCAGGATTCGTCGCGGGCGATGCGCGTCTGATCAAAGACTTTTTGCTGTATCGTACCTACCACGGCTGCTCGATGCCGCCACCCACGCAAGTGGCGAGCACCCTCGCCTGGGCGGATGATGCGCATGTACTCGCCAACCGCGATGCTTATCGTGCGAAGTTCCGTGCGGTTCAGGAGATCTTGCAGGACGTGGCCGACATCGAAATTCCAGCGGGTGGTTTTTATCTTTGGATGAACGTGGGGGGTCGCTGGAGCGGCGATGACGAGGGCTTCGTGCGCGATCTCTTCGTCGATCAGCACATCACGGTGGTACCCGGAAGCTATCTCGCCCGCCCGAGCCTAGGCTCAGGCCCGAGCACCACTCACACTAATCCCGGACAAGGCCGGGTTCGTATTTCTTTGGTCGCCAGTCTCGAAGACTGTATCGAAGCGGCCCACCGTATTCGTCGACAACTTCAAGGATGAGAGTCATGACCCACCCCTACGCAGATTTACAGACACTGATCGAAAAGGCGTTCGAGCATCGTGCCGAGATCACGCCGCAAAGTATCTCGCGCGAGCTTAAAGTCGCCCTCGATGAGGTGATGGACCTATTGGATTCGGGCGCAGCTCGTGTAGCCTCGAAGACGGCATCAGGCTGGCAGGTCAACGAGTGGCTCAAAAAAGCGGTTCTACTCTATTTTCGTGCGTACGATAATCGCGTTATCGAGGGCAGCTACACCCGTTTCTTTGACAAAGTCCCTCTAAAGTACTCTGCGTGGGATGATACGGCGCTACGTGAGAGTGGCAGCCGCGTGGTGCCACACGCTCTGGTGCGCAAAGGCAGCTTCATCGGTCCCGACGTGGTGCTGATGCCGTCGTACGTCAACATTGGCGCCTACGTCGATGCAGGCACCATGGTCGACACTTGGGCGACCGTCGGCTCCTGCGCTCAAATCGGCAAGAATGTCCATCTTTCCGGTGGCGTCGGCATCGGCGGCGTATTGGAACCACTACAAGCCTCGCCCACCATCATCGAGGACAACTGCTTCATCGGCGCCCGCTCCGAAATCGTCGAAGGTGTGATCGTCGAAGAAGGCTCTGTCATTTCGATGGGCGTTTTTATCGGTCAAAGCACCCGAATCTTTGATCGCGAAACGGGCGAAATCCTGCGCGGCCGCGTCCCTGCAGGCTCGGTGGTTGTCCCTGGGACGCTTCCTTCCAAAGATGGCTCGCATGCGCTTTACGCTGCCATCATCGTGAAGAAGGTCGATGCACAAACCCGCGCCAAGACCTCGATTAATGAGCTCTTGCGTTCGACGGATTAGTCTAGCGGGCGAGTCACTTGAAAATCCGTAATCGATCGATTACGATTTGCTGGTATGTACGTCGTCCGTACCCTGCCTCAGTTTGATGTTTGGCTTGACGAACTTCAGGACAAAACAGTTCAACGCCGGCTGGTTCTACGACTTCGGCGGGCCACCCTAGGTAATCTGGGTGATGTGAGGGCTGTTGGCGATGGCGTCTGGGAAATGCGGGAGCATTTCGGATGTGGTTGGCGTCTGTACTATGTTCGCAAGGGCCGACAGCTAATAGTGATGTTAGGCGGCGGAGATAAGTCGACTCAAGCACGTGATATTAGGGTTGCCCAGCAGCGCGCGACATGGCTTTCAGAGGACGAGTGACGATGCCGAAGCGAAAGATTAAACCATCCGACTTGCCGGAATTCGATGTTTCTAAATACCTCAACGACGAGACGTCTATCGCCGAATATTTGACGATGGTGATTGAGCAAAATGACCCAGCATTGCTTGCAGCGACGTTGGGGGATATCGCCAAAGCGCGCGGCATGACCGAGATCGCGAAGTCAACTGGTCTAGCTCGCGAAGCGCTGTACAAAGCTTTGCGGGCAGATGCCCAGCCGAGGTTTGACACCGTTTCAAAAGTCTGTGCCGCTCTGGGTGTCAAGTTGGTAGCAGAGCCTGCGTAGCTACTCTACTCACCGGTGACTCTGTCGGCCTGACGCACGACGCGCTCTCTTCGCGCCCGTGTTGGCTACGGTTGACTGCCGTGATCGGTATCACGGCTTCACTCACGATCTACCGATGTCCTGTAACGCGGTGGCGAGCTCCGAACGCCCCATGGAGGCGAGTGGTAACTGCAGAAGCTGTAGCATCCGATAACCGATCGCCTGTCGAGTCAATTCGAATGCGCGACGCTTCGCGTCATCATCGCCGTCTGCGCTCGACGGGTCCGGATATCCCCAGTGAACTTTGACCGGTGGATCGCCCGCTTGCCCCGTGAATAGGGGGCACGCTTCCGCTGCTGCGTTATCGCAGACCGTCATGACAATCGAAAGCGCCGGTGAGTCGCCCGCCGCGAACTCATCCCAGCTCTTACTTCTGAGTCCCGAGGTATCGACACCGGCGTCCTGTAGAACAGCGAGCGCGAGAGGATTGATTCGTCCGCTTGGCATACTGCCGGCGCTATACGCCCGAACATCTTTGCCCAGTTGCTTCGCCCAATGATTGAGCATGCCCTCGGCGAGGATGCTACGGGCAGAATTATGGGTACACAAAACGAGGATGTGAATCATCAGAGGTCACCGAGCATTGAGTCCCCAATATGATACGGCCACGCCTAGCATGATCTAGGCGTGGCCATGAGTCCTATGCGGCGGGCCGCTCGCGTCGTTTGTTTGACGCCGGACCGAACTCGCGGGTTAGAACTTCGCAGACACCGATGCAGAGAGCTTCACCCCGCTGTCGTAGCGGTTGAAGAACACTTTGTTACCGGCCCGCTCCTGGAACTCCTCGTACTTCGTCTCGAGCAGATTTCGCGCCTCGAACTTCAGCTCTAAGTCCTGGCCGAACCAGCGCACGCCTTGCCGGACCACAAAGTCCACCATGATCCCGGGTGACTCCACCACATCGGGTAGTCCTGCCGCACCGCGACTAAAGGCGCGATCGCTCGCGTACGAGATCAGCAACGTCTGCTGCGAGAGCGAATCCTGATCCTCAAGACCAAACTGTACGTTCACTAAGTGGTTTGACTGACCCGTTAACGGTGAACCATCGTTGAAGAAGTTGCTCGCTGGCTGCGCCGTAATCCCAAAAAATTCCGTGGTATCGCCATCGCCCACCTCGATCTTTGAATCCGACCAGGTGTAGTTGGCGATGACGACTCCACGGCGGGAGGCAAAGAAGGGACTATCGAAGGCAAGGTCTAAGTCAAAATATTTCTGCAGTTCTAACTCAAAACCAGTGAGGTTCGCCTTTGGCGCATTCGCGTAACTCGTGATGGGCGTGTTATCGCTAAAGCTCGTGAAAGATTCGATCGGCTTATCGATATCCTTGTAGAACGCGGCGAGAGACAAACGCTGCTCCGGCGCAAAGTACCACTCATAGCGCAGCTCGGCGTTTGTAAACTCGCTATCCACCAGTAAAGGGTTACCCCGATACGCCCGATTCGTCTCCGGATCGTAGTACGACTGGAACATCAGCTCACGAAACTGCGGGCGGGCAATCGTTTGTGACCCGTTCAGGCGGATCTGCATGTTGTCGGCAAACTTGTAGGTCAACGTCAGCGCGGGCAACACGTAGTCGTTATTGAGCGCGGTCCCAGCAGTCGATGCGCTTGGAGTCTTAAAAACCTGCAAAGGCGCGACCTCTTGCGTGCCGTCTTCAAAGCGCGCTCCAACACTCAGCTCCAAGCCTTCGGCGAGCTCTGCTTGGATCTGCGCATAGGCGGCGGTCGTCTCAAGAGAGGCTGTGAACGCGGGATCGGTCTCGGTAGATTCCACCATACCGATATCAAAATATTCGACTGCTGCGCCACCGAGTAATAAGTCAGGGCGCAACAAGCCCACGCCCGTCGGCAAGGTCGAGGGCGCGAGAATCAAAAACTCGCGACGGGTCGAGTCACGATCCGTCTTACCGTACTCAAAGCCGGCGGAGCCCACGACGCCTGGGGCAAATTCGTAGGTGAAGTCGAGACCAAATGACAGCAGATCCTCGCTCAAGTCCGCGAAAGCGACCTTGGCATAGCCCGTCTGACCATTATCCAAACGGTTGAGATAGTAGGCCCCATACGGACTCTCATCGATATTGGAGCGTGAGTAGCCGATACCGAGCTCAAAGGGCGCGTTACGGGTTGAATTTGCGAACGCTAAGCGGGCATCGACTTTGAGAGGCTCAAAGTTCAGGCCCATACTGAGTTGCGTGGAGACGACCTGACGCTCATACCAGCCCGTTTCCTGCTCCAAAAAGTCAAAGGTGGGGCGTTGGTTGTTCTGCTTACCTTCAGCGAGACTCGTTCGCTTGACCGTATCGCGCACGATGAGGTTCGTCCAACGAAGCTTATTACCCTCATCGTCTTGGTAGCCGAGCCCAAAAAGACCGTTCACGACGATGCGATTTTCACTCGCGACTTTACGGTAATCTTTGTCGACGGTCGATAAATCGAGGGACGCGGGGGTCTGCTCTAAGATATCGCGCGTGCGCCAGCCATAGCTGTACCCAGCGGTGGCGACAAAACCGACCTCGCCATCGCCTAACAGACGCGACGTACCGCCGGTCACACTCGCTGACATGTTGGCGGGCATTTCATCGATGCGCTGGACGAGACCGACGCGGGTGTTCATCAACTGACGAACGATGTTGCCGCTATTGACGCCACCGGCGCTCAAGCGCTCGCCGGTGGCGATAAATGTGCGTAGCGCGGGTGGCATGTCACGCACCCCACTTTCTACACCCGTGGCATCGTACTTACTGCCGAAGTGATCGTAACCGAGCTGTTGCGTAGTCTCGCTATCACCGCTCACGCTAAAACTCAGATTGAGAAAGGGTTCCTCTGGAACGGCGAGCGTCGTCAGGTTAATCAGGCCGCCGCCAAATTCACCCGGCAAGTTGGCCGAGTAGCTTTTTTGAACCAATGAAGACGCGATGATATCGGTCGGAAAAATATCAAGCGGGACTGCGCGGCGCAGCGGCTCAGGACTCGGTAAGGGCGACCCGTTGAGAAACGCTTGCGAGTATCGATCGCCGAGACCCCGAACATACACAAAGCCGTTGTTACCGAGACTCAAGCCCGTGACGCGGCTTAAGGCTCCAGCGACATCGCCATCGCCCGTTCGCGCGATGTCAGCGGCCGAGAGCACCGAGATGACTTGGGTCGTCGCCTGCTGAATATTTCGATCTCGACGCCCGACCACCACGATTTCGCCGGCAATATCGATGTCAACGACATCAACGACCGATTCATCCGGGGTGTCTGTCGTTTCAGGCGTTGCCGCTTCAGGCGTCGCAGTGGGTGGGTTTTCGGGGGCCGCATTTTGGGCCACCGCAACAGCTGGGAGCGTCAATGCAACGCTCAACCAAAAGGTCTTGGAGCCGGCAAGCAGGTGATCCATGGTCGTCCTCGTTCTCAGCAGTCTTCTGCACGATGGGTCGCGGCGTTAGGTGCCGCCGCGACCCACCCTTTTCAGCTCAACCCCATCCGATTAAGGGATGGTCGTGCAGGCCTTACTCGTCGAACCAAAGTTCGCCGTGACCGAGTTACAGGTCCAGCCGGCGTACCAGGTGTCGTTGGCATCTTTGACCGCACCGACATAATCGGTGGTCTCGAAGCCCTCGTTGACGGTCGCCGGGTCGGTTGCCGTGACAGCCGCCTCATTCGCACCATTCACGAACACGTTGCTCAAGGTCGCCGTGAGCGTGGCTGTGTTGTTACGACCCTCGACATTGAAGGTCGCAGCGACCTGGTCATCCGTCAGCCCGTTGGAGCCGCGGAACGGCCGCGTGCCGCATTGCATGGCCACCGAGCGGAACTCCGGAGCGCCGACTTTTTGGATGGCCTCATCCGTCGTGATCATGTTCGCGCCATCCAGACGCAGGCAGGAGATCGGTGTCGTCAGCACACCGTTGACGAGCGACACGTCCGCACCACCACGATAACGCCAGGCAGAGCTGTTACCCGCTGCGGCGTTTTTGTGCACCATCGTGAAGTTCGCGATCCGCATGTAAGTACGCGGGGTCTGGTTTTCGTTGCTGTTGGTCGAATCGAGCTCAATCATGGAGTCAGGGTTGCCCGCCGTCTTCTGAACACCGATCAAATATTGGATCAAACCGCGATAGCCCGTATCCAAATCGACCGTATCATCGTCAGCGCCGGTGACCACCATATGCTTGACATTATGGGTACCGCCAAAGAATTCGACACCGTCGTCCGAGCTGTTGTGCGACTGGATATATTGAAGCGTCGTGCCGCTACCCACACCCACCGTCGTCAAAGCCTGCAGCTCGTTGTTACCCGAGAGCACATAGCCTGAGTATCGGATCTGCACGTACTTCATCGTGCCGCTATTGTCATCAGCGGTAGCACCACCGCCGTAAGCAGGCTCAGCCGCACCTTCGGTGTCACGGAAGCAATCGGCACTACCCGGCGCCGCATTGGGTACTACGCAATCGGTTAAGGGTGCGCGACCGAGCAGTACGACACCGCCCCACTGACCCTGCGACTCATCGCTCGCCAAGCCCAGCACGTTGTCACGACTTGTGAAGATAATGGGGTCCGTCGCCGTCCCAGTCGCATTGATCTTGTTACCGCGATTGACGGCAAGCCACGACACACCGGTCGCACCAAAGACCACCACACCCGGGTCAATCGTGAGGGTCACGCCCGAACCACCCGAGGGACCCAAGTCCTCACCCACATCGACGCGGCCGCCGAGCGAGTAGACGAGGCCATCGATCTGCGGCAGGCGGCTGCTCTTGGTGAAGCGTGAGGGCAACTCGCAGTTGCGGTATTCGCCCGTCGGGCCGGTCACGGTGCCCGCGTCACGCAGACCCACCGGGTTATCGATGGTCGGGCATCCACCCGCAGGCGTCACCAGCGTCGGACCGGCTGGCGGCGGCGGAGGCGGCGGCGGAGCCGGCGTGTTATTGGTGATATTGATATCGCCGCCCGTCCCAGGCGAGACGATTTCTTCAGCGCCACACGCGCTGAGCACCGCCACGGAGGCGGCGAGAAACAAGAGATTGCGATGCTTAGAAACACTGTTCATGGTCAAGAACTCCGTTGGGGCCTTTGCGCCGCCGAGCGTGGGTGTCATGTGAAGGCTCGACAGATGACCCGCGGTCACTCCGTCGATGAGCCGTGCCAACGGTCACTGTTATAGAGCGCACATGTGACAGCGCGATGACCGGAAGATGACAATGTGACGATGGCGGCTGCGAGGCCATTCACCGGTGGCGCCTTGGACGACGCCTTGGACAACGGGACAGTGCCTTGGACAGCACCGCACACGGACTCTATGCTTTGACGATCATGACTGCTGCAAACACCCCACCCTCGCAAGCTCTTATCTTTGATGAGCCACTACGCGAGCGACTGATTGCGCGTATTAGTGCAGGCGAATCGCCGGATACGCTGCTGGATGAGTTGATGGCTCAAGGCTTTGATGAAGACACCGCGGTATCGGCTTTGACCACCCTGCTGCAGGCACGACTCACAGAACTCAAGTCTTCAAAGAACACGCCTACGCTCACCAAGGTACCTGATCCACTTGATCGCGAATGGCCTGCGATCTTGCAGCGTCCAGAGCGTGATCTCAAAGATCAAGATATCGAAGTACAGCTCGCCCTCACCCGACCGCGGATCGTCGTGTTTCGGAATTTTTTGAGCACTCAAGAATGTGATCAACTCATTGAGCTCGCCCGCAAACGGATTGAGGCCTCTGAAGTCATCGATATGCAAAGCGGCAGCACTCGTCGGGACGAGGGTCGCACCAGTAGTGGCATGAATTTTCAGCGCGCTGAAACACCGTTGATCGAGCGGATTGAGAGACGGATCGCCGCGCTCCTGCGTTGGCCCTATGAGAACGGCGAAGCGCTACAAGTGCTGCGATACCGAGTGGGCGAGGAATACCAACCGCATTTTGATTA